>CAZEMU010000191.1:0-2726 GCA_964513315.1 uncultured Acidimicrobiaceae bacterium | reverse complement strand
CATGAGCCTGTATTACGTCCAGAAGTTTCTCTATGAGCTGAATCGCAGTCCGGCGGTGCAGCAGGCCTACACGGCCGACCGGCACGCCTCGCTCGACGGGTTCACACTCACCGACGAAGAAGTCGAGGCACTCACTGCGCCCGACATCGGCAAGCTGTTCCACCTGGGCGTCAACGGCCAGATCCTGATGCACTTCGCCGCGTTCCACCAGATCGAATGGGCCGACTACCTGCAGCGCATGCGCGACGGCATCGACGAGCACGGCCCGGTCCGCGAAGGCGTCTATGCGATGACCGGCTACGAGGGCGTCGACGCCCACAACGCCCGGCTTCGCCAACAGAACGACAATGATGAAACGAACGGTGCCTGACACCCGTTCGTTTGAGGAGGAACCATGCCACTCGTCTACGCAGGTGTCTGCAGCCACGCCCCCGGAATCCGCGGCCGCGCCGACCAGGCCGACCCCGCCGCCAAAGACGCGCTCTACGCCGCCATGGATGACCAGCGCGCCGCCATCGAAGCCACCAAGCCCGATGCGCTGATCGTGATCGCCGCCGAGCACTTCGCCAACTTCTTCATGAACAACATGCCGACGTTCGCCATTGGCATGGCCGACTTCTACCACGGCCCGATCGAAGACCCCGCCTGGCTCGGCATCGACAAGTTCGAAGCACCCGGCAACCGCAACCTCAGCGAGCGGCTCATCCGCGAAGTCATGCAGACCGTCGACGTCGCCTACGCCGAAGAGTGGCTCTTCGACCACGGCATCGCGGTGCCGCTGTCGTTCCTCACGCCAAACTTCGACCTGCCGGTCATCCCGGTCAACATCAACTGCCAAGGTCCACCGCTGACACCGCTGCACCGCGCCTACGCGTTCGGCGAAGCGCTTCGTCGAGCCGCCGATTCGGTGCCTGAGCGCATCGCGCTCGTCGGCACCGGTGGCATCTCACACTGGCCAGCCACCCCGGACAGCGGCAAGATCAACGAGGCGTGGGACCGCGACTTCCTTGATCGCTGGGCCCGCAACGACCGCGATGCGCTCCTCGACTACGACGACGCTCAGGTCTATGCCGACGCGGGCCAAGGCGGTTTCGAGATCCGCACCTTCATTACCGTCAGCGGTGCGGCTGCGGGTTCGGCCGGCACGGTGCATCACTACGAGCCGATCCCGATCTTCGCTGTCGGCTGTACGACGGCCAGCTACGACTTGGGCTAACCCAGTACGCAGTAGCCGTCGATGACGGACAACAACTCTGACTGGGGGAGCGGCGGGACCTCTTTGCCGTGCGCTTCGGCCCGAACTTCGCCGATCCACTTGCTGTGTTGGTACTCGTGGTTGACGACGGCCGTCATCAGCGTGGCCGCGATGATGCGCAGCTGAGCTGGGGCGCCAACATTGCCCCCGTCGATCTGACCGATGCGGAACCGGACACGCTCTGCGATCACATCGCGGTAGTCGAGCAGTCGGTCGACCTCGGGGAGGTCACCTCGGGCCGCTTCGGCGGTCGCTGAATCCATGAGGCCATCGAGCTCTGGGTCAGGGCTCGGCTCGGCCGCAGTGAGGTTGCGGACCATGAAGTGGGCGACCGCTGCTTGGTGACCCAAGTGCCAGCCGATCGCGGACGACTCCTCGTGCGGGCGCCACACGATCTCGTCTGGTGTCAGGTCGGCGTGCAGCGCACGGGTCCAGGCAATCGAGCGGTCGTACTCGGCCAAGAGCTCGGTCAAGGTGGGGGTGGTCATCAGACTGCTTTCGTGTCGAGGATGGAGCGGGCAGCTCGTTCGGCTGCGGCGAGGGCGCCTTCGATATGTCCGGGTGCTTCGATCGCGGTTTCGGTCGAACACCAGTGCAGCCGACCGTCGAATACGGGCTGAGCGAAGAGATCGTGGCCGAAGAGCTGGTAGGCAGTCAGCCGCTCGACACCTGGTGGTGATGTCCATGGCTCGGCTCGCCAGTCGTGCACGACGAGTTCGCTTGGCTCCGCGGCTTCGGGTCCGAACAGTTCAACGAGCTGGGCGAGGCAGGCTTCTGGCGTTGCTGTCGGTTCGCCGATCTGGCCAGGAGCGAAGCCGAACAGCGCTGCCGGGCTTCCGTCGGGTCCGCTCATGTCATGGATCTCGCGCATGGGGCCGAGGTGGCTGATCGCCGCTCCGGCAAGACCGTGCGCCCGCCAGAACGGCGTCGGGTAGATCGCAACGACCTTGGCGATGGCGCCCATCCACACTGGCGTGACCTCGATCAGACCGCGCAGTCGCTCGGGCAGCTCGGGCTCGAACGCAACCTTTGCCGCAGCAAGTGCGGGTGGCACCGCAAGGGCGACGTGCGCGGCGGTCGTCGTGTTGGCGCCGTGGGAGACGACCAGGTTCTGGCCATTTCCGTCGTACTCGATTCGATCCACGGCAGCAACGAGTCGAATGGTCTGTGGGGCGAGCTCATTTGCCAGCGATTCGACGAGGTCCTGGCCGCTGTCGCTGAAGCGACCCGAGGTCGTGTCGAGTGGATTGCCGTCGATCCGTTGCGCCGTGCCGGGTTGGTGAAACAGTGCATCGCCGGCGAGATATTGGGTGTGCAGGCGGAGCCCAAGCCGAGCGGCGAGCGCTTGGACCCGAGGCTCGTTGGGCCAGAACCAGGTTGCGCCGAGATCGAAACGAGCATCGCCGTGGCGATGCCCAAGGAGCCGGCCGCCGACGCGGTCACGAGCTTCCAGCACCTCTACCGATCGGCC
>CAZEMU010000190.1:2634-5991 GCA_964513315.1 uncultured Acidimicrobiaceae bacterium | reverse complement strand
AACTCCGGCCTAGCCGTCAGGTGAGGCCGTCGACGGCCTCTTCAGAGGATCGCCTTTAGGACGAAGGCGGCGATTGCAGTGGCAGCAACCAAAGGGATCGCTCGGGTTCCCCATCGCACTGTGAAGACTGCTCGTCGTGTCACTGCCGCATCGTTCAGATGGGGGAACGGTTTATCCGGTACCGGCACATCGAGAAACGCGCAGAGTGGATCCCATCCTTCAGCGACGTTAAACACAAGGAGCCGTTCTGGCGGGCAGCTCGAGCGAACCTCTTGGACATGACGATTGAAGACTTCAATAGCGTGATCGCGGTCGTCAAAGCGCCCATCGAACAACCCGCTCCATACGAGCCGCTCGACCATGTCGACGAAGCGATCAGCCGCAGGGACGGCTCGACGGAACCATGGGGCGAACGCTGAACGGAAGCCGTAGACGGTCGAGTTGGTGCTCTGCCACCAAAGCTCTGGGTCTCGCACTGTCAGGATGACTTTTGCGTCTGGGTAGTGAGACGCAAGTTCCTCCCACACGCAACAAACCGGGTAGTCGACTCCCGAGCTGAACTTCGCAAACAGCTCATCCCAGTTCGTTGTTCCGGTGTTGGCGTAGTCGAGCCACTGCCGAACATGAGCAGGCCTGCTCATGGCCTCTTGCATGTGATAGGCGGGCCCGAACCCGAGGTCTTCCAAAGCGCTCTTGAGCGACAACGTGCCTGTTCGACCGAATCCAGCACCGATCACCTGCATGCCAGAGACCGTAGTGCGTTAGAACGGCGTCATACCCTCGAATCTGGAGCTGCTGGATCGGAGGAGAGCGCGAGCGCCATCGTCCTAATGCGAGGATCTGTATCTTCGTGGCATCGACGCCATCGACTCGGGCACTGGGGTGTTTCAGATCGGCAAGGTCTTGTGACCGCCTATCGACACTCGGGTGTCGAAGCTCTTGCCTCGACTCGGGTCGTGACCGACGAGGCTGATGATTCGCTCGACCGCTCCTCCATCGCGAGCCTGTCGGAGCGCATCGCGTCCCGGTTCGACGCGGTGGCCGAAGGTGAAGAACGCTCGGTCGCTGAGCGCCTCTGCTGCTCGGAGTAGCTCGACGGCTTCGGACAGCTCGCTCGCAGCGGCGGGTTCGAGTGGATGAACGGTCATTTGGTGATCCTTGGGTCGGCGACCGAGACGGTCGAATCTGGTCGATGCTGGCGGTGAAATCAGGTGTGGGTGGGCGAGAGCATGGCCTCGACGGCGGCGTAGGCCGATTCGCAGGCGCCGTGGACGGCAATGGTCTTGCCGTTCGGGTTCATGGCCTCGCCTGCGAAGAACACGGTTCCCGCCACTGGTGCGCCGAGCTTCTTGGCCGACGCCCTGCGTTGGGAGTACGAGCCTCCGATAAACGGCTCTCGGCTCCAGTCCTGCACAACGTGTTGGAGGTAGTACTGCGATGCCTTGCCGTCGAAGATCTCGTCCAGCTCGGCCAGCACGAAGGCAAACAGCGACTCATCCGTTTCATGCGCGGTGTACCGCTCGGCCTTCGATCCTTGCGTGAAGAGCCCGAGCACGTGTCGTTGACTGTCCTTCCCGAGAGCAGCGTTGTAGTACACGCACTCGTCAAGCACGCTCTGCACGGAGAACCCGAAGGGCCAGCCCATGTTCACGATGTCCGGGTAGAAGCGCTCGGAGAACTCGATGAAGACCTTGAGGCCCCCGGGCATCGCCTCCTTCCGTATCTCGGCCTGCTTGTCGGTAGGGAGAGGGGGCTGGAAGCGGATCGTCTCCTGCTGGAGCATTGCGATGGGCACCGTGACCAACACTCGGTCACCGGTGTGAGTCGAGCCCGCCGCATCCGTGGCCACGACCGTGTCGTTTCGGTAGTCGATGGCTGTCACGGGGCAGTTGAAGCGGATGTGCTCGAGGACCTCGGGTGTAGCGAGCGAGTCCAGAGCATCGAACCAGGTCGAGTCGGCGAACTTTAGGTCGGTCGGGGTCGGCAAGAATCGGAGCCACCACGGTTCACGCAGTTCGCCCTTCCGCCAGACCAGCATCGTCTCAGGTCGGTCGACGAACGTTGGAAACCTCGGGTCGTTGCCGTCGAGGAGTGCGGTGAACGCTGCTGGTCTGGCGCGGATCCACTGATGGATCCACTCGGCTCCGAGGTCGATCGGGAAGTCGACGAAGTCATCGATCTTGCGTACCCGTCCGCCGTGCACCGGGCCTGCCTCGAGTATCTCGAATTCGACGCTGCGCTCAGCGAGCAGGTGGCCGGCGGTGATTCCTGCGGCTCCGGCCCCGATGATCACAACTTTCACGTTGCGTACTCGGTGAGTTCGACCTCGACCATGACCAGCGTCGGCGAGACCTTGGCGAGGCTCGCTTCGATTGGCTGCTTGTTCTCGTCGAGTCTGATCCCATAGACCTTGGCGTCTCGGGGGAGAGCGCACAGGTAGCGATGCACGTGCTTGCGGAGTTCGTCGGAGTCTCCGTCCCAGAGATGGGCGGTTCCCTCCACCGTCCTCCTTGCGATCTCGATGGAGACCGGCGCATCGCTGTCTCGGAAGTTCTTCCACCAATTCGTGCTGTGGGCGGACAGGAACCAAACGGTCTGTCCATCCTGCACGTAGCTGAGCGGTGTCACGAACTCACGGCCACTCTTTCGACCGCGGAAGTGCAGGAGTGCGACGTTGCCGCTCGCCATGCGGTGCAGGGGTGATCGCAAGACCTTGGTGATGACGGGGTTCATCACCCGATAGGCCGCAGCTTCGATGCGCTCCACGACGCTCATGTCGCCCGACCGATCTTGGCGAAGCAGTGTTCGAGGAGTTCGCGTTGCCGCTCGGGTGGCCAGCTGTCCGGATCGACGCTTGCCTCGTCGCCGATGGCATCCACCACAGCGACAAGCATCTCCGCGTCGAGTCGGGCCTGGTCGAAGCTGCATCCGGCGTGGCTGGCGACCATCTCGGTAGCGGTGTCGAGCCAAGAAGCACTCGACGCCCGATACTGCATCAAGAGCGAGTCGGAACGAGTGGCGTAGTCGCTGAATACGCGCCACACGCGCCAATCGCGGCGCGATTCGACGTCGTTTGGGAGAGCGGCGAGTAGCGCCTCCACCAGGTTGGGGGTGGTGGTGAGTGCGGCGGTGAATCGGCGCTGTATCGAACCGTCGGCGAGCAGCAGCGCTGCGAGCACGACGTCGTCCTTGTCGGCGAAGTAGTGCGTCACTGCGCCGGTCGTCCGACCAGCTCGGGTGCCGATCTTTTTCATCGTGGTGGCTTCGATGCCCACCTCGGCAATGAGATCGGCCGCCGCGGTCGAGATCGTGGCGCGGCGTTCATCGTGGTCGACGATCTTGGGCATGCAGTGCAGT
>CAZEMU010000190.1:0-2534 GCA_964513315.1 uncultured Acidimicrobiaceae bacterium | reverse complement strand
TGCAATAGCTCTTATGTGATGGCGGTCCGTGCGAGCGGTTCGGTTGAGAGAAGGAGACGCCATGTCAGCTGTCATTCCCGAGTGTCGGGCCGATGCCGATCCCGACGTGATGTACGAAGCGCTCGACGATGCCGGTTGTCTCGTCGTGCATGGAATGGCGGACGGTGAGGCCTGCGCGAGCGTGAGAGCAGAGCTTGCCGACTTCGTCGAGGCAGCTCCGGCAGCTGAGGATGACCCGGAGGACTTCTACCCGGGGAAGACCCATCGAGTGATCGCACTGATGCATCGATCTCCGACGATGCGCGAGCTGATGATGCACCCGGTTGCCGAGCAGCTCGGTGATCGGCATCTGCTCACCAACTGCACCAAGTGGCAACTCAACGTGAGCGCCGCGCTCGAGATCGGACCCGGGGCTCGCGATCAGGTCCTCCATCGTGAAGAGGATCTCTTCCCCTACTTTCCGGTTCCTCGGCCGAACTTGATCCTCGCCAGCATGTGGGCGATGTCGGACTTCACTGTCGAGAACGGCGGTACGCAGCTCGTCCCTGGCAGCCATCGATGGAGCGCCGATCGGGTTGCGGAACCGGCCGAGATCGTCCGCGCCGAGATGCCCGTCGGCTCGGTGCTGTTCTGGTTGGGCGGCACGTTGCATGGTGGTGGCGCCAATGTGACCGCCGATGACTGGCGCTACGGGATCGTGCTGACCTACACGCTCGGCTGGCTGAGGCAGGAAGAGAACCAACATCTCTCGATGCCAGCGGCCGATGCCTTTGCATTGCCGGAAGCCGTTCGCGATCGCCTTGGATTCTCGATGGACTACGGCGACGGCGGCCTCGGGTTTTACGACCCATCCGTTCTCGTCGCAGGCCAGAAGAGAGACCGAGGCTGATCGTGGTCTCGTGGCGCAAGGCGAAACCCGAGACGTCGTTCTTCGACGACGTGCCCTCAGGCGCGACGAGTGATGCTGATCTCAAGGTGATCGTGGTCGGCGCAGGCGCGGCTGGATTGTCGGCCGCCCGCGTGCTTCGCGATGCGGGCTGTGAGGTGGTTGTCGTCGAGGGGCGGGACCGGGTCGGTGGTCGGCTGAACACGATCACCGTCGGTGATGGCATTGTCGATGAAGGTGCGAACTGGGTTCACAACGCACCGTCCAACCCGCTGTGCCGGCTCGTTGCCCAGGCGGGTCTCGAAACGCGACGGGACGATCTCGTCGACCCTCGTGCGCTAAAGGTGTTCGACAAGATCGCAGGCAAGGACGTTCACCCGGTACGGATCATCTATCCGCTGTTGCGATCGGCTCTCGTGATGCGCCGGTACAGCAGGGAGAGCCCGAGTGTGACGCACCGCGAGCGCTCGTTGGCAGAGCGCTTTGATGGCGAGATCGCTCGTGTCCGGAGTGGCACGAACCGGCGCTACTTCCGGTCGCTCCTGCGCACGCTGGTCGACCTCGCCTCGGCGAAGGAGGCAGAGGGCCTCGCCCCCCATTCGTTCGCACTGAATCCAGCCGACGTCACCGCAAACGACGACGTCATCATCGGCGGCTTCGCCAAGCTCGTCGACCGACTTGCCGATGGCCTCGACGTCCGGTTGGCATCGGTCGTCGAGTCGATCCGCTACGGCGACGACGGCGTCTCGGTCGTCACGGCGGATGGCACCCACCAGGGCTCCCACGTCATCGTCACCGTGCCGTTGGGTGTGCTCAAAGCGCAAGCGATCACCTTCGACCCGCCGCTGCCGGACACCAAGCTGGCTGGCATCGAAAACGTCGGCGTCGGAACGGTCGAGAAGATCATCATGATGTTCGAACGGCCCTTCTGGCGGACGAAGACCGACAAGCCTCGCTCGTTGTTCTACATCTCGGACGTGCTCGGGGAGTTCCCGGCCTTTGTCGACGCGACAACTTCAGCGGGCTGCCCAACCCTGGTGGCGTTCCTGACCGGCGAACAGGTCGAGGCCATGGCCACCGATCCTCAGCCCTTCATCGAGCGGGCAGGCGAGGTGCTTGAGGAGATCTTCCCCGATACCTATCGAGCGCCAACCGCAGTGCACGTCACCGGGTGGGGTGTCGATCCGTTCTCACTCGGTAGCTACTCCACGCCGGCGATCGGCGTCTCCGCTGACGACTACGAGAAGCTCGCGGCCCCCGTCGCTGGCCGCGTGTTGTTCGCAGGCGAAGCGACCGACCGGCTACACGCCGGGTTCGTCGAAGGTGCGATTGGTTCGGGCGTGCGTGAGGCTCGGCGGATCTTGGGTCGTGAGGTCGACCTGACGCTTTTGCCGAGGTGAACGACGGCGTCGGCGAGCGAAGAACTACCTTGGTCGGCCGACCCCTCGGCCGTGGGTCTGTTCCGTGCCGTTCTATGGGTGGCTGTTCGGCGGTTGGTAGTCGGGGTTGTGCCAGACGATCAGCGATGCCCACGAGTCGACGGCCGGGTCGGCCATGTAGTCAGCCAGGGCGCACACTGCCTCGAACCCGTTCTCGAGTTGGAAGGTCAACGTCGGGTCGTAGAGGCGCCCGGCTCTAACCTCGGCGA
>CAZEMU010000189.1:0-6110 GCA_964513315.1 uncultured Acidimicrobiaceae bacterium | reverse complement strand
GTCGGATAGCCAGCGGCTTCAGCCTCGTCGATGATCCGCTGATACCGCGGCCCGCCGCCGTTGTAGACGTTGTAGCGAGTGTTGCCGAACTCATGGCCCGGCAGGTTCGAGTTGTAGCCGGTCATCCAGTGCTGGCTGTTCTTGATCAGCATGCGGTCGTACCAGCCAACGCACTCATCAAACCACGCTTGTTCCGCATCAGCGCTCGCTTCGAGTTTGGTGTGGCCATGCGCCCGGGCGTGCTCCATCAGCGGCGTCGCCCAATTGACCGTCGTCTCGACCGTGCGGGGGAAGTTCACCACCGCCGACTGCGGGCCGGGCACCATCATCATGTTCGGGAAGCCACTGACGAGGATCCCATAGAGCGTGACCGGGCCGTCGTTCCACTTGTTGGCCAGGCGCTGACCGTCGACGCCCTGGATGTCGACGTGGTCATAGGCGCCGGTGAAGGCGTCGAAGCCGGTCGAATAGATCATGATGTCGAAGTCATACTCGGCGTCGCTGGTCTTCACGCCGGTCTTCGTGATGCGCTCGATCGGTGCTTCTGCGAGGTCGACGAGCGTCACGTTGTCACGGTTGTAGGTCTCGAAGTAGTTCGTTTCGAGCGGCACCCGCTGGATACCGAAGCCGTGGTCCTTGGGGATGAGCTTCTCGGCCAGCACGGGGTCGTTGATGCGCTCCCGGGTCCGCTCGGCGATGTACTCGGAGAACTCGGCGTTGGCCCGTTCGTCGAGAAAGATCTCGCGAAAGTGCGACAACCAGATCCCGAAACCCGCGCCTTCGTAAAGCCGGTCCCAGATCTCGATCCGCTCCTCTTTGGTGGCGTCCCAGAAGCTCAGGTCGATTGGGCCGTGTTCAAAGCCGCCTGGAGTCGAGGCGCATTTGGCGAAGATCTCGTCATAGCGAGCCCGGATGTCGGCCATCTCCTCGTCGTCGATGACCGAGTTGTGTAACGGGGCCGCCCAGTTCGGCCGCCGCTGCAGTACGTAGAGGTGCTCGGCCTCTTTGGCGACCTCGGGGATGATCTGGATCGCAGTAGCGCCCGTGCCGATGATGGCGACCTTCTTGCCGGTCAGATCGACGGGCTCATGGGGCCAGTCGTGGGGGTGCCAGGCCTGGCCTTGGTAGTCGTCGATGCCTTCGATGCGAGGAAGCGTCGGTACCGACAGCAGCCCGAACGCGGTGTAGACGAACCGGGTGACCATGCTGCGGCCGTCGTCGAGGTGCAGCGTCCAGGTGTGGGCGTGGTCGTCCCATTGCATGGACTCGACGCGACAGCCGAACTGCATGTACTGGCGCAGGTCGAACTTGTCGGCGACGAAGTTCAGGTACTTGAGGGTCTCGGGTTGAGGCGAAAACCGTTCGGTCCAGTGCCATTCGTCGAGGACTTCTTGGCTCCAGGAGTAGCCATAGGTGTAGCTCTCGGAATCGAACCGGGCCCCTGGATAGCGGTTGTTCCACCAGGTGCCGCCCAGGTCGGCGCTCGACTCGAGCACCGTGGCGTTCATGCCGAGATCGGTGAGCCGCTTGATCTGGTAGATCCCAGCAACGCCTGCGCCGATGATGATCGCTTCATGATCGAGCTCCTCGACAGGGGTCGGCTTCGCCGCATGCATCACGTCTGTCATGCCTCGATGATGGCCCGCCGGAACCGCTTCCAAGAAACCGGTGCCCCATTGCCGCGGCGCTGGTCGGCTCGTGCGGCCGGTGCGACCCGGCGGGCTAACCGAAGAGTGCGGCTTGGAGCTCGGCTTCGGTGATACCGAGCGCTTCGGCTGCGGCCGCCAGGTCTGGCGGTGGCGTGCCGAGTGCCGCTTCGAGCTCCGACCGGTCGATACCGAGCAACGATGCCGCGTTATCGAGGTCGGGAGGAGCACCGCCACCCGGGCCTGCTTGGCCTGCGGCACCTTGACCAGCGGTGCCTTGACCGGCGCCGGGCGTGCCGCCACCCGGTGCTGCGCCGCCAGGACCGCCGGCTCCGCTGTATTCACCCATGAGGCAGCGAGGAATGAATGGGTACTCCTCGGTCACGAGGTAGGCATAGGTGCCGTCGATGAAGATGCCGTTGCACTCGTCGAGCGTGCCCAGCCCATCGACATAGAGCCAGTCACTGGCATAGGTCCCATCGGGCGTCGTGGCGTCGACGTCAACGGTGTTGTTGCGGTAGGTGCAATCGGTGCCGGTACGAGGTTCGGTAGCGAGCGTGTAGCTGCTGTCGTACGCACTGGACTTCGAGTAGTACATCATGAAGCCGTCGGCGGCGAAGCCGACAAGGACCAGGTCTTCGTCGCTGGCATAGGCCTCGACGAGCAGGCCTGACACACCGTGATAGTGGTACTCGCCCGTGGGCTGCACGTGGGCGTTGTTGAAGTCCAGACCCAGGTCAAAGGTGTCCTGCAGGGCTTCGATGCGGTACTCCTCGCCTGTCACGCAGTTCACCCGCTCGGCAGTGTCTGGCTCGAACTTCACACCGTTGAGGGCGACACCCGGTTCCCGGGCAAAGCTCGGCGTTCCGACATAGGTCGGCGTCGTCGTGTAGCTCCACGTCTTGTCTTGCTCACTGATCGTGTTGGGATTGCCGGCATTCGGGAACTCGCCCGTGTCGTGGTTCGGCAACGCATTCGAAGCAATCGTGCGGGTTGCGCCATCGACGGCAACCGTCACGATGGTGCCGAAGCCATCATCGATGTAGGTGTAGTCACCCAGATAGTCAGCGTTCGCGACCGCGACGGACTCGGCTGTTGTTGCCGGAACTGCGGTCGGGGTTGATGCCTCGGGGTCCGAACTGGCCCCATCACTGGCCGCATCGTCGGTCGGATCGGGTTCGTCAGCAGACGGTTGTTCGCTTGCTGGCTCGGCGTCGACCTCAACATCCGGTTCACTTATCGGCTCTGTTGCCGGAGCTGGGGTGACCGGCTCTGTGGTTGGCACCTCGGCGGCCGGTGTTGGCTCGACGTCGGCGACCGCCGTCGTCGCAGTCTCAAGAGCGGCGTCCGATACGCCGTCGTCAGACGCGCTGCACCCGGCAGCGAGCAGCAGGACGGCGAACAGACAAGCCAACACATTGGCAGCAGAAGATTTCATGTCGCTCATGCTGCGCGTGGCGTCGCCTGTGTTCTGACAGCGGTTCGTAAGAAGTTCGTCAAGTCCGGCATGGTCGTGTTGGGCTAGGTCGATGCGACCTGGCGACCTGCGGCGGGATGGCTGGCGTTTCCGATGAAGAACAGCAGTGCAGCACCTGCCACCAGCACTGCTCCGACTCGCATCGCGAACGCAATCGAGGTCAGGTCGCTGAGCCAGCCGAGCAGCACCGGGCCGAGGATGATGCCGACATCGCCCGCGCTTCGATAGAGCCCGATCAGCACGCCTCGCATGTGTGCCGGGGTGATATCAGCGACGAATGCTGCGGGGGCTGGTCCGGCGGTACCAGTGCCGAGAGACATGACGACATTGCCGAGCACGAACGCAATCGCAGTCGCCGAGCTGGCGACAACGAGTGCGCCGATGCCGGCGAACACCCCCGAGAACAAGATCACGGAGCGACGTCCGATCGAGTCTGATGCCCGGCCGGCCGGCATGAGCGTGAACAGGGTGAGCGCCCCGGTCAGCGTGAACACGAGGCCGATCTCGCGTGGCCCCCAGCCGATCGCGCCGTCGGCTCGTAGCGGCATGAGGGTGCCTCGTGTGCCGCCTCGGGTCATGAAGATCGTCATCGAGACGAGCGCGAGCAGCAGGAACGGTCGGCTTAGGGCGAGCTCACGTACCGATGCTGGACCGGCGGCATCGGTGTCGCCTCGCTCGGTTGCCTGTTGCGCTTCTTCGCGCGATGCGTCCATTCCGGCGCGATCGAGCGTCTCCGGCAACCGGAACATCGCATAGGTAGCGGCGACAAGCGCCGTGATGCCGACGACGAAGAACGGAGCGCCCAGTCCCCAGCGTTCGGCGACGAGCCCGCCGAGCCCGGGCCCCATCGCGACGCCCAGGCTGAGGGCCCACTGGTTGGTGGCGACGTAGCGCGACAGTTGGTCTGGTCGGGCGATGTCGATCAGGTAGACCATCGCCCCGCTCATGTAGAACGCCGACCCGGCCCCAGCGACGAAACGCCACGCCAGCAAGGTCCAAATGTTGTCGGCGAAGCCGCTGCCGATCATGCCGACGGCGGTGATGATCGGCCCGCCGACCAGAATCACGCGGCGTCCGAACCGGTCGGCGAGCATCCCCGCGGGGATGTTCACGATCAGTCGAGCGATCGCAAAGACGGTGACCGTAAGCCCGACCATCGTGGTGCCGACGCCGAACTCTTTGGCATAGAGCGCAAGCACGGGTGAGACGATGCCTTGGCCCGCCATCACGATGAAGGTTGCCCCGCAGAGCACGAACAGCTTCTCTTCGTTTCGGAAGCGGTCGATGATGGCGGTCACTGTCGCCAGTCTGGTCGATGCCTCGGCGTCGCTCGCGGTCCGCGATCAGATTCGAGTAGTCAGAGTCGACAGTTCAGATTCGAGCGATCAGTTCCCGCAGCGGCGGGGGCAGCCGCTCTTTGCTCGCCGCTTCGATCAACACGCTTGCGTAGCGACTGCTGCGGAGTGCTCGCGCTCGGATCCAGCGATGGACCTGCTCGTCGAAGGGGCGCTCGCGCCACGCGGCCTGCTTCTGCATGATGCGCAGCGACTTCAGCTCGCCCTGGGCCGCGATGATCACCTCGAGTTCGTGGGGTTCGAATGCGGCGATGAGTTCGGCTTCGAGGTCGGGGTTGCACACGAAGTAGTTGCCATCGAAACCGTGCGCCGCAAATGCGTCGGCGAAGAAGTTGGCCTCGGCGTGGTCGCAGAGACCGAGCACCGTCAGGTCGTCTCGCTCGGTGAATCTGGCGAGCGCGTTGTCGACCGCCTGCGCTCCCCCGATCGGCACCGCCACGACGTCATGGTCGAGACGGCGCTCGCTGCGGGCGAGCATTGCGTCGACGGCGATTTGGTCGCTGATGCCCTCGACGAGCACAACGACCGTCGCGTCGGCTGCGGCCGCGAGGGCCGCCTCGGTTGCCCGAAGGTGCGCATCGGCGCCGGTCTCGTAGCCATCGAGCTGTGCGACGTGACGGGCGCGTCGAGCGGTGTTGGACACCCGGCCAGCACAGCCGACGTCGTCGGTTAGCGCAAGGCGAAAAAGGCGATGACCACGTAGTGGCAGGCGATGCCAGCGATAACGAACAGGTGGAAGACCTCGTGGAAGCCAAAGATCGTCGGCCAGGGGTCGGGGCGCTTCAGAGCGTAGATTGCGCCGCCGATCGAGTGCATCAGTCCGCCGGCCAAGAGAAGCGTGAACCCAGCGACGCCGAGCTCTCGCCAGATGTCGACGATGACAAGCAGCGCCGCCCAGCCGACCGCTAGGTAGAGGCCGACGAGGAGTTTGCGGGGTGCATCGGGCCAGAACAGGTGGAGCACCGCTCCCCCGATCGCGCCCGTCCAGGTGACGGCCAGGATCAGGCGGCCTTGGAACTCGGGCAGCGCAACGACGGCGATCGGTGTGTAGGTGGCTGCGATGACAACGAAGATCATCGAATGGTCGAGACGGCGCATGAACGCGAGCGCCGAGCCTTTCCAGTCGATGACGTGGTACGTCGCCGAGATAGCAAAGAGTGCGATGACACAAGCGCTGAAGATGGCCGCCGCGGCTCGGGTGCCTGGAGGTGCGAGGGCGATCAGGATCGGGCACAACACGATGGCGGCGATGGCCGCAAGCACGTGCGACCAGCCCTTGAGCAGCGGGCGAATCTGCGCCGGCGCGTCAAGAGCACCGACCGATGCCGAGGCGGGCGCTGCTTTCACAGACCAAATCGTAGGCGTGCCCCGTGAGCGAGCGACGTCGCTCCGGTCACGCACAGCGTCAGAGATCGGAGTTCGACCATAGGGACACGTGACGAGCATCGAATTCCGTCGCTAAACCAGGGGTCGGTTCGGCGCGGGCCCGCTAGCCTGGCCTGTCCCGGGTGATTAGCTCAGTTGGCTAGAGCATCTCGTTTACACCGAGAGGGTCGGGGGTTCAAGTCCCTCATCACCCACCAAAAGCAACTCTTTCGAACCCCGCACCCTCTCGGCGTGCGGGGTTCTTTG
>CAZEMU010000188.1:0-6138 GCA_964513315.1 uncultured Acidimicrobiaceae bacterium | reverse complement strand
TTCTTCACAGCTACCCCTCTGTGATTTGTGCTGCACTCCCCGGCGAAGTGCTGCGTCATTAGTCTCGCATCTGGGGTAGACGAGGGACAACACCCCTGTCTTCAATCAGGCACGTTGGCAGGTCGAAATGCCACCGAACGCGCGAAGCTGACCGCAAGCTGCGTTGTCAATTGCCGAATCGCGGTGAGCAGTCGGGCCGTATCTGCCGCATCATCTGCAGGAGCGCTCGAAGGGTCCGCTCATCCATCGACGCATACCCAGCGCAGTCGCCCCAAAGGCCAGCAGGCCTGCGCCGAAGTAGGCCAACACCGCCGACTCGCCACCGCTGTGGGCCAAAGCGGGACGGTCCGCAAACGCAGACACAACCGGCACCACGGCGTCTTCCGCCGCGTCGTGGCCGGGTTCGTCGCCACTGCGGCTGAATCGCATCACGAACGCGGGGCCGGGCATTGCGTCGATCCCGCCGAAGCCAAACGGCGCCGAAGCCATTTCGGGAACATTGGTGAAGGGCCCCGTGTAGGGCAACGCCTCGGCGCATGGATGGGCCAAGAAGTCGTACCAGGAAAGCAAGGAGGCGAAGTACTCGCTGACCTCTTGGATCGCCTCGCCCGAGAATCCACGCGACGTCAGCTGAAACAGCGTGACGCCTTGCTGGGCTTGAACCGAGGAGGCCGTGTTCGCTCCGAGATCGAACGCGAGCATGACCTCTTGGGCTCCGCTGCGCACGGTGATTTCGTCGCTCGGACGAACGACCACGTCGCATTCCTCGATGGCGGCAACGTCGGGGGCAACGGCCACGCCAGCGACGAACACGGTTGCGAGCACCGCGGCAAGCAGGAGCGACGCCAGGGCGGTTGCAAACGCTCGCCGCATCGGTCTCTCCCTTCGTCGTTCAGCCCCGCTCGGGGCGACATCGAATCGAAGTTAGCAGCCGGCCTCGTCTGATGCCGGGACGAAGAAACGGTTGTAGAGCGCATGCATTGCAACGCCGAAGAGGGTCCACCCCGTGTCGTTCGACTGCTCGGCACCCGTTTGGTCGACCCCGTCGAGGCCGCCTGCATCGATCCCGAACAAGATCTCCGGATCGGCCGTGTACACCCGAGGAAACAGGCCTTCGCCAAGCGCAAGCACGGCGGTTGTGAACTGGCGCCAAAACAGTGGGCCATCGAGGTCCGGGGCGGGCACGACCTCGGTCATCTCCGCGAATTGCTGGAACGACACGGCCATCGTGTCCACGTAGGCCCGTTCGGCGTCGCGTAACCAGCCGAGCACTTCGACGTCGATCTGGTCGTCGGGCACCGAAACCGAGGCGGCTGCAAGCGCATGGCTCGTTCGGTATCCCTGGCGGTGGCGAGCATCGTGGAACTGGGCTGCGGTCGCGACGCGCATCATCTCGACCGCGAGTACCGCGATATCGAACTCGCCACGGCGCTCGAGCACCGGCACGACGGCCTCGATCATTGGCCGGTTGTCTCGAGCGCCTTCTCCCCCGCCGATCAATGCCTGACGAAGCACCTCTCGGCGAAACACCGCCTGCGGCGTCTGGCCGTCTTTTGCGACCTGCTGCCACGCCGCGTATGCGCTCGAGCGAGGCACGCCTGCCTGGCCGACCATTTCTTCGAGGCTCACCGAGTCGAGGTTGACCGCAACGCCATTGCTTTCAATGGATGCCAGCGCAGCCTCGACCAGCATGGACCGCGTTTCGCCAGCGGGAACGCGCCGTCGGACCTCAGACATGGGACCCCTCAGACATCGCTACGCAGCCTAGTCAAAGAGACAATTGCCGTGGACACTGGATACAACATCCAGTAAGGTGCTGGGCGCTGCGGTATCCCGAGCGCCGCCACCCACACAGCTCACCTCGATGACGAGTCGATCCGCCAGGGTCTTCGCCGCACATGTCGACATGATGCTGGAAGCCGTGGCGGGACCTTGATGGGCCGAGCGACGAAACACTCCATGCGTGGCGGAACACTCGTCGCTCGGCCCATCGACGCGCCCCGGTTCGAAAACTCCTTGACTTGAGCACTCGCTCAACTTAGTGTTCTTGGTGTTGAGCAGTTGCTCAATCCACTTGATCAACAACAATGCGATCGGGTGCGCCCCACGAACCAAGGAGAACCCCCATGACCGGGCACTACGCCATCTACGCCATCTGCGCCGTCAGCCTCACGGTTGGCCTCGCCCTGATCCTGCACCGCCACGGCAAGGTGTTCCTGAGCGAGTTGTTCCCCGAGAACGTCCGCATCGCCAAGGCCATCAACAGCCTCTTGGTGACGGGGTTCTTCATGCTGAACACCGGCTATGCCTTCTTGATCAGCCGCACCGAGCTCACCACGGACCAGTTCCTCGCCACCGAGAATCTGATCCAGAAGCTCGGCGTGCTCCTGCTCAGCCTCGGCATCATCCACTTCGTCAACATGGCCGTGTTCTGGAAGATCCGTCGCAACATCACCGAAACGGCCGGCGTTCCGGTGCCCATCACCACGATGGTTCCCCCGCCGCCTCCGGCCCGGGGCGACGCAGCCTTCACTGCAGCAGCCACGTTCTAACCCGTGCGCCACGCTGCACCCCCACCATCAGGCGCCGACATGAGCTGGCCTCCGCGGCGCCTGACGGTGGTCTACGACGATCACTGCGAACTCTGCGTTCGCTGCCACGACTACCTGATCAAACAGCCGACCCACGTCGAGCTTCGGTTCCTTGCTTCGAGCGACCCCGAGGTCTACGACCGCTACGGCGATCTCCCCTGGTACCGCATCGAGCTGATGGTGATCACCGATGGTGGCCATGCGTGGGTCGGTCCCCAAGCGTTCATCATGTGCCTCTGGGCCACCCTGCGCTGGCACCAGATGTCCTACCGGTTGAGCGGGCGAAGCCTGGCGCCGATGGCGGAACGGTTCTTTCACTCGTTGTCGGCCAACCGGTCAGTAGTGTCAGGCATGCTGACGCCGACCCGGTGCAGCACCGGTGCTTGCTCCCCCATCGCTGGAGCGACCGCATCGGTTCCGCCGCCTCCTACTCCTCGTCCGGCCACACGCCCTGAACCGGGGCTTGCGGCCCCGGCCTGAGGAGCTCCGATGATCACGATGGGTGCCGACGTGGCCAAGGCCAAACGCAAACCGAGTTCCAGTGGCGACGAGACCAAGGCTCGCATCATCGCGGCGACACTCGAAACGCTCAAGGCCGAAGGCATCGTCGGCACCAGCGCCCGGGCGATCGCCCGAACCGGAGACTTCAACCAGGCGCTGATCTTCTACCACTTCGGTTCTGTCGACGACGCAATCATCGCCGCTGTCGGCCAGATGAGTGCCCGTCGCATCGAGAACCACAGCCAGAAGCTGGCCGAAGCGACCTCGCTCCCCGAGCTCATTCGGGTCGCCCGCGATCTGCATCACGACGACACCACCACGGACAACATGACGGTGTTGGCCCAAGCGTTTGCGGGCGCCGCAGGCGACGCAGAGATGGGGCCCAAGCTCTACGCCGAGCTTGAGCCGTGGAGCCAGATGGTCGGCGACACGATCAAGCGGGTTATCGCCGATGCCCCAGGTGCAGGTTCAGTCCCAACCGAACAGATCGCCAATGCGATCAGCGCGATGTTCCTGGGCATCGAGCTACTCGATGACCTCGACCCGAGCCGCGACCATGCGACGTCGCTCTTCGACTCGCTCGAAGCGCTCGCCGAGCTGCTCGATGACCTGCTGGCCACCCCGCTACTCGAGATGTTGTTGCCAAACCGCGACTAGCGAGCGAACGCCGGTGGGGACCGCAGAGCCCTCACCGATCGCAGCGTTTCGAGCGCAGCGAGAAAGGCGTACTACCCCTTCGCGGCTTCGGCGGGAGGCTTTGGTTCCTTGGGGAGGCCGAGCACCATCTCGCCGACGATGTTGCGCTGCACCTGGCTGGTGCCGGCATAGATCGTTCCGGCTCGAGCGTTGAAGAACGTGCCCACCCAGCTGGCGGAGCTGTTCGGTGCACCCGGCAGGTCGGTCGAGAACGACGTCATCGGACGCTGTCCTTCGATCCACATGGCGTCGGCGCCGAGGATGTCGACGGACAGCTCGGTGACGGCCTTGTGGTACTCGCTCCAGTAGAGCTTGAACAGGGACTCGGCCGGTCCCGGCTGGTGGCCGTTCACAAAGCGGGTGAGCGTGCCCATGCCCATAAAGCGCATGATCTCGACCTTGGAGTATGCCCAGGCAAGGCGCTGGCGGATGACCGGATCGTCGGCGACGCCGCGTTCCTTGGCCATTTCGAGCAGACGGTCGAGCTCGGTGCGGAAGGCGATTGGCGTGGTCGC
Source organism: uncultured Acidimicrobiaceae bacterium (assembly GCA_964513315.1). Taxonomy (GTDB): domain Bacteria; phylum Actinomycetota; class Acidimicrobiia; order Acidimicrobiales; family UBA10347; genus UBA10347. The sequence goes on along the minus strand of CAZEMU010000188.1, from coordinate 1,835 downwards.
AGCAGCTTCGCCGCGCTCGTAGCCGAGCAGTGTCATCGCGACGGCCCAGCCGCCGTTGACTTCGCCGACCACGTTTTCCTTGGCGGTGCGAGCGTCGGTGAAGAAGGTCTCGTTGAACTCGCTCTCGCCGCTCATCATGGCGATCGGGCGAACTTCGACGCCGGGCTGTTCCATTGGCACGAGCAGGAACGTGATGCCCTTGTGCTTCGACGAGGTGAAGTCGGTGCGGGTGAGCACGAAGATCCAGTTGGCGGACATGCCCGCCGACGTCCAGATCTTCTGGCCATTGATGACCCATTCGTCACCGTCGAGTTCGGCCTTGCACATAAGGGCCGCGAGGTCAGAACCAGCGTTGGGTTCGCTGTAGCCCTGGCAGAAGACGTATTCGCCGGCGATGATCTTGGGAAGGAACTCGGCCTTCATCTCGTCGGAGCCCCAGTTGAGGATGGTGTTGCCGACCATCTGGATGCTGAACACGTCGTTGCTGCCGCCGGTTGGCACGCCGGCCTTCTGGAACTCTTCGGCCATGATGACCTTTTCGAGTGCTGTCAGACCTGCACCGCCGTACTCGGCTGGCCAGCTCGGAGCGAGCAGACGATTGGCGGACAGGATCTCGCGCCACTCGGCCATGAAGGTCGCGAGCTGCTCTTCGCCCAGCCCGCCCATGCCCTGCCAGTCGGCGGGAAGGTGCTCGCCCAGGAATGCCTGGATCTTCTCCCGGTAGGCCTCGGCTTCTTCGCTGTAGGACGGATCCATGAGTGCTCCCAATGAAGTGCGGACCGCTGACAACCGCATGTCGACGGCATGTTCGTGCGATCTCCGACGTTACCGGTTGCCGTGCTTCTCTACCCAGCCGCGGTCGGCGATCGCGATGGGCGACGCTCGCGTTGGGAACCGTCCGCGTCTTGTCGGCCTCGGCGTACAACGATGACCACGTCATGGAAGTCGTGCCGTTCGCCGAAATCGAGGACGAATATGACGAGCTCGTCGCTCGTTCGGCTGGTCGGCTCGGCGCTGATCCGGTCTGCACGACGACGCATTGGATTTTGTCTGCTGCGGCTGCATTCGCTCCTGGCGGCACGCCTCGGGTGTGGCGGGGCAGGCACGGCATCATCGCGCTGCTTGAGCACGAGAATCCGAAGGGTCCGGTGCTCACCTCGTTTGACACGGTGTGGGGGTTCGCTACGCCGTTCGTCGGTCCCGACCCCGAGGCATTGATCGGTGAGATCATTGATGACCTGCTCCCCCAGCTCGACTTTTATGCGTTGTCGATCTCGGGGGTGGATCCGGCGAGTGCGCTCTTCGAGGAACTCCAGCGCCTTGCCCCCGTGGGCTACACCGACACCGCCGATCGGTGCGTCGGCGACCTGAGTGCAGGTTTCGACGCGTGGCTCGCGAAGCGGTCGAGCCGTTTCCGGCGTTCGCTGCGCACCGCGCTGCGCGACACCCAAGCCGCCGGGATCTCGGTCGAGGCGGTCTCACCGACGGCTGCACCCGAGGTGAACGACACGATCGAACGAATTCTGGCGATCGAACGACGCAGTTGGAAGACCGACGCGAAGAGCGGCCTGATCGGTACCGACCTGGGCTTCTTCACTCGCTCGATGAGCCAGCGGTTCGCCCGGTCCGGTGGCCTCCGCGTCATGTTCGCCACGGTTGAGGATGGAGCGATTGAGGATGCGGCCGGTCCGGCGAACGGGTCCACCGATGTCGGGTACGTGATCGGCGGCGTCGTCGACGACCGGTACCGCGGCTTCCAGCACAGCTTCGATCGCGACTACGCCGACCTCTCGATCGGCAAGCTCTTGCAGTACCGCAACATCGAGTGGCTTTGC
>CAZEMU010000187.1:2031-6151 GCA_964513315.1 uncultured Acidimicrobiaceae bacterium | reverse complement strand
CCGCCACATGCGTTGCAGATGACGTCCTTGAGGAGCGACAGGTATTGCGTCAGGTCACCGCGACCTCCGAGCTCGGCCCGTCCGCCAGTTGCGGTGGCAAGGTCGCTGAAGTTCTGGCGCGTTGCCGGGTTGTTGGACGCACCTGTTCCGCCAACGAGGTGGGTAAAGACGGTGACCTGATTGGCCGTCGCCTCGGCGATGGCGTTGCTCGTGGCGGCGTCATCCGCAGCGTCTTGAGCGAAGCCGTTCTCAAGTGGCTCGTCGCTCATGTAGAAGATGGCGCGGCACGCGTCCTCTCGCCAGTCGAAGTAGCGCGAAATGTCGGCCGTCGCGTCGGCCCCCTCCTCGTTGTGGCCCGAACCGGCAAACACCGAACCGGGAGGAGCCACCCCAGCCAAGTAGCTGAGGTAGCTCTGCGAGAAGTTCGTTGGCGCCGGAAAGGTGCCGCCGACCCCCAGCCATTCGATGCGAAGGTCCGTCGGACACTCAGCTTGGGCGGCTTCGATGGCCGCTGCCGCAGCTGAGGAAACCGCAGCCGCCTTGGTCGACATCGAGCCGCTCGTGTCGATCAGGACAACCAGGTCGACCTTCGGTTCGCCGGCTCCATGGCTGCCCGAGCAGCCGCAACCGGATGATTGGTCTTCGCACGGATCGAGGGCATCGGTCTTCGACGCCTTGAGCCGCTCAAGGTGGCCGTCTACTGCGCCATGCAGGTAGTCGCACTGCTCCTGTGGAGTCCGAACTGCCTGCGCCTGCGCCTGCGTACTTGCGGCGATCACCTCTCGGAAACTTGTCGGCTCCGAACCCTCCGATTCGGCTCGTTCCGTTCCGGGTTCCTGGGGTGTCTCGTTCGCTGAAGCTGTCATCGCCATGTCTTTCTGTCCGCCGGGGCCGGTTGCCCCATTTGTCAGAAGACGGTGTCGCTGCTCCTTCGGTTGACACGCGATCTATGCCCTTGGCGAGCTCATCGATCAGCTTGCAAGTAGCTCAGCGGCGAATCAGACGTGGCGAGTCATCCAGTCGAGCAGCGCCTCGTTCTTGGCTCGCCGGACCACCGGTGGGCCGGCGATGGCACCGATGTGTGATGAGCCGGGTAGACGCAGCATCTCGACCTCGCAGCCGTTGACCTTGAGCACGGTGTAGAACTGCTCGGATTGCTCGGCGGTACAGCGCCAGTCGTGCTCGCCTTGGATGAGCAGCGTCGGCGTCGTGCAGTTGTGGGCGTGGGTGATGGGGGAGCAGCGGGCGTAGACCTCGGGGATCTCGTGCGGGTGCCCGCCGAGTTCGTCGACGGCGAGCCACACGCTGACATCGCCGACGCCGTAGCTGCTCATCCAATTCGTGATTGGGTTCTCGGGGACCGCAGCCTTGAAGCGATCCGTCTGGCCGACGATCCAACACGACAGGTAGCCGCCACCGGACAGCCCGAACACGCCGAGCCGGTCCGGGTCCGCCAGACCCTCGGCGATCGCGTGGTCCACCCCGAGCATCAGGTCATGGAAGTCATGGTTCCCCCAGTCGCCGTTGATCGTGCCGAAGTCATCGTCGTAGCCCGACGACGCCCGGTGGTTCACCATCAAGACCGCGAACCCGGCGCCGACCAGCATCTGGGTGTCGAAGCGGTAGTTGTGCCCGAATCCCAGGTGCGGGCCGCCGTGAATGCTCAGCACCGTCGGCCACGCAGTTGCGTCGCCGTTCGGCGCGACGTGCCAGGCCTCGACCTCGGTCCCGTCCGCCCCGGTGAATGTCAGCGGTCGAATCGTCGCCGTGTCGAGAGCCGACACGAGGTCGCCGTTCACAGCGGTGACGGGCCGCTCGGTACCCGTGTCGAGATCGTGGACGTGCAACTCGATCGGCTGGTTGATGTCTGCCGCCGAGACCAGCAGCTTCGATTGATCCGACGACACATCGACCAGCCGCACGCAGCGGTTGCCGTCCACGACCTGCTCGACGAGCTCGGGCCCGTCGAGGGCGACCCGGACAACCCCAACGGTTCCGCCTCGCTGAACCTCGCACAGCGCCGACGCGCCGTCGGGCGCCACCGTGATCAGCGATGGCATCAGGTCAACGCCCGACGCCATGTCGCCCTGCAGCACCCCACAAACACCCATCGGTAACGCGATGGTTCGACAGGCCGGAGCGCCACCATCGAGCGCGGTCACATAGAGGTCGGCCTTGCACCCGTTCGGCTTTGACCGAGGCGTGGCCGCGAACACGACGCGCTCGCCATCGCTGTGCCACGTCGCCGACTTCACGGCGAAGTCCTCGTTGGAGATCACCGTCGTCTCGCTACCCGCGAGGTCGACAATGGCAACGTTGGGTCGGGCGCTCATGAACGAGTCGGCATCGAGGCTTCGTTTGAACAGCAGCTTCGCTCCATCGGGCGACCAGGTGAGGCTGCCGTTGACCGCGCCGTTGTCCGTGAGCCGTTCGACGGTGCCCGTTCCCACGTCGGCGACATAGATGTCATTGACGACTCGGTGGACATAGCCGAGCCCGTCGAACCGGTAGACGCTGCGGGTCACCCGATACGGCCTGGTCGGATCCTCGGGGGCGCTGTCCTGTTGCCTTGCGGTGAACGCCAATCGGCGTCCGTCGGGCGACCAGACCGGAGCCCCGTCGACGCCATTGGGAAGCGACGTGAGCTGATTCGCCTCCTCCGAGGTCGCGTCAAGCAAGAAGAGCTGCGGCGTGCCCTCCACCCGGTCCGAGACGAACGCGATCGTCTCGCCATCAGGTGACCAGGTCGGGCTCGCATCGCTCCCGGTTCCAAAGGTGACTTGCCGGTGCTCGCCGGAATCGATGCTGCTGACCCACACGTTGACGACGTCGGCGTCGCTTGCTGCGTCGTACTCGCTCAGCGCATACGCCACCCACGTCGCCGCGGGATGGAGCGACGCCGAGTCGAGCCACCGCATCGCAAACGCATCCTCGCTCCGATACGCCCTTGTCTCGCTCACCGGTCCTCCTCGCCGTTCCGCTCATTGTCTCATGCCATCCGACGGCGGGCGTGGGCTGGCTCGAGCTGGTGAGCGGGCCACCTAGTGTGAGCCGATGGTCAAGTTCTCGCCCGACAAATGGTCAGCGCCCAAGGCGCCCAAGCTCGACGGCGACTATGCCGAGAACGACCGCTTGGCTCACGCCCGCCTCGTGCCCACCCCATTCGCTGGTCCCGAAGACGTCGTCATCGGGCCAAACGGCGACGTCTACACCGGCACCGCAGATGGCTCGATCCTGCGCATCACGACCGGCGGCGACAGCAACGTCATCGCCGAGGTCGGCGGCCGGCCGCTCGGCATCGAGCTCTACGGCGACGACCTGCTCGTCTGCAACGCCGACCTCGGACTGCAGCGGGTCACCCTCAACGGCACCGTCGACACGCTCGCGGATCGCATCGGTCCGGACCGCTTCGTCCTCACCAACAACGCCTCAGTCGCCGACGACGGCACGGTCTACTTCACTGAGTCATCGCAGCGCTGGCCGCTGAGCGAGTACACGAGCGACATCCTCGAAGGGCGGGCAACCGGACGCCTTTTGCGACGCACTCCTGATGGCGACGTGGCGGTGCTGATGCCGAGCCTGGCGTTTGCCAACGGTGTCGCCCTCGACGCCGAACAAGCGTCGGTCTTCGTCGCCGAGACCGCTCGGTATCGGATTCACCGCCATTGGCTGACAGGGGAGCGCGCCGGACAGAGCGAGGTGTTCCTCGACAACCTGCCGGGCTTCCCCGACAACCTGTCCTTCGCCGACGGCATTGTGTGGGTGGGCTATGCCTCGCCTCGCAATCCTCAAGTCGACGCCGTCAGCGGCATCAACTGGATCAAGCACGTGGCGCATCGGCTTCCCGAAGCGCTACAGCCCAAGGCGCTACGCCACGGATTCGTCGTCGGCTACAACACCGATGGCTCGGTCGCGCACAACCTGCAAGACCCGAGCGGCAAGGTCGCGATCACCACCGCCGCTCGCGTGGCGAACGGCAGCCTCTACATCGGCACGCTCGAAGACGCCCACATCGCCATCCTCGACCTGTAGCTCCAGCTCGATGTAACGGCGGTCGATCCGTCCCGTCTCGATTGCGCATCGCCCAACAGGGCGGGGCGAACTATCGAGGCGGTATCGC
>CAZEMU010000187.1:0-1931 GCA_964513315.1 uncultured Acidimicrobiaceae bacterium | reverse complement strand
ATTACTTGCGGGTGACGGTGACGGGGAGCTTCGAGTAGCCGTGGACGAACGACGAGAACACTCGATCAGGCTCGGCCTGGATCTCGATGTTGTCGAAGCGGGCCAGGATCTCTTCCCACAGCACCCGTAGCTGCAGCTCAGCCACGCGGCTGCCCATGCAGAAGTGGATGCCGTAGCCGAACGACAGCTGGCGGTCGGCGTTGTGGCGTTCGATGTCGAGCGCCGCGGCGTTCTCGAACATGTCCTCGTCCTGGTTGGCCGAGATGTACCACATCAGAAGTTGGTCGTTCTTCTTGATCTGCTTGCCGCCGAGCTCGGTGTCGCGAGTCGCCGTGCGACGCATGTACGACAGCGGCGTCTGCCAGCGGATGACCTCGGGCACGAACGGCGTGATCAGCTCGTGGTTCGCCTTGAGCTTGTCGAACTGCTCGGGGTACTTGTTCAGGCTGTAGACGCTGCCCGTCATGGTGTTGCGGGTCGTGTCGTTGCCGCCCACGATCAGCAGCAACAGGTTGCCGAGCTGCTCGAACGGGGTCATGTGCTTGGTGTCTTCGCCGTTGGCGAGCATCGTCACCAGGTCGAAGCCATCGCCACCGCGGCGCTCGTCCCAAAGCTTCGTGAAGTACGCGATGCACTCCATGAACTCGGCGATCTTCTGCTCTTGAGTCTCGACGATGCCGCCCGGCTCAGGGATGGCGAACACGATGTCGGACCAGCGGGTCAACAGGCGACGATCTTCCATGGGGAAGTCGAACAGCGTGGCGAGCATGAGCGTGGTGAGCTCGACGGACACCGTGTCGACCCAGTCGAACTCTTCGCCATCGGGAAGCGAGTCGAGCAACTCGCCCGTGCGCTCGCGGATCATCGGCTCGATGTTGCGCAGGTTGCTCGGCGCCGACACGCTGCGCACCGTCTTGCGCTGCTCGGTGTGCGTCGGGGGATCCATGGCGATGAAGGTCTGGATCGGCGCCTCGTCAGGGGCATCGGATTCGGCGAGTTCCTTGACGCCCAGCGTGATGCCCTTGGCCGACGAGTACGTCTCCCAGTCGCCGTCGACCGCACGCACATCGTCGTACTTGGTGACCGACCAGTAGCGACCGGCGGTCCCGATCTCGTTGAAGTGCACAGGATCTTCTGCCCGGAGACGGGCGAAGTGTTCCTGCCAGCGGTCTTCCTTGAACAGGTGCGGATTCGCCGGGTTGATCTCGGAGATGTCGAGGTCCGCGGCTGCAGGCACGCCAGCGCCAAGCTCGGCCATCTCCATCTCGGGCGTGCGGATGTTCGGATCGAAAACCGTGGAGTCAATGGCACTGTCAACGGTGTCGGTCATGGAATACCCCTCAAGTCGCAGACGTCTCGACCGCCAGTAACGGCGGTTATTGGAGCATAGAGCCATCTGACGCCGACGAACATCGAAACCATTGCCGTTCTTTGGGCCAGACGGGGGAGTCCGTCCAGAACGTGCGTGATTCCGCGGCGAGGCGTTGTGCCTAACGTGTGGTCATGAGCGGCAAGATCGAACAACGGCTTCACGAACTTGGGATCGAACTACCGGCGCCGGCGGTCGTCCCCGATGGCGTGCACCTGCCGTTTGTGTTCATCAACGTGCGGGGTGATCGAGCCTTCATCTCGGGCCATCCGATGCAAGGCCCCGACGGCTCGATTGTCGGCCCGTACGGCAAGGTCGGCGCCGAACTCACGACCGAAGAAGGGATCGCTGCGTCACGCGGTATCGGCCTGTCGGTGCTCGCCAATCTGCAAGCCGAACTCGGCTCGCTTGACCGGGTCTCCGGCTGGCTCCGAGTCTTCGGCATGGTCAGCTCGGCCGACGGCTACACCGATCAGCACAACGTGATCAGCGGCTTCAGCGACCTGATCCTCGAGGTCTTCGGACCCGACGTGGGCCGCCACGCCCGCTCCGCCGTCGGCGT
>CAZEMU010000186.1:0-6170 GCA_964513315.1 uncultured Acidimicrobiaceae bacterium | reverse complement strand
GTGGAGTTCCTCGCTTCGCTCTGAGCCGGCGCCGTCCTCGCCGGCTAGCTGCCGGTGGCAGACCGGACCGCGTCGCCGTGCTGGTCGAACTGCTCGAGCCCCCGCACGCCGAAATGAAGAGTGCGATGATGAGGACGATTGGAGCCGCAAAGAAGTGCTGTCGTGACATGGCCGGATCGTGCCCGACCGCTCCTTAAGGAATGGTTGGAATCATCTGATGAACGTGCCCTCGACCTAGCCAGTTGGGGCTAGCTGGTCGATGGCCGCTTGTACGACCGTGTCGTAGCTCGGCCAGCAAGCCTGCAGCCAGGCTGGGTCGTCATCGACGAAGGCCGCTCGGACCTCGGCCCGAACCGCGTCGGCGCCCGGCGCCGTCTGCGCTCCCGAGGCATGCAGCACGGCGTCGGCCCGGAGGCTGTTGAGAATCGTGACGGTGTCGACCGTGCCGTACTCGATCGCGATGCCGGTGACTTCGGTGGAAGGAGAGAAGTTGGCGGCGACGCCCAGCCACTCGCCGGAGACATCGGCGGAGACGCTGCTGCCGTCACGGAGTGCGGTGACGTCGGTCCACCAGGCACGTTGGCGAGCGAGCGCGTCGCTGCCGACCGGCTCGGAGCTGATCAGTTCCGCGTGACCCCACGGTCCGAGTCCGGTGTGCAGGTCGATGATGGCGGCCCGCTCTACGTTCGCGAGGCGACGACCAAGGAAGTCACGCAGCCACTGATGCGACCACGTCGGCCCGGTGCCGCCATAGAAGACGCCCGTGGGATGGGCGAACTGTCCGCCCGAGATGATCTGCTGGGCACGATCGAACCCGAGCTCGCTGAGCTTGGCGAGTAGCTCAGCGCGGGTGCGTTCTTGGACGTCTTCGGTCCACGAAGCCGGCACGAGCGTGTCGGCGAGAGCCGCGTAGTCGTCGTTGGATGGCGGCGGTTGGGTCCAGTCAATGAAGTTGCGGTTCAGGTCGACGTTGTCTTCGTTGACCCGGCGCACCCATGAGAACCCGAATGGGTTCAGGGCGTGCACGAAGACCAGTGCAAGGCCTTCAGCGTCGACTTCGGACCCGTGGGCGCCGAGCATCTCGAGGTGATGGCGCTGGAGCGCGGAGCCCAGGTAGCCCTCGACCCCGTGGGTTCCGGACACGACGAGCACGACCGAAGTCGCGTCCGCTGGACCGAGCTCGGCGACATCGACAGCTAGTGCTTCACCCTCGAGTCCGGTGAGCGGATGCGGGAACGACTCAATCCGGGCGCCAGCGGCTTCGGCTGCAGCGACAAAGGCAGTTCGAGCCTCGGCGTAGGACGGGCTCAGTGGGGCAATCGACATCGGTGTGCTCCAAGCAGGTTCGGCGCGGTCATCGTAAGCAATGGCATCACGCTCAGTTGACCTGGCGAGGAAGTTGCTCGCCAAGCGAATCGATAGAGGTCAGGACATCTGGTGCCACCCAGATCCGTTGGCTCGTCGGAGCCCAGACGTCGGATCGACGCAGGATTCCCGCCTCGGTGAGCTGGGTGGTGAGCTGCGACGCTCTCGCCGCTGTTACGCCATAGTTGCGCTGAATCATGAGTGACGTGAGAACTGGTTGGCCGACCAGATCGTCGAGCAACCGACGGGTCGCTGAGCCTGCGCGAGTTGGCACCAGTTGATGGAGCCGCAGGCGGAGCTTCTTGAGCGTGTTGAGAAGAGCCGAAGCCGCGACCGCTCCGCGCTCGACCGCCCGATAGAACGTCGCCAGCCAGATGTCGAGGCGGCCCGCTCGATAGGCGTTGAGACCATCGATGTAGGCAGTGAGATCTGCGAGGAGTCCATGCGCGACCGGCACAGGTACGTTCGGTGTGCCAAGGACCTTGTGGATCAGTGCGCGACCGATTCGCCCATTGCCATCAACGAACGGGTGGATCGTCTCGAACTGCGCATGTGCGATTGCGGCGCGGGTGAGGTCGGGGACATCGTGTCGTGTAATGAAGTGACTCAGATCATCCATGAGCTCCGGAACTTGGTCGAAGGGCGGCGCCTCGAACTCAGCTCGTTGTCTCGACGGCCCGATCCACACTGGGCAGTCACGCCACTGACCAAGGTGCTTGCGGTCTATCGCCGAATCGGATCGAAGTAACGACGCATGAAGGGCCTTGAACCAGTCCGCAGTGGCGGGAGATCCAATGCTGTCGAGCGAATCCTGCACGGCCTCGACGGCTCCCGCAACGATCTGGGTCTCTTGAGCGCCTGGTGAGGCGATCGCATCGCCCTGCTCGTCCAGGTCCGCCAATACGACAGCGAGTTCCTCGCTTGATGCGTGCACCTGCTCGATGCGAGAAGAAGCAATTGCATCGCTTCGAATCAGGACCGAGACGAGATGGCTGAGCTGTGGAGCATCTGCGTCGAGCGCCTGGTTGGCGAGCTTCTGAACCGCACTAACCGCCCTTGCAAAGAGGTCGCCAAGCCCATCGGCCTGAGCAACCGGCAGCGCGAGGTTGGCAATGAGCGGAGGAATTGTCTGCGCCACATCAACGTCAGGCGGCGAAGCGTCGTCCCATTCGCGATAGCGCTCGTTCGCGACTCGAACGACGCTGTACTCGACCTTAGGCCACATCCGCCAACACTAGCTCAACTTTAGATTAAGTGCTTTTACCTTAATTCTGATGATCGAAGTTAAGGGAAGAACGAAAGAATCCCTGGGTGAAGACCCAGGGATTCTCTGTCGTGTTCGCTAGAACTCTTTTGGCGGAAGGAGGGGGATTCGAACCCCCGGGACCCGTGAAGGCCCATTGGTTTTCAAGACCAACGCAATCGTCCGCTCTGCCATCCTTCCATTGCCGATATTACCGGGGCTACATCGCGCCGAGACCCGATAAAGTTCCCGTACTTCCAAATCGCCATCGGCTTGCCGGCAGCGACGAGGACCAGGAGAGGTGGCCGAGTCAGGTTGAAGGCGCATCCCTGCTAAGGATGTAACGGGGCAACTCGTTCGAGGGTTCGAATCCCTCTCTCTCCGCAAATCGCAAAGGTCACCAAACCCAAGCCAACTTGGCCTCCGGTTCGGTACCCTGTGCGACCGCTGCGCTCGTAGCTCAATTGGATAGAGCATCTGACTACGGATCAGAAGGTTGGGGGTTCGAGTCCCTCCGAGCGCGCTAGACACAAAGCCCCTCGCAGATGCGAGGGGCTTTGCGGTTTCAAGGTGGATTGTGGCGGCTGACCCGGAGCTCAGCCGTGAACCAATTCCTGCATAAGTTCGGCGGTGCCGGCACAGCTGCCGAACGGTGTCGTTGCCGCCTTCGGTTCGTCAAGGGCCCAGGCTGCGAAACACTCTGCAAAGTCTCCGCCCGGCGTTTCTAGATCGGCGGCAAAGGCATCAGCCCACCAGCCGATCTCAGCCGGGATTGACCGGGCTGCTCGCCAGCGGTTGTGGTCGGCGAGATCGTTCCTCGCAACGTCGACTGCGTGGCCGAGCTCGTGAGCGACAACGTGGGCCAACTCATGATCGGACCAGCTCGGACGCACGAAAATGTCGATGTGGTGCGTGTGCGGATAGGTCAGGCCTTTGAAGGCTGGGTCCGGACCCCGAAAGGTGATCGTGTAGCCGAGCTCAGCAGGAGTGACCGGCATCGTTGCCAGCGCTGCGATGCCTCGCTCCGACGGGCTGGCCACGATCGGAGGGCTCGGTGCCGAGGCAGCAACCATCGCATCGGCGGCTGCGACGGGTGGAACTTCGACGGGCTGGTTCGACGCGTTGTTCGCCGTCGAATGGTCGGCACTCTCGACATGGTCGGCATGGTCCCCGTCGGCGTGCAGCATCGCCGAACGAGTTTCCGCGACCGCTCCCTGCACGAACGCAAACTCCATGGTGAGCAAGGCGATCTCATTCCGGAACCATCGATCGACGTCAACGGTTGGCGCCACCTCACGACTCAGGCCAGCAGCCCCGCTACCGAGCTGTGCCCAGCCATCGACCAACGGTCGCACTGGTCCAGCCAAGGCTGCTGCCCCATCAGCGGCCAACTCGATGGGCAATCGGCCATTCATGTCCGCCAGTTCGATCGCCACCGGAACGAGCGCGGGAGGCTGGACGCCGCCGCTCACCCCCAACCCAAGAAGTGCTCCACAGCCGAGCACGTAGGCAACGAGGAGCACGGCGATACGGGTCTGGTGGGCGGGCATGAGTTCGACCTTTCTGCGGGTCTGATTGGACTTCTGTAGAAGACCAAGAATTCGCAGAATCAGGCAGGGCCGTTCGTCCTCGCGTTACCCCATTCGGGGTGGTCCGCTCGGAACGGGTCACGTGGCTCATCATTCCGAGATGGGAGACGCCGCCACCTCCATCAAGGCCGGGTTGCCCTGGTCGCCGACGGTCACCGCGGTGACCGTGCAAACCGCACCGAGGTCCACCTCGGTGGCATCGGATCCGACGCCGATGAAGAGCGGTTCGTCGGTGTCCTCCAATTTTCCTTGGAAGCTCCTCGAGACTCGCAGGTCGGTGAATCCATGACGCTCGCCGTCGCCGTAAAGACCGTCGACCGTTCCCGCCACGTCGATCCACGACAGGTCGTCGTGCAACGCACCACCGAACCGGTCGGTTGCCTGTTGCCATGCGACGCCCCAGTTGCCGTCGGCATGAATCTCGATCCAGTAGTCGAATCCAGCGTCGAGGGTTCGCGCCCGGGCGGTCGCCTCGTCCATTGTTGCGCCGAGCGTCGTGCCCGGACCGAAGGGTCCGAAGTCCGAACGCTCGACTGTGCACGACGCAGCGAGCTCACTCTCGGACCCACCGCACCCGACAACGACGAGCGCGCACGCAACGACCAGGACCAAGGCTCGGCTAGCCATGGCGTCGAGAGAACCGAGCGCCGCGACGGATGAAGTCGTCGGAATGATCCTTGTGCTGCTCTTCATCTACGGCGATCTGGCGGAGCATGTCGGCAACCGTGACGTGGGCGCCGTAGTCGTCGCGGTAGCGCGACTGCCACGGGGTCTCGTCGAACTCGGGATGCTCATCAACAAACTTGGCGTACTCGCGCATTGCGTGGTCTTCGAAGTCGCTGTTCAGCCGGTACGACCAGGCTGGACGCAGGACATAGAGCAGCCACGACAGTTGGTAGTAGAGGACCGACAACAGCTGCGGAAACACTCGATCGAAGAACCAGCGGCGCCGGTAGTCATTGGCCTCGAGAAACTCTTCCATGATCAGCAGGTGCCAGAACTCGTTGTCCTGCTCGTCGCGGGCGAGCAACACCCGATCCTGGATCTTCCGGTCAAACTCGTGATCACGATGATTCTGCGTCTGCGCGATGTGGCCGACGTGCTCCCACGCCATGTAGGGCACCCGAGCCACCAATTCCACGAACGCGAAGAACTCGAAACTGCGCCCTTGCGGAAACACCTTGCCGGCGGTCCAGAACAACACCCGAGCTGGCAACCCGTAGCGATACTCGGGCATGGCGAGGTAGCGAGCTTGATGGGCTCGCAGCTCATCGGGCGACAACGGCATCGAGAAGCACGACTCGTACGCTTTCGGCGGTGCGGGTCGTGGTGACCCTTCGACGTGGAAACCGTTTGCAGTAACACTGGGGCCGGTTCGGATCGCATCGGCAGGCATGGATGTCCTTTCGCGCTCACTGGGTGTGAGCAACCCAGCGATCGGACCACCGACGGCCCGACAGCATCAGGGTCCAACGTCCCGAGATAGCTGCGACCCATGACACATCGGCCGGCCAAAACCCTGACGCTGGGACCTTTGACCCTGGGTCTCAGGACACGCGCGGCGCACGCTCATGTCATGGCAACCACCGTCTTTCCCCAACCGATCACCCGACCAACCATTGCGTCGCCAGCCGCGGCACCGACCGCGCCAGCATCAACGGCGCAGGCAACCAAGCCCGACTATCTGTCGATCTATGCCAGCTCAGTGATGGCCATGACGGCGATGTTCTTCCTTGGCGTCGCCGTGCCGGCGGCCATGTTCTTCGAAGGCTGGAAGACCGGTGTTGGCGTCGGCGCAATGATGGCCTTCTGGGGCGGGCCCAGCTTTGGCGTCATGCTCGGCGCAGCACGCGTCTCATCGTGGTTCGAGAAGAACCACGTCGAGATTGGATAGCTCAGTTGGCGAGCGATCGCGATCAGACGCTGGCGGTAGCTCGCTTGGCGCTGCGCTCAATGCGACGCTCGAACTTCTC
>CAZEMU010000185.1:1287-6215 GCA_964513315.1 uncultured Acidimicrobiaceae bacterium | reverse complement strand
GATTCGCGGCTCTTCGCGTTTCAGCGGGAGATCGTGAGCGTTGGGAGTAGGTCCCAGTTGGGTTGTCCGGCGTAGAGCAGGGCTCTGATCCGGTAGTGGTCGAACCGGCGGAATCCGAACGCTGCTCGCTTGACGCGTTTGATCAGATTGTTGATTGCCTCGGTCGGGCCGTTCGAGGTCTGATGCCACCAGAACCAGTTCAAGATCTGGGTTCGCCAACGCCATACGGTCCGGCCGAGCTTGCGTAGCTCTGGTTGGCGCGGTGCCGCCATCCATGCCTGAGCAAGCAGCAACAGATCTGCAGCTGCTGCGCCGCGGTCTGCCCGGTCGAAGACGGCGCGGAGTTGTTCTTTCGCCAGCCAGATCTGTCGCAACGCCCCAGTCGGATCACCGGTCGCGAGCAGCGTCTCGACGCGTTCGGTCTGGTCCGGACGGAGCCGTTCGGCACCGATCGTCAACCTGCGCCGGGCGCGGTAGAGCGGATCGTGTTTGCGGCCACGCCGACCGAGCGTCTGGTTCTGGATCCTGCGTCGGCACTCATCGACACCTTGGTTCGCCCACTTGATGAGGTGGAACCGGTCGACGATCTGTTTCGCCCCGGGCAGGACCGTGTTCGCTACCAACAGATACGTGGCCGACATGTCCAACGTGACCGCAGCGATCGCCTTGGTCCACTCGGGGTCTTGGTCGGCGAACCATCCACAGACCGCTGTGGCGTCTCGGCCTTCGATCATGTCGATCAGCTGACCCTGTTCGACATCAGCGATCGTGGTCGCCCATACGCGATGGCGGAACACGCCTTGGCGAACTGCAAGCGTCTCATCGAGACCGACGATGCGGGTGTCGCCGACACGGTCGACGTCAGCCTCAAGCAGTGCTTCACCCCAGGCGATCACGGCGTCGTTGACGGTGTGCCATGAACAGCCGAGCTCAGCGGCGATGTCAGAAACTGGTCGCCCGAAACGACCGACCTGAGCCGTGGCCCACTTCCCGGCACGAGTTGTCAACCGGCATCTCGGCGACGCCAACTCGGCGTCTTGCTCGGTGAACGACCCAGCCTCACACTGAGGGTTCCGGCAGGACCGCCGCTGCTTGGACCACACCAGCCGAGTCGGTCGACCGAACGCAGCAAGATCCACCAGCTCGACTCGTGTCCGGTCTTTCGGCGCTGTCGCATCACTGCACTGATCGCACCGTGGCGGCCAGCCCAGCTTGCGAACATGCACCCGCAACGGCCCGTCCTCGGCGTCCTCGACACCGTCAACAGCGACGTTCACACCAAGGCCAACGACGACCTCCAAGGCGCGTGTAGGGTCCGTTTCCACGAGGGCGCTCCCGAATTCAGATGCTCAACACCTCTGATGATGGACGCCCTCGTCTCGCGCTCAGCGGACCCTCAAATCCCGCTCATCCGCGAAGAGCCGCAAAACCTCAACCCGGAAGTGACTTCGGTACTCAGTTCGCAGGCGTCTTGTTGCTACCGCCTTGCCGCCGAGAATGCCGCCGGACCACAGCGAAGCGACGGTGACGAGCACCTCGAACCAGGTCAGTGTTTCGCCGAACGGCGTTGCTTCAAGCCAGTCGAACATCGAACTCCTGGCACTCTCTCGACATGGACCAATTCATCGGAATCGAGAGGAGCTCATGATGTTGCGCATGACGTGCACCTTCTTCTGTCGTCGAAGCGGAAGCTGCCCGACAACGAAAGCGAAGAAGAGCCTTTCGGCGGCATCGACTGCCTCGCGGATTTCCTCAGGCACGCCAAAGGGTTGATCGGCTCGTGTGTGCGAGGACTGATTACGAACGTTCTTGATCGCTGGAAGAGCCGAAGACACTGACTCTGGGCTCTGGGCACCCTTGGCGTCGAGATCGTCGACGACACCTTGCAGCCGCTCCACAAGCGTGATGCGGTCGACGGCGTCTCGGATGCTGCCCAGAAGCTGGCGATCGAGGTCATGAGCGTCGAGGATCTTGCGAAACTCTGGCTTCATCTTGCTCCAGACGCCAGCAGGCAGCGGTCTCTCGATCCGCTGCTCACACAAGTGAGATAGCCCTTCGAGTGCGCTGGCCCAGCGGCGAACCTGCTGCTCGCTATAGCGCTCCTCACCGGCCATGAGCCCCTCGTGGAGCGCCACTTCGAACTGCCACCACAGCTTGAACCAGTCTCGAATCACAGCTTCGGTGCGGTCGCCACAGTGATTCAAATGAAACAAGGTCCGCGAATCGCGACGGTCTGCTGGGTCTAGCTCTTCGGCTAATGGGGAGTGATGAACCGAGACCGACCGATGACCGGGCAGATGCAGAGAAAGCCATCCGCCCTTGGACCGAGCCAGGAATTCGAGCAGACGTCCGAAGGGCCAGAGGTAGTCGCTCCAAGCGTCGAGAAACGGGATTGGTTTCGAGAACTCAAACTGAGCGCTGCATCTCACGAAGGGTGCTACTTCGAAGCCCCGGCCCAGTCCGACCGGTTCTGGCGGGACGAGCGCTGCTTCTTGCCGAATGTGGAGCTTCGTTCTCCTGTCCAAGCGAACAACGAGGCTGTCGGGGTTTCGGTACTCGAAGTCGAACCCCGCACCATCGGGAGCGTTCGGGAAATAGCTCTGGTGCTTCGTGATGCCCTCCAGAGCAATTGTCCGGGTCAGCAGGTTGTGGAAGGCAGTAAGCGACTCAACCTTCAGCTCTTCGTGGTCGGGGTGGAGCCCCGTCACGAGGAGCCTCGCGATGATCTCTCGCTCGTGGTAGCTGCCATCGCCGATCTTCATCAGTCCGGCGCGATCGGCAACATCGAGTAGCGCAAATAAACCGCCACCGGTGGCCCGTCCGAGAACAATTGGTCTATTGAATGTCTCGTGAACCTGGCCGGGGCGCATCGGCTCGAACGAGTCGACCATTCGAGCTTCGCTCATCCCGGCTGGTGTCGCTACCTTCGGGGCTTCATGCCAACCCTGCATGATCGTGACGTTGGGGTTTGATCCCGGTCCGAAGCGCAAGGTGCCCGCTCGGCGCTCACCTGGCTGGTCGGGCAGCCACAATTCAACGGTTGATCCCGATACCAGCTCTCCCATTCCTGTTCTCCGTTTCCGCTGACCCATTTGGCTACCCACTCCCCCTAGAACGCAGAAATGGCGGGCCTTGCCGAAGCAAGACCCGCCTGATTCCAACGATTTCCGAGTGGGCCATGAGGGACTTGAACCCCCGACCCCCTGCGCGTCATGCAGGTGCTCTAGCCAACTGAGCTAATGGCCCCGGAGCGAGGCACGATAGCAGCGGATCGCCGCACACGTCACCTCGTTTTCGAATGAATCAGCCTCGATTCACAAACGGGGCCGCAAGGACGCCAAGGACGCCACCGGCACCGGCCACAAACAGGCCGATGTCGGCTTGGGTCGTGATGATGTCGCCGACGGCGGAAAGCGAATTGCCTTGCCACTCTTCGGCGTAGCGAGCGCTCAGGTCGGTGATGTCGATCATCGAGAACACGGCGCCACCGACGATGGCACCGCCGGCGATGAATGCGGCGATCGCCCACCACAGCTGCTTGGGCACGCCCATGAAGAACAAGATGCCCAACACGATCAAGACGGCGCCAGCGCCGGCGGCGAGCAAGCCGTTCGAGTCGAAGCCAGCGACTTCGATGATGGCCTTTTCCAGGCCCGATGCGCTTTCGACGGTGCCCTTGCCCCACTGGAGCAGGCTTCCCGCAATCGCGGCCGCACCACCGATGAGCGCAACGGCGCCAGCGACGGGACTCGACGGCTTGGCGTTGGCCTCAGCGACATCGCCAGGCATCGGGTAGCCCTGGTCGGGACCGGGGCCGGGCATGGGAGCGCCCGGCATTGCCGGTGCACCAGGCATGCCGGGAGCACCGGGAGCCGTTGGCGCGCCGAACACGGGCTCTTCTTCAGGAGGAGCGTGATACGAGATGCCACCCGGGCCCTCGATGACGGCTCCAGCAGGCGGAGGCGACGACGGCGGTCCGCCCGGAACGGCGTTCGATGCCGGAGGAGGCGGGCTCGACGGCACACCCATCGGCGCTGGCGGAGCTGAACCGGGAGCAGCGGTCGGCACGGGAGGAGGAGGGCCTCCGCCAGGGCCACCGGGAGGCGGCACCATGATCGTCTCTTGCGTCGGCATCGGCGGCATGGTCGGCGGCGTTGCTGGATGCGTCGCCGGCGCGACGGGAGGCACCGCAGCCGAAGGAGCTACCGGCGGGGTCGACGGGGCGACGGGAGGAACCGACGACGCACTTGGCTCGGCCGGCATCGTGGCTCGGGGGTCAACGCCAGGAGCGTCGCCCGCAAGCGTCGACTTGGCCTGCGACAACAGATCGTCGCTCGCCGAAGCAGCACCAGCAGCAGAAGCGGCGGCCGCGCCGCCGATCGCGCCGGCAGTACCCGCGGCGGCGCCTGCGGCAGCGCTGGGGCCGGATTCGAGGGTCGAGCGAGCGCCCGACGCAATGTCCTTGGCCGACGGAAGGTCGGGGGCAGCCGAGGCGATATCGCTCGCCGACGGCACGTTCTTAGGCGCCGACGCAATGTCGCTCGCCGAGGCAACCACACCTGCGCCAGCAGCGCCAGCTGCACCAGCTGCACCGGCGATGCCACCAGCGGATTCGCCGACCTTGTCGGCAGCCGATGCGGCGCCTTCGCCGACGGCGTCAGCTGCGGCCGAGGCCTCGTCGCCGACCGTGTCGGCCGCCATGCGCAAACGCTGGCTGAGCGACGGGTTACCCGAGCTGGTCGTGCCCGGCGCAGTTGCCGGCGGGGTCGCAGCAGGCGCGGCCGCCGGCGCTGCGGGAGCCGCAGGTGCGGGCGGAGGTGGGGCCGGCTTCACATAGTCCGGGTGCAGCTCAGGCGGGTACCAACGCCCGTCTGATGCCTGCCACCAGTCCGGCGTCTCCTGAATGTCACTGCCGTGACTCGACATTT
>CAZEMU010000185.1:0-1187 GCA_964513315.1 uncultured Acidimicrobiaceae bacterium | reverse complement strand
GATGCCTGCCACCAGTCCGGCGTCTCCTGAATGTCACTGCCGTGACTCGACATTTTTGACCGCTCCTCGCACCGTCAGAAGCGCTAAATGTAGCCCAGACGGGGGTCGCGAACCGTCTTGGCGTTCTGGTCGAATCGCATCGCCGTGCGCTTCGCGTGCCCCAGATGAGTCATGCGGCCTGGCTGTGCGGCCCGCTCCCGTGAGGCCACGGCGCGATCGCAGCGCCGGGCGGGCGGTCTAGAAGGCGCCGCCTTCGCCGGTCTTGGCCAAGCCTCGTGACTGCTTGAGCAGATCCCGCTCGGAGATGTCTGCCTTGAGGACCTGCGGCTTCACCTCAGTCGCGACCGGCGAGAGGTGATCCGTGTCGTTGCGCCACTCCAGGTAGCGCCCAATCAGACTGCGAACCCACGTGATCATGGGAAGAACGTACGCACATCGCCCAATCAGACAACCTCATCGAACCAGCGGAGTCACCTACGCGTCGCTCCATGGGATCACCGGCCTTAGCGAGTGTGGTTCGACTTCCACTTGCGCTGATGCGTGAACCTCGGGTCGTCACGAAGCTCGGCTCGGTTGGCTTTCAGGGCCGCGTCGATCCGACGGGTTTCCTTAGAGAACAAGAACCGCTTGATTCGGCGAAGCATGTTCGTCGAGTGTATTCCACCGAAGTGACCGGTGCTGCGTCAGACATCGGCCAGACCTGGTGCTCGGCTTCGGTCGGCGTAGGCGCCCTCGTTCAGCCGCTTGACGAGGTGCCGGGCCGCCTCTTGACCGTCGTCGAGGACATCCCAGCGCTGGCCGTCAATCTCCAACCAACCCAGCTGCCACCACGGTCCGGCTTCCCACCGAACGTCCGCCGTCGACAACACATCGAGACGCTTTCCCGTGAACGGCAAGACGAAGATGTTCCGGTGATGCACCGCAACCGACCCGTCGCCCTGATCGATGAGCCAGGCAGAGCGGCGACGCGCCCAAAACCAATACGCACCGGCGCAGAACGCAATCCAGACGACGCTCAGCACGGGACTCTCGATCTGCATCGACCGTCCAACGAGCATGCTTACGGCGACGCTGACGATCCAGAGCAGGACGACGAACCGAAGGTTCACCCGTGGCGGGCACCACCATGCGACCGGCTTGAGCACAGCAATCCGCCGAATCGGCGTCAACGCAGGTGTGCTCCTCAT
>CAZEMU010000184.1:5134-6310 GCA_964513315.1 uncultured Acidimicrobiaceae bacterium | reverse complement strand
GGCGATCTGTCTGGCGTCCGATTTGGGAACGCGTGGGCGGTGCCTCGCTCGCAGGTGGTATCGCGGGCTCGGCGTCCGAGTCCGCGAGGTCGTCCGTTCGGAGCGAAGCGGGCTTGGCTCGAGATCCAGCAGGGGAGTGTCGATCTTGATGCTCCAGGGCGCTATCGAAATCGCTGTCGAATCATGCGCGTTGAGCTGAGTCGAGCTGACTTCGAGTGTTTGGTGGGTTGCGCGAGCGCGATGCTCAGCGGTGTGGATGCGGCGATCGCTCTCGGGGCTCAGCTGTCAGCGAGCGATGCAGGTTTCGAGCTCTATCTGTCAGAGGGTGATCTAGCGGTGGCTCCAGTCGCGTTTGTGGCCAACCCTCTCGGATCCGCAGTGCTGCGACTGCTTCCCGACGAAGCCGAGCCCCCAACTGCGACGCTGGTTGACGGCCAGCGGTTCGCACCCGCAGCAGCAGTCGCGCTCGACCTACTCGAGTCCGATGATCCTCGTCATTGGATCGCGGCACGGGACCTGCTTGCTTCATGAGCGGCGAAGGCGTAGTCGTGCTCCCGGCGCTATTCGGAGGGCAAGGTGAGTCCTGGGCTGCGCTCATCGAGCTGGCGCCGCGCCTGGGTGATCATTGGTTGCTGGTCGGTGGCCAGATGGTGTTCCTGCACGAAGTCGAGCGGGGCGAGACGAAGACACGCCCGACTGACGATGTCGATGTCGTGGTTGATCTGCGCGCAGACCCCGCCGGTCTTCCAAAGACGCACGAGGTTCTTGTCGCCGCTGGTTTCGAGCAAGATCCACCAAGCCCCGATGGCGCGGCGCATCGCTATCGCCGTGATGGAGCTTCGTTCGACGTGCTGGCGCCGGACAACCTTGGCGGACGTCGGTCGGACCATTGCCGCGCCTGGAGCGACTCAGGCGGTCGCCCGTGCAGAGGTCGTTGCGGTAGAACTCGATGGTCACCGAGGTGTCATTCGTCGGCCGAATCTTGTCGGTGCGCTTCTTGGCAAGGCTGCGGCCGTCACCAAGATCACCTCACTCACCGCTGACGAACGCGCCAAACACATGAGTGACTTCGACTCGCTCGCCCGCCTCCTTGGCCCGACGGACCGCGCCGAAGCACAACTGACCAAGGCGGAACGTCGGCGGATTCAGGGGCTCGTCGACGCTGGTGGAATCAGC
>CAZEMU010000184.1:0-5034 GCA_964513315.1 uncultured Acidimicrobiaceae bacterium | reverse complement strand
GCCTCAGAGCTAACCGATGCATACTCGGCTGCGTTCGCAGAGTGGTCCGAGGATCCACAAAGTGATGCGTGGGACGCGGCAACTGCAGACGCCTAATGCGCCGCAGCGAGATCCGCCTTGTCAATCTTGATCCAGTTGTCGGGAGCGAAGCGTCGCGGACTCGCCCCGGCGTCATCGTGAGCAATGACGGTGCCAACACCACGGCGCAGCGACTCGGCCAGGGCGTCGTCACGATCGTTCCCGTCACGTCGAACGTCAAGAGCATCTATCCGTTCCAGGCGCTGCTTTCTGCAGAAGAGACCGGTCTCGACGTTGACTCGAAGGCACAAGCCGAACAGGTCCGATCCGTCGCCATCGAACGCGTCGGCGGAGTGATCGGCAAGGTGCCATTTCATCTCATGGAACAAATCGACGAAGCGCTGCGCCTTCACCTCGACCTGTGAGCCGACCGGCCTGGATCGCCTGTGGGTGCCCTCGGTAGTCTCCGGCCGTGACTCGCTCTGACGTACTCGTTGTCGGCAACGGGATGTTCGGCTCGGCGGTCAGTCGGCATCTGGCCGAGCGTGGTGTGGATGTCGTGTGCATCGGGGCGCCCGCAGTCGGAAGCGATGGCCGCCACGAACCTGAGACCGGATGGCCAGCCCATCGGGTGTACGCCAGTCACAACGACGCTGCCCGCCTGACCCGCCGCCATAGCCGAGACCCAGGATGGGCCGACATCACGACACGAGCTGTCGATAGCTATGGCGACATCGAGTGGCGCTCCGGTATCGACTTCCACGAACCCGTCGGCTGTCTGCTGGCGTCGGCTCCGGGTGGCGATGGCGTCGAGGATGACCCGGTGGAGATGATGCGATCGGCTGGCATCGAACACACCGCGTGGAAACCCGGCGACCGTAGTTGGCGCGAATGGTTCGGCGAGCTGGACCTTCCCGATGAGCACGGCGTTGCGTATGAACCTGCGCCGGCAGGGCTGATCCGGCCGCTTCGGCTCATCGAAGCCCAGAACACGCTGACGCGCATGGCCGGTGGTCGTATCGAGACCGGCACCGTCGTCGACGTCGCGTCGAGCGATGGGCGTCACCGAGCCACGACGGCCGAAGGCGCCACCTTCGAAGCAGATCGCATCGTGTTGGCCGCGGGTGCCTTCACGAACCTCAACGGACTCGATGTCGGCGTCGACATCACGCTCAAGTCCGAAGTCATCGTCCTCGGCGAAGTCGACGCCGACCGAGCCGCCGAGCTGTCGGCCTACCCGACCGTCAAGTGGCTGATCGAGTCGCCTGACCTTCAGTCGATCTACATGACGCCTCCGATTCGCTTCGACGACGGACGTCACTACGTGAAGCTCGGCGCGAACACCCGCCTCGATCACTGGATGACCGACCTCGACCAGATCCAACGCTGGTTCAACACCGAAACCGACGCCGACTACCTGCCGCTGTATGAACCAGTGCTGCGCGATCTGTGGCCCCACGTCGACTTCGTCTCGGTGTCCACCCGGCCCTGCATCATCACCTACACCGCCGACCACATTCCGCTGATCGACGACCTCGGTGACGGACGCTTCGTCGTCACCGCTGGCAACGGAGCGGGCGCCAAGGCCGCCGATGCGTGGGGCGAACGAGCCGCTGACGTCATCACCGGCGCTCCACAGGCGCCGGACATATCGCGCGGTTAGTTTCTCCGGAGAGACCCGAAGTAATCTTGGGCCGTTCCAAACAGGGGGAAACCACACCATGAAGGCCACACCATGAAGGTCGGCATCAATCTGCCCGCACAGTTCCCGTTCGCCAGCACGGAAATGATCCTGCCGCTGTACGAGGAGATGGGCGTCGATTCGCTCTGGGCTCCCGACCACATCCTGGGTGTCTTCCACCCCGAGCTGTGGGGCGACATCCCGCTGTCGACCGTCGCCGCCGACCCCGACGCGTTCTACGACCCGTTCGTCTACGGCGCCAAGGTCGGCACCATGTCCGACAAGCCGTACGGCATCTGCGTCACCGACGCGACCCGTCGCCGTGCCGCCGACTTGGCTCGGACCGCGCTGTCGCTCAATGACCTCAACCCGGGCGGCTTCATCCTCGGCATCGGCTCCGGCGAAGCTGAATCGCTGCTGCCGTTCGGCTACCCGTTCGAAACCCCGGTCGCCATCCTCGAAGAGACGCTCATCGAGCTGCGCTCCCTGCTCGACGAAGGCACCATGCCCGGCAACCCGGTCGGTCGCATGGGTCTGCCGCTCGAAGCCGAAGGCCGCGGCAAGCCCGCCGTCTGGGTCGCCGGCCACGGGCCTCGCATGCTTCGCCTCACCGGCCAGTACGGCGACGGATGGATCCCCGCCTGGTGGATGTCACCCGACGAGTACGGCGAGAAGTACCAGGTCGTCAAAGGCCACGCCGAAGCCGCCGGCCGCGCTGCCCCCGAGGCGTCGCTGCTCCCGTTCGTCCTGTTCTCCGAGTCGATCGAACGAGCACACGAGATGTTCGAAGCCGAGCCCATCGGCAAGCTCTTCGGCCTCTTCGCCATGGGCTGGATCTGGGAGCAGCACGGTCTGCAGCACCCGCTTGGCAACGACAGCAAGGGCTTCATCGACGTCATCATCCATGACCTCAACGCCGACGACCTGCGCGACCTCGCGCCGACGATTCCGTTCGAGATGGTCCAGCAGGTGCTGTTCATCGGCAACGCCGACGACCTCGGCGGCATGTTCGAGGGCTATGCCCGCAACGGCCTCGAGCACATCGTGCTGGCCAACATCACCGGCGTTGTCGGCGGCATGGACGAGATCATGGCTCGCGGTGCCGACCTGCCCCAGCTCATGGCCGTCCTTCGCGACCTGTAGAACTCAGTGCTTGAGCGGTATCCGTTCTTCCAGCAGGCGTACTTCGTCAACGATGTCGAGGACGCCTGTCGGAAGTGGCATGGCCTGTTCCACGCGGGGCCGTTCGTTGTCGTGCCTCATCACACGACCGACCGCTTCGAGTGCCGAGGCACCGATCACGAGGCTGACGTGTCCTATGCGTTCGGCTACCTCGGCGACCAGATGGTTCAGTTCATCGCCCAACACGATGACACACCGTCGATCTACCGGGACATGTTCGAACCGGGCGAAGAGGGCTTCCACCACGTCGGCGTGCTCGTGCACGACTTCGAAGCCGAATTCGCCCGCCTCGAAGCAATGGGCTTCGAGTGCGCCACTCGGCTCTATGCCGATGGCGTCGACGCCGCGTACTTCGACACTCGCGAGGCGAACGGCTGCTTCACCGAGATCCACGGCGACCCGCCACACATCCTGGCTGCGTTCGCCCGGTGGCGCCGCGCCCACGAACTGCATCGACCCGACGCCGATCCCTTCATGCCTCGCCGACCGAAGTGAGCCATCGCCATGCCTGAACTCGACCACCTGATCTTTGCGTCGCCAGACTTGGCTGCTGGCGTCGAGCACATTCGCTCGCTGACCGGGGCCGAGCCGGTCGTCGGAGGCCCCCACCCGGGACACGGCTCGTGCAACGAGCTGCTGGCGTTCGACGACCGCACGTACTTCGAGATCATCGGCATCGACGTCGAACAGCCCACCCGTCGCATCCCCGGCCGCTCGGCGTTCGCCGTCGACGTCATCGAAGGGCCGGCCGCCCTCGTCGCCCGCGTCGAAACCCCGAACGGTCTCATCGAGATCCGCTAGTTGCTAGCCCCGTTCGTTGCGGGGGTACTTCCACCACAAAAGCACCGGGCCGAGCGCCATCACGGCGACCATCGTCCACCAGCTCGCCCGGAACGCGCTGAGTCGCTCGCCCACGGCCGTGTCGCCGATGATTGCCGCGCTCACGGCAACGCCGAGCGCTGCGCTCGCCGAGCGTGCCGTCGAATAGGTCGCGTTCGCGGAACTGAGTTGCTCGCCGGGCACGCCGCTCAAGGCCGCCGCGTTGGCCGGGCCGAGCATGAGCGCCATGCCGGAGCCGATGGACAATGTGCCCGGCAGGAACGCGACGACATAGGTGCTGTCCGGGTCGAGCTGCCACGCCATCCACGCCGTGCCTGCGGTTGCCATCGCCGCGCCGATGATCATCGGCCAGCGATACCCATAGCGGTCGGCGAGGCGCCCGGCGATCGGGGCGAGCAGCACGAGCACGCCAGGGCCGGGTGTCATCGCCAGTCCGATTTCGAGGATCGAGTACTCCCACACCTCGGTCATGAACAGGGGGTAGAGGAACCACGTCGCGCTCGTCGACGTCGAGATGGCCGCGCCCGCAAGCGTCGTCACCGAGAAGGTCGGAATCGTGAACAGTCCGAAGTCCAGCAGCGGCTCGGGGTGGCGCAGCGAGCTGCGGGCAAAGACTGCGCTCGAAGCGACCGTGATGACCATCAGCAGCAGGATCTTCGGGTCGGTCCAGCCCCAGATTCGACCCTGCACGATCGTGATCGCCAAGCCGCCGACGGCGAGCGTCCCCGTCACAACTCCCAGGATGTCGAGCGGCGCTGGGTCCTCGGCGACGATGCCGTCCTGCAAAATGCGTCGCCCGGCGACATACGCCAGCACGGCGATCGGCACCGCAGACAGGAACACAGCCCGCCAGCCCGACAGCTCAAGAATGCCTGCCGCAACGGTTGGTGCGATTGCGGCGCCGAGCACGCCCATCGCCGACCACCACGACACGACCGAGCCGTGGCGCTCCGGCGGATACTCGGGCAGGACCGCCGTGAGCGACGCCGGCAACATGAGCGACACGCCAATCGCTTGACCGATGCGACTCAAGATGATCAGCTCGATCGTCGGAGCGATACCGGACAACGCGGCGCCGATCGCAAAGACAGCCAGGCCTTGCAAGAAGATCTTCTTGCGACCCAACCGGTCGGCCAGCCGCCCGCCGACCAGCATGAACGTGACCTGCGCGACGCTGAATCCCGACACGACCCACGAGACCGTGGCCAAGCTCGCGTCGGGGAACTGTTCTTCGAGGACGGGGACAGCAATGTTGGTCGCCGTGCCGACGAAGGCCGCCAGCAGCATCGCCGTCGCCGCAACGGCGAGGGCCT
>CAZEMU010000183.1:0-6342 GCA_964513315.1 uncultured Acidimicrobiaceae bacterium | reverse complement strand
TGAGCACGAGCGTGACCTCGTCGAACTCGGGCCGTTGCCCCGGCTCGGTCCAGCCGCCACGAGCGATCATCCGGGCGATGCTCATGTCGGTATTCCCCGTGTTCACGCCACCGACGAACTCCTGAATCACCTTGGGCTCGACGCCAGGAACAAGGAACGGAGACGGAATGAGTTCAGCCATGCCGACATCATGCCAACCGAACGGGTGTCAGGCACCGTTCGCCGGTGGAGGTGCTGTGTTGGCTGGCTAGCGGCCGCCGTTGACGAGGAGGACTTGGCCGGTGATCCAGCTGGCGGCGGGGGAGGCGAGGAAGACGCAGGCGCTGCCGATGTCGCGTTCGTCGCCGATGCGGCGAAGTGGGATGCGCAGCTGCTTGTCGATCATCTCTTTGCGGTCGCCCTCGTAGCCGACGCTCTCGATGAAGTTCTCGGTCGGGATCGGCCCCGGCGACACGGCGTTCACCCGGATTGTGGGTGCCAGCTCGACCGACAGCGTCTGGGTGAGCGAGTTCACGGCGGCTTTCGAGGCGGCGTAGGGGCCGTTCTTGTTGGCGGCGGCTCGGGCGGTCTCGGACGAGATGTTGATGATCGATCCGCCGTCGCCCATGTGGCGGGCGGCGACGACGGCGCCTTCCCAGACCGCAGTCAGGTTGAGGTCGACCTGTGCCTGCCAATGCGACCGCTCGGTGCGAGTGAGGTAGCGGGGCGTTCCATCGGGAAGCCCGCCGGCGTTATTGACCCAGATGTCGAGCCCGCCGAGTTGGTCGTGGGCTGCAGCGGCGACGCCGTCGAGGGCGTCTTCTGCGGTCACGTCGGCGGCGAATCCCACGCCGGTTACGCCGAGCGCGGCGATCTCGGCGGCGACCGAGTCGACATCGCCTTGGGTGCGCGAGGTCACGAGCACATCCGCTCCGGCCTCGGCCAAGCAGAGTGCGATGCCGCGCCCGATGCCTTTGCCGCCACCGGTGACGACGGCCTTGCGTCCGGCCAACGAGAAGTCGTCGAGGATGCCCATCGCTACAGCACCTGCCCGGCGTCGATGTCGACCACGTGAGCGAGAATCCGCGTCGAGTACGCCTCGGCCATCGCTGCGCCACGGTCGTTGCCGGCGTCGAACGTGCCGATCAGCGACATCGCTCCGGACAGGTAGTAGAGCGCTGCCTCGCGGTAGTGCTGGACGGCGTCGTCCCACGAGTAGTCGATGCCTCGATCGCAGATGCCGTCGTGCCAGCGCAGCAACAGGCCTTCCCAGTTCTGGGCGGCGATGTCACGGGGCACGCTCGTGCCGATCATGTAGGCCAAGTCGGCGACACCTCGGCCGGCGAGTGCGAGTTGGAAGTCGATGAACGCAATGTCGTCGGAACCGTCTCGGGCGAAGAAGATGTTGTCCAGGCGAGTGTCAGTGTGGATGAGCGTGGCCGGGCCAGTCGCCGTGCGAAGCAACAGCTTCTCGAACTTCGGAGCGAGCGCCAGCGCCAACTCGATCGACTCGGCCGATACCCGGTCGCTCCAGTTCTGCTGGAGCGGTTCGAGCCCGGCTGCGTAGATCCCCGGCACGGCGGCGACGTATTGCGGGGCGTCGGGTCGGGGCAGCCACTCCATCGCATCGAGGTCAGCGTGGCCCCACCACTCGGCGTGGAACGGCACGAGCGCGTCGACGATGGCCTTGGCCTGATCGAGGGTTGCGCCGACCACCTGGTCGCCGACATCCCAGCTGCGGCTCATGTCCTCCATCAACAAGACGAAGTTGCCGCCCTCGCCTCGCAGGGCCAGGTGGCAGGTCGGCGCCGTCAGCGAGCTGCGAGGAATCACGTGCTCGAACATGTTGATCTCGCGCTCGTAGATGCCCAGCATGAGGGCGATCTCGAGGTTGGCCGGTTCGGTGCACGGCATCTTGGCGACGATCGAGGTTGTGGTCCCGTCGGCGAGCGTGAGGTTCAGTCGAGCGATCTCGCCGAAGATGCCGGTGCCTTCGCCGATGTTCTCATGCGTCACGTCGGTGACGGCTTGGCCGAGCGCAGCCTCATCGAGGTTGGCGTTCAGCCACGCGGCGTCGATCTCGGTCGGAGTCGTAGGAAGGGACATGTTCAGCTTTCGTCGAGAGGGTCGGGGGAGCCGCCGCGGCCGCTCGGGATGTAGGCGCCGCGCATGGGCTCGGCGATCGTTTCGACCTTGGACCAGTCGTTGCGCAAGGTGCGCTCGGCGATGCGCCACACGCCGTCGTCGCCGGGGGAGCATCGGTCGATGTAGCGGCCGGCGAAGGTGTGCAGCCGTTGCGATCCGTCGTCGGCAGCCGCTTCGGCGTGGCTGGCCTCGACGTAGGTCTCGACCGTCGCCCGTGATCCTTCATCTGCGAACTCGATGCGAGTGTTGCTCAACCGATGCTGGGTGGCCACGTAGCGCTCACCCAGGGCCTGGACCGCGTAGTCGGCGAACGCCTCGACGGGCATGGCCTCGGCGCTGCCGTACCCGTTGAGCAAGGCGCCGGGGTGAAATGCGGCGAGCACGTCGGCGGCGCTGAGCCGGTCGATGCCTCGGGTGTAGGAGAGCAGCGCATCGCCGATCTGTTGCCGAGCCTCGTGTGTTTCGTCCATGTTGTCCCCCGCACGAGAGTACGGCGAGCGCAGTTTCTGGGCCGCATTGGGCCACAAGTACGGTCGAGAGATGCCAGCGCCGCTCCCTGCAAGTGACCGCCTCGACGGGCGAGTTGCGCTCGTCACCGGGTCAACCCGAGGGATCGGACGCGCGATCGCCGAGCGCCTCGCCTACGCCGGAGCCACCGTCGTAGTGCATGGACGCAGCGAGACGTCGTGTGCCGAGGTCGCCGCGGAACTGCCGGGAGCGATGCCGGTCGCCATGGAGCTCGGCCCACCCGATCAGGGCGAAGCGCTCGTCAACGCCGCCGTGGAAACTGCCGGGCGCCTCGACATCGTCGTCAACAACGCGGGTGTGGCGATGGACAACTTCATCACCGGCGTGACGACGGAACGATGGGATGCGTCTCTGGCCGCCAACCTGACCGCGCCGTTCGAAGTGATCCGAGCGGCAACCCGGGTCTTCAAAGAGCAGGGGACTGGCGGGGCGATGGTGAACCTGACGTCGACATCAGGCGAACGCGGCAACCAAGGCCAGGCCGCCTACGCGGCGAGCAAGGCCGGCCTCCAAGCACTCACGTTGACGGCCGCCAAAGAGCTCGGCCGATTCGGCGTGCGCGTCAACTCCGTCTCGCCGGTCGCCCCGACCGAGATGAACGGGCTCGTCGACCCCGAACGTCAGAGCGATGTCGCAGCACGGTTACCGCTCGGCGAGGTCGCCGCCACCTCGGACATCGCCGAGGCGGTGTGCTTCTTGGTCAGCGATCGCGCTCGGATGATCACCGGCGAAGTTCTTCACGTCGACGGCGGCTTCCACCTGCTCTAGGCAGCTCGCTCAGCCTGCGTTGACGTCGAGCTGGAAGTCGCGCCCGAGGTCGGCGACGGCGTCTTCGACCGCTGCGGCGGTCAACGTCGACGGCCCGGTGACGGTCGCCTGGGCCTCGAACAGTTGCCCACCCGCCATGGGCGCATCGCTCGTCTGCGTCGTCAGCTCATCGATGCTGGCGCCAATGCCCGCCAGGCTGCTGGCGAGATCGTGGATGATGCCAAGCCGGTCTTGGCCCACGAGCTCGACGCTGAACGTCGCGCCGGCAACGGCGGTCGACACACCATCGTCGGCTCGCTCGATCGTGAGATCCAGCAGCCCTTGCGCTTCGAGCGGCTCGAGCGCCGCGACGAGCGCATCGACGCGAGCGTCGGGGACGCTTGCGACCACGATGCCGGCGAACTTGCCCGCGAGCTGCGCCATGTGGCTGCGCTCCCAGTTGCCGCCATGCTCGCTGATCGTCCCGGCAAGGGCGTCGACGAGACCGGTCTGATCATCGCCGAGTGCGGTGAGCACGATGGTCGCCATAAGTTTCTCCGTGGTCGGTCGTCAGTCTTCGGGCCAAGCGCCGACGAAGTCTCGCACCCGATCCTGCAGATGGCGAGCGCGAGCCTCTTGGTAGTTGCCCAAGGTCTGGCCGCGCTTGCGTGACGACCGGAACCCACGGGTCTGGGCGGCCATGTTTGCCGTGTCTTGGTCGTACACGCGACCGAGACCGCCGAGGCCTTCGGCGATCGAGTAGCTGTCGTCGACGTCGAGTTCGATGACCGGCGGCGGGGGAGGTGCAGTGCCCTCGGCCGGCCGAGGCCGCATCATCAGCAGGTCGAAGTAGCTGTGATCAACCGAGTCCGGATCGGGTCGGAACCGGTAGACCATCGGCAGCTGCAGTCCGGGGAAGAAGAACGCGTTCGGGAACAGGAAGTACTCGATCGAGTCGAGCGTCATCGACTGGCTGAGGTGGGTGTAGTCGTGCCCGTACGCCTCGCTCATCTGGTCCTGGATCATGCGGGCGTACACATCGCGGGCTCGTGCGCCCTCGGGGAGTTCGACCTCTTCGCCGGCTTGGCGACGCGAGACCTGACGGGCCAACAGTTCTTGTTCGGTGCGCTGCGGATCGCGCAGCGGGCTGTTCAAGACCGTTGTGTGGATGAAGCGGGACACGTTCGGTTCGAAGATGTCATAGGCCGTGGTGACCTCGTCGCCGAGCTTGCCGGTCGCATGCGTTTCACGGACGTGGTACGCCTCGAGGAACGCTTCGGCTGCGGCCTTCCAGTTGCACGGCAAGCGCTTGCGCACATGGGTGTCGATGTAGCGGTCGGCCAGACCCCAATCGGCCCAGTGGCGATCCATGTCGCCCAGCCAGTCGGCGAGCGGCGCAGCCTCGGGGTCGAAGTTCACGAACACGAACCCGTGCCAGGTCTTGATCGACATCTGGGGCAAGCGGTGTGATTCGTCGGTGACGTGCGGGAAGTCCCAACGCCCCGGCAGTTCAACGAAGGTGCCTTCGAGCGACCATTCCCAACCGTGGAATGGGCACCGCAACGACTTCGAGAAGCCACACGAGCCAGGCGGCTTGAGCTGCGTGCCGCGATGCATGCAGGCGTTGTAATACGCCCGCAGCTCGCCGTCGTCGCCCCGGACGATAAGCGCAGAGTGAGGGCCCACGTCATAGACGTAGTAGTCGCCAGCCTCGGCGACATGATCGACGTGGCACGCCCACTGCCAGCTCTTCGCCCAGACGGTGTCGTACTCGTCGGCGGCATAGGCCTCGGACGTGTAGACGGCGTACGGAATGTCCTCGTCACCCCGGAACGCGTACGACTCTTCGAGGAGCGCATCGGGCGGCGGGGTCGGGTCGTCGCGCAGTTGGTCGTACAACGACGGGCCGACTTCGCGTGCTTCGCCAGGTTGTAGGTCCATGAAACGACGCTAGTCGGACGCCTGTCGGTGGCCCCGATCGGAGATTGTCCAGATTGGATCACTTCTCGGCAGTCAACGCCCGAGTCGAGTCCGAATACCTGCCCGCCCAGGCGGGCTTCAACGCCGGAACCCGTGTCACCACCTCCGTCGCGGTGGCGTAGTTCTCGGTCAGTCCCGCTCGTTACCGAGCGTGCCGCCAGCCCACCAGGCTTCGAAGCGCGGCTCGACGGCGGACCACACGAGTTCGACGATCGGACCGCTCGGCGGCACCACGTAGGTGTAGACGCCGTAGCCATCCTCGGGGGCTGCGCCCGCTGCCGCGATCGACCAGCCGTTGGCTAAGCAACGCTCGGTCTCGGCCGCCACATCGTCGACCCAGATGCCCACATGGTGCACACCGGGAGCGTCGCCAGCATGCCAAGGCGTACCTGGCACACCCTGGAGTAACTCGATGTGTTGCGGACCCTCGCACGAGTACACGAAGGTCAGCTCGACCGCTCGAAGTCCATCCTCGGGCGTCCAGATCTGTTGGGCCGGGTTGTGCTGGACGGTCGCCCAGGTCACCCCAAGCGTCTCGCCCATCTCGTCCATGGCCGCGTCAAGATCATGGACGCGGATACCCGTGTGATAGATCCGCTGCCAATCGATGCCGTTCGCTTCGCTCACTGACGGCCTCTCGGCTGCGCCGAAACGCCACGCCGTGCGCTGCCGTTCGCTTCGCTCAACGGGCGAGGATGGTGACGCCGGAGATTCCGGGGGCGCCGTACACATGCGTGTAGGCGGTCTTGGGGTTGTTCGGCACCTGGCGTTCGCCAGCCCGACCCTGCAGCTGCAGCACGTTCTCGTACACCTGGCGCAAACCAGAGGCACCGACAGGCTCGCCGTTCGCAAGGCAGCCGCCATCGGTGTTGACCGGGAACCGGCCGCCGATCTCGGTCTCGCCGTGCGCCAGCATGCGTTCCTGCTCGCCGTGCTCGCAGAAGCCGTTCTCGGCCATGTGCA
>CAZEMU010000182.1:0-6354 GCA_964513315.1 uncultured Acidimicrobiaceae bacterium | reverse complement strand
TGGAAGCACCGCTGGAGCAGCCGGGCCTGTCGTATCGAGCGTGAGCACCTGTCCCCCGGATCGGCGTTCCAACAGGCGCAGTTCGTCGCCGACGAGCGCCCAATGTTGGACCTCGAGCCAGCCGTCTCGGCCATCGACCTCGCCGCTTCGGACCGTGAACTCGATCGATCCGTCGCGAACGACAAGCCGATCGAAGTGCTGCCACGACGATCGGAAGCCGTGGGTCCGCCCTGCGGGAACCACGCCGGCTCCGGTCGCGGCGTAGGCCTGCACCATCCACTCTGCGCCGTGTTCCGTGTCATAGGCGAGCACGACGACCGCTTCTTCGACTCCATCGCCGTCGAGGTCGCCGTGGCGGACGGCCTCGACGGCAATGGCCGATGTCGCCCAATCGATCCCGTGTTCCACACCTCGGTAGTCGATGCCTCGCACTTCCCCGACCGAGACGGTGCCCTGGTGGTACGCGTCGGCCGCGGGGACCGCGAAGATCGCAGGAAGCAGCGTGACGAAGCCGATCACGAGGGCCGCCCAGCACAGCGCCGGGCGATTTGTCCATGATCGAAGTCGGGGATGAGGGTGACGTGTCGGGTTCCGCATCGTCTGATCATGCAGTGACTCGCGCCACACGTCATGAGGGAACAGCCCCCAACCGGCTCGTTCCCGGTCCAGCGGCCGCCAAGGAATCGGGGTCCGCGTCGGCACACTCGTGCGGTGCCGTTACCGTTGCCGACGCACGGTGCGGAGCCGTGCGCCTGCGACCATGTCCGACTTTCCACGCGCCCAGAAGCTTGCGGCCTTGTTCGCAGTTACGGCTGTTGTCGTTCTCACGTTGATCTTCGTGAACGTGAACGGACCGGACGCCGAATTCGCTGCTCCCGTGCCGACGGTCGATCCGAACGCGACACCAACCGCCGTGCCGATTCTCGAAAACGAGCGCAAGCCCTGGTCGGCGGTGGCATCAGAGATCCGCGGGGCAGCCGACACGGTCGCACCGGTGCCGTGTCCGTTCATCGATGAACGGCAGCGCCAGGACAACAACTTCTTGTCACTGACGCCCTCGCTCACCTTCGTTTGTGACGTGTCTGGGCTCGAAGCGATGCCGATCGCTCCGGGTCGAGTCGTCATGCGGGTGACCCAAGCGCCGCTTAACAGCGAAAAGGCAGCGCTCCTCGCCAACGGCAAGGACGGCCCCTGGGTACGAGCTGCGGCGTACGGAACCTTCGTCGTCGTCGACCATGGCTCCCTGAACGGCGTGCGCAATGTGACGTCGGTGTACGCCGGCCTCGATTCGATCTCGCCCGACCTGCGCATCGGCCAGGTCGTCGACCCATCGACACCACTCGGACGCATCGGGCGACTCATGATCAACGGCGAGCTCGTCGAGGGTGTGCTTCCGTTCGAGCTCCTCACCGATGACACTCGATTCGGCGCCGATCCGTTGCGAGCGAACCCACCGCCCGCGAGCGCAGGCGCAGAACTTGCCACCTTGCTCGCGGATCGTGTGCAGCTTCCGGTGACCACCTGCAACCTGCCGTTCGGCAATCCCGACCTGAACGTCGGTGCGCCGCGTGAGTACCGGTCCGGGACGCACAACGGGTTGGACTTCAACTGCGGCACGACCGATCACGCCATCACCGCTGCCGCCGATGGCGAGGTGCTCTTCGTCGTCGACGACTACCTCGATGCAGCGCCAGACGACCGCGACGCTGTGCTCGCCAACGCTGCGCTCGCCGTCGATACGCCGTTCTGGACGCTGGCGATGCTCTACGGCCGATTCGTGGTCGTCGCCCATCACCTGCCCGAAGGCACACCGGGCAGCGATGACCGGATCGTCACCGTCTATGCCCACCTCAGCGATATCGATCCGAACATCGTGACCGGCCGCCGGATCACGGCCGGGACCTTGCTCGGAAGCGTCGGCAACACCGGCACGTCGACCGCAGCGAACGGGATCCTCGAAGGCCACCCGTCGGTACACCTCCATTGGGAGTTGCACGTGAACGATCGCCCGATCGGCTACTTGTCGGACCCTGCCGAGACCGAACCGCTCTACCGCCAGATGCTCTGTGACGCTCCCCCGCTGAGCCCCGACGGCACGACTGCCGCAACAACCGACCCCAACGCTGCGCCCTGTTAACTGAAGGGCGCTACTAGCTAGGGGGCTCTGTTAGCTCAGCTGGGCTCCTGGCTCAGCCGCGCCACTGACCTAGTTACGTTTGCGGCCGACGAACTTCTCCATCTGGCGGCGGTCGCGCTTCGTTGGGCGGCCTGCACCACGGCCGCGTTCCGCCCATGCGGCGTCGATGCGCTCGGCGTCGCTTCGCTTCTTGGGCAACGCTTCGGGTGGCGTGAGGTCCTCGTAGCACTCGACAGCGACCGCAGCGCCGACCCGCTTCTCGATGAGTTTCTCGACCCGATACGTGCGGGTGATGCCACGCGTCCGCACGGTCAGTTCATTGCCGACCGCGAGCCGACTCGCTGGCTTTGCTGGCGTGCCGTCGATGCGCACTCGGCCGCTTGAGCAGGCGTCGTTCGCCGCAGTCCGCGTCTTGAACAGCCGTACGGCCCACAGCCACTTGTCGATCCGGACCTGGCTACTCATGACGACCGATCAGCGCCTATTCCCAGAACCGGAACTCGCGCCAGCCGAGGCTGCGCAGCAGACCCGAGTTCTCGCCTCCGAGAAGGTCACTCACGCTCTCGGTGATGCCCCAGAAGGCATCGCTCACCGGCTCAACGAACCAGAGCGCAGCAATCAGGATCATGAATCCGTACTGGCGCAGCGGCCGGAGCTGGGCCCGGGTTTGAGGCGATAGGTGCGGCTCGATGATCCCGAACCCGTCGAGCCCGGGAATCGGGATCAGGTTCAGCAGAAAGGCGATGACTTGGATCGCACCGAGGAATCCCATGGCGACGAGGAAGATCCGATCGGCACCATCGAAGAGGCCCATGCGGATTGGTACCAGACAAAGAAGCGCACACACGGCGGACGCCGCCGGGCCGGCAGCGCTTACTGCCGACCGCATCGCGGCCGAGCGGATCGCTCCCATCTGGATCCAGACAGCACCACCAGGCAGGCCGATACCGCCGATGACCAAGATGATGAGCGGGAAGACCAGCGAGGTGCCCGGGTCGACGTACTTGCGGACATCGAGGGTCAGGTAGCCCTTGTCAGCGACGGAACGGTCGCCCGCGATGTAGGCGACGATGGCGTGGCCGAATTCGTGCAGCGTGAGCGACAGCGTCCAGCCGAGCAGGACGAAGATGAAGACACCGAACCCGCCGAGATCGGCGCCGCGCCACAACAGCACACCGACCGCGAAGGTCGCCGCAACGAGTGCACCAAAGATCGGGCTCGGGGTGAAACGGTCCTGGCCAGCGATGGCGGTCATGAGCGGCGGCGGGACCACCAGAACCCGAGCACCCAGCGCAGGAGCACCCCGGTGCCAGCAGCAACGGCGAGCAGCACGATGAGCGGTGCATCAAAGCCCCAGGACAAGAAGTTGACCGGCACCGAGTCGAGGTTCTGGAGCACAAAGACCACGACGGCTGCGATCAGAAGTCCCGCAAGCGCGAGACGAATCAGCAGTCCGACAGGTAGGCCGTCGCCATCGTTGCCCTGCGCCTGGTCGACACGTTGGTCGAGCGGTTTCTGATCCATGCTTCCCCTAGGTGGTGAACGCCGTAGCTGGGCTATTTGCGCTTCTGGATACGAGCCCACTCGTCACGGAGTCCCACCGTGCGGTGGAACACCATGGGCTGATCCAGGTCATGGGCAAAGTAGCCGAGACGCTCGAACTGCACGACCTGACCGAGTTCGGTGTCGGCCAGCGCCGGCTCAAGCTGGGCCCCGTGCACGACGGTTCGCGAGTTCGGGTTTAGCTGGTCGAGCGGGTCGGTGTCGTTGGCGCCAGGGTGGGCCTCGGTGAACAGCCGGTCGTAGAGCCGGACCTCGGCCTGGACCGCGTGTGCGGCGGACACCCAGTGGATCGTTGCCTTGACCTTGCGCCCGTCGGGAGCCTGTCCGCCAGCGGTCTCGGGGTCATAGGTGGCGTGGACTCCGGTGACTTCGCCGGCGTCGTCGGTGATGACGTCGGTGCAGGTCACGAAGTAGCCGGATCGCAGTCGGACTTCGCGACCGGGAGCGAGGCGGAAGAACTTCTTGGGCGGATCGACCATGAAGTCATCGCGTTCGATCCACAGCTCGCCCGAGAACGGGACTTCGCGGGTGCCATCGGCTTCGTTCTCGGGGTTGTTCGTGGCCGTGCGCATTTCGACGACCGGGTTGCCGTCGGCGTCGGTCGGCCAGTTCGTGATCACGAGCTTGAGCGGATTCAGCACGGCCATGCGGCGCAACGCGGTCTTGTTCAGGTCGGTCCGCACGAAGCTCTCGAGCAGTTCAATTTCGGTCGTTCCGGTGGAGCGGCCGACGCTGATATGGCTGCAGAAGTCACGGATCGCGCTGGCCGGATAGCCGCGCCGGCGAAGCCCGCTCAGCGTTGGCATCTCGGCGTCGTCCCAACCGTCGACCTTGCCGGACTCGACGATGGCCGCAAGCTTGCGCTTCGAGGTGATGATGTAGGTCAGACCCAGCCGGCCGAACTCGGTCTGGCGAGGCCGATCCGACGGCAAGCCGTCGAGGTTGTCGAGGAACCAGTCGTAGAGCTCGCGATTGTTCTCGAACTCGAGGGTGCAGAACGAGTGCGTGACTTCTTCGATCGCGTCGCTCTGGCCGTGCGCCCAGTCGTAGTTCGGATAGATGCACCACGTATCGCCGGTGCGGTGGTGTGCGACGTGGCGGATGCGGTACATCAGCGGGTCGCGCATGACCATGTTCGGGTGGGCCATGTCGATCTTGGCCCGCAAGACCTTTTCGCCATCGCCGAACTCGCCAGCACGCATGCGGCGCAACAGGTCGAGGTTCTCTTCGACGCTGCGGTCGCGGTACGGGCTGTTCGTGCCGGGCGTGGTGAAGTTGCCTCGGGTGTCCGAGATCGTCTCTGCGTCCTGGTCGTCGACATAGGCCAGGCCTTTACCGACCAGCTCTTCGGCCCACTCGTAGAGCGTCTCGAAGTAGTCGCTGGCGAAGAGCGGGCCACGATTGGTCTCGAACCCGAGCCATTTCACGTCGCGCTGGATCGCTTCGACGAACTCGTCGTCTTCGCGTTCGGGATTGGTGTCGTCGAACCGCAGATTGCAGGTGCCGCCGAAGTCCTCGGCGACGCCAAAGTTCAGGCAGATCGACTTGGCGTGACCGATGTGGAGGTAGCCATTCGGTTCGGGCGGAAAGCGCGTCTGGACACGCCCGCCGTAGGTACCGGCAGCGTTGTCGTCGCGGATCAGGTCACGGATGAAGTCAGAGGCTTCGGATTCGGCCTCTGGATTCTCGGCCTCTGGGGTGGCAGCGTCTTCGGACACCCACTGACTCTAGTAGTGGTCCTGGGCTCGCCGACCCGCAAATCCAACGGGTATCGGCGCCGGTACGATCCGTGCCCATATGACTGGCGGCTCACCAGATGCAGAGGACACTCCTTCGGCCACCGAGGCTGCCGGATCTGCCCCTCCGCCCGGCTCGGGCTACTTCGTCGCGCCGCCTGACGGCCCCGGCCCCGGCGTGCTGTTGATCCCGTCGCCGTGGGGTCTGACGCCGTCGCTCAAGGCTCGTGCGGACGGTCTCGCTGACGCGGGCTTCACGGTCCTCGTCCCCGACCTCAACGACGGAACCGTCGCCCAGGACGAACGCCAAGCCACCGAGGCGCTGATGGCGATGGACATGAACGTGTCCGCGTCGCTCGTGCAGTCGTCGCTACGTCTGCTGCGGGGAGCGACCGTCGATCCGTTGGCTCCGATGGGCATCGTCGGTTTCGCGGCGGGTGCCTCGTGGGCGCTTTGGCTCGCCGAGCGGTTTCCCGACGATTGTGCGGCTGTCGTCGGCTTCTACGGCACCCAGTCGCTCACCTTCGACCGGGCCTGCGCCAAGTTCCTGCTGCACTTTGGCGGCGCGGACGAGCTCGTGAGCGACGACGAGATTGCACTGCTCGGTCTCAACCTCCAGATGGCCAAGTGCGACTTCCGCATCGAGCAACACCCCGACGTTGGCCACGGCTTCGCCGAGCAAGAACATCCGAACTTTGATGGCAGTGCCGAAGCAGTTGCGTGGCGCCAGACCTTGGAGTTCCTCGCGGCCGGGCTCAACCCGAGCAGCTAGTTCGAGAACGCCTCGAGCGTCGACCGGTTCTCGGCGACGAACTCGGCTTCGTACCGCGCCGTGATCTCGGCGATCTCTTCGGGGCCATCGCCTGCGCACTCGAGCGATGCAACCGCGGTCGCTCGCTCAAGGTCCTGCAGCTGGCC
>CAZEMU010000181.1:1868-6395 GCA_964513315.1 uncultured Acidimicrobiaceae bacterium | reverse complement strand
ACGGCGGGCAACGAATAGGTGCCAACTGCAGGGTCCGGTTCGATCTCGTAGCCAGCGAGCGTGGCTTCTTCGCCGCCGCAGGCCACCGCGAGCAGCGCGAATGCGAGGAGCATCGAGGCAAGACGGGTCACTTGATCTCCCGGATGTAGGCGATGACCAGTTCGATCTGATCGTCGTCGAGTGCGTTCCTAGGCATCTTCAACGTGTAGTCCTTGACGATCTGGCCTTGCGGGTCGGTGATCGAGTTGTACAGGTACTCCTCGTCGGCGATCACCGTCGTGCCGTCGGCCAGCGGCACCGGCTCGTTGTAGAGACCCTGCCAGCTCGGCGCGGTCACGCCCTGGCCGTTCTTGCCATGGCACGAGGCGCAACCGCTCGCATTGGCGATCTGGCGCCCTTCGGCGGCCACAGGCGACAGCTCCAGCGGCGGATTCCCGCCGCAGGCGGTTGCCGCCAGCAAAAAGCCAACGATTCCGAGCACCAGGGACACGCGGAGTGAACCGAAAGAAGGCATCGACAGACATGGTCGCTGCTCAAACGCCAAAAGTTCCCGCACCCATACCCAATTCCTTGGGTTGCAACCGAACCGACATGAACGGTTCTACGCCGACCGCCCGGTGCCAACGGCGGCCGAAAAATACATCAAGGCCCGGCGCTTTGGTAGAACGCCGAGCCTTGATGCCGGAGACGGAAGAGTGCGTTCGGGATCAACGCCCTTCCGGGTGAAGTGCGACGTGGGACGTACGTCGCACAACAACTGGCGGTCGGAGTCAGGGCGACAACGACCGTCCAGATCTTTTAGAAGTCTTCGTCGAAGTTGACGGTCCCTTCGACACCAACCTGGTACGACGACACGGTGCGCTCGAAGAAGTTCGAGAGCTGCTGCACGTCTTGGAGTTCCATGAACGCAAACGGGTTGTCCGAGCCGAAACGTGCGGGCAGACCGAGCTGCATGAGGCGCTGGTCGGCGACGTACTCGAGGTAGCTGCGGGTATCGGCCAGCGACATGCCGGTGATGCCTTCGCTGAGCAGATCCTGGGCGAACAGGAATTCGCAGTCGACGGCCTCGGCCAGCATTTCGCTGATGCGCTCGTTCATGGCGTCGTCGAACAGGTCAGGCTCTTCAGCTCGGACGGTCTCGACGACCTCGAGGGCGAAGTTCATGTGACCGCTCTCGTCACGGAACACCCAGTTGGTGCCGTCAGCAAGACCGTTGAGCAGACCCTTGGACCGCAGGAAGTACACGTAGGCGAAGGCTGCGAAGAAGAACAGGCCCTCGATGCAGGTCGCAAAGCAGATGAGGTTCATCAGGAACTGACGACGCTCGTCTTTGGTGGACAGCTCATCGACGCCGTCGAGGCTCGACATGTACTTGAAGCAGAAGTCAGCCTTCTGCTTGATCGAGGGGATGTTCTCGACCGCAGCAAACGCTGCCTGGCGCTCGGCCATGTCGGGGATGTAGTTGTCGAGCAGCGTCAGGTAGAACTGGACGTGCAGCGCCTCTTCGTAGAGCTGGCGTGACAGGTACATGCGGGCTTCGGGCGCATTGATGTGCTGGTACAGGTTCAGCACCAGGTTGTTGGCCACGATCGAGTCGCCGGTGGCGAAGAACGCCACGAGCCGGTTGACCAGGTGACGCTCAGCCGGAGTCAGCTTGCGGTCCAGGTCCGACAGGTCGGTGCTGAAGTCGATCTCGTCGACGGTCCACGTGTTCTTGATTGCATCGCGGTACATGTCGAAGAACTGCGGGTACCGCATGGGGCGCAGCGTCAGATCGAACCCAGGATCGAGAATGTTCTGCGGCTGGGTCGACGTGTCGACGCCGGGCGCGTCGAGCGTGTCCGGCGAAAGCGCAAGCGCTCCGTCGTACTGAGGGTCGAGTGCTTCGTTGGAAAGAGCCATCAGTCGCATGCCTCGCAGGTCTCGGGGTTCTCGAGCGAGCAGGCCACGGCCTCGGAGTCGCTGAACCGGTTGGAGTTGTTGACGGTCGTCTGGTTGATGCGGGTGGCCGCACGGCTACGCAGGTAGTAGGTGGTCTTGAGACCGGCCTTCCATGCGTGCAGGTACATGGAGCTGAGCTTGCCGATGGTCGGCGTTTCCATGAAGAGGTTCAGCGACTGGCTCTGGTCGATGTAGGCGCCACGGGAAGCAGCCATGTCGATGAGCGAACGCATCGGGAGTTCCCACGCAGTGCGGTAGAGCTCCTTGAGATCCTGGGGGATACCAGGGACGTCTTGGATCGAGCCCTCGGAGGACTTGATCGCCGCAATCATGTCAGCGGTCCAGAGGCCACGAGCCTGCAGGTCACGCACCAGGTAGTTGTTGATCTGGATGAACTCGCCCGACAGCGTCTCGCGCTTGAACAGGTTGGACACCTGCGGCTCGATGCACTCATAGCAACCCGAGATCGACGCAATCGTCGCCGTCGGGGCAATGGCGATCATGAGCGAGTTGCGCAGACCGTGCTCAGCGATGCGCTCCTTGAGCGCATCGAAACGCTCAGGCTGGCTTGGCTGTATTGACGAACCAGATGCGTCGTCCCAGAGGTCGTACTGCAGCTGGCCCTGAGCGGCCCGGGTGTAGTGGAAGTTCTCGTGGGCGCCGTTCTTCTCGGCCAGATCGCAGCTTGCGGTCAGGGCGTGGAAGTAGACCTCTTCGGAGATGCGGGTCGACAGGTCGAGCGCCTCGGGGGAGTCGAACGGCAGACGCAGCTTGAACATGACGTCTTGGAGACCCATGACGCCGAGGCCGATTGGACGCCACTGGGCGTTGGAGTTGCCCGCTTCGTCGGTCGGGTAGAAGTTGATGTCGATCACTCGATCGAGGAACGGCACCGCAGTGCGGACAACGTCGCCGAGCTTGTCGAAGTCGAACATCGGGCCGTCGGGACCGTCGACCACCATGCGGCTGAGGTTGACCGAACCGAGGTTGCAGACCGCAGTCTCGTCTTGGTTGGTGACCTCGAGGATCTCGGTGCAGAGGTTCGACAGGTGCACGACTCGGGGTGCTTCGCCCGTTGCGGCAGGAGCGCCGGTCTGGTTGCACTTGGAGTTCGATGCGTCCTTGAACGTCATCCAGCCGTTGCCGGTCTGGGCGAGGGTGCGCATCATGCGGCTGTAGAGGTCGCGGGCCGAAACCTGCTTCTCGTAGATGCCGGCTTCTTCGGCCTCGATGTAGGCCCGCTCGAATTCGTCGCCGAAGAGGTCAACGAAGTGGGGGACCTTCTTGGGGTCGAACAGGCTCCACTGCCAGTCCTTTTCGACGCGCTCCATGAACAGGTCGGGGACCCAGTTGGCCAGGTTCAGGTGGTGGGTGCGGCGGGACTCGTCGCCGGTGTTGTCACGCAGCTCGAGGAACTCGTAGATGTCGGCGTGCCAGCTCTCGACATAGACACAGGCAGCGCCCTTGCGCTTGCCACCCTGGTTGACGGCCTGGACGGAGCTGTCGAGGGTCTTGAGCCACGGCACGATGCCGTTGGACAGACCGTTTGTGCCCTTGATGAGCGAGCCGCGGCTGCGGATGCGGCTGTAGGACAGGCCGATGCCGCCAGCGTGCTTGCTGAGGCGAGCGACGTCGGTGTAGCGCTTGTAGATCGACTCGAGGCTGTCCTCGGGGGAGTCGAGCAGGTAGCACGAGCTCATCTGTGGGTGAGCGGTACCCGAGTTGAACAGCGTTGGCGTCGAGGTCAGGTACTCGAGCGAGCTGAGCAGGTTGTAGAAGGTGATGGCTTCGTCGGGGTTCGTGGCGAGGCCGCAGGCGACACGGAGGAAGAAGTACTGCGGCGTTTCGAGTACGTGGCGCTTCTCGGGGTGACGCAGCAGGTAGCGGTCGTACACGGTGCGCAGGCCGAAGAACTCGAACAGCTGATCGCGGTCGTGGTCGATGGCGGCGTTGAAGGCCTGGGCGTTGGACTCGACGAACTCGGCGGTCGCTTCGCTGATCAGGCCCACCAGGCGGCCAGCGGCGATCGACTGCGAGAAGGTCTTGACGTTCTCGTTGCGCAGTTCTTCGTGGATGTAGGTCGCGAGCAGGCGACCGGCGAGCTTGGAGTAGTTCGGCTCTTCGATGATGTTGGTCGCCGCTGTGCGGATGGCCAGCTCATCGAGCTCGATCGTGGTGGCGCCGTCGTGGAGACCGGAGATGGTCTTGGTGGCGACTCGCATGGGGTCAACACCGTCGAGGCCTTCGGCGCAGCGTGCGATCCGAGTCACGATCTTCATCGGGTCGACGGGCTCGAAGCTGCCGTCACGCTTGCGAACGCGCATCTTCGGCGCCGGCAGCGTCGGCGTGTCCGACACGATGCTGATGCCATCGGCTCCGTTGGAGCCAGCAGCTCCTGAGCCTTCAGCGTCGGTCGATGTGGTCTCGATGAGTGCCACGTTGATCTCCCTTGTGTGGAGCGTGAGACGCTCCTTGTTGTTACGAGACGCTGCGGCTGCGAAGGTCGTTCGGTCGATGTGAGCTGACCGTTTTGCCCTTGTGCTGTTTGCGTGTTTGGCAGGCCTGACGGCCCGTCGGTGCAGTGTT
>CAZEMU010000181.1:0-1768 GCA_964513315.1 uncultured Acidimicrobiaceae bacterium | reverse complement strand
TCGGTGCAGTGTTTTGCGCAGCGGTTGCTGCGTCTCGTGAGCCCTGATGTGTTGTCCCTAGGTGAACGC
Source organism: uncultured Acidimicrobiaceae bacterium (assembly GCA_964513315.1). GTDB lineage: Bacteria > Actinomycetota > Acidimicrobiia > Acidimicrobiales > UBA10347 > UBA10347. Next base: position 1,699 of record CAZEMU010000181.1, on the reverse strand, counting down.
GGCCTCGGAGCGGTGCGATGTCCGTTCTTGGAGTCCCTGCCCGTGGGTCCCAGTCGCCGAAGAGAATGGGTCCCGGGTTTTTCCGAGAACAATGGATGCGCACCCCGCCGACGCCGAATTCGGCCCCGTAAGTACCTGGTGAAACTACACCAGAGTAATTACAGCGGGGCAACCAGTTAATCGTCCAGCCAAGGCAAATGTCAAGGGTGGAATTTAGGTTTTGAGAAATCTCTCGACCACGCGCGGAGCGCGCGTGTCTCCCCACGGGTCCTGGGCCCGTCAACGGGCCGACGCGAGGGGCCAAGAACGTTGGTGCGGTGCGGTCTGGGGCGTTCTAGGCGGCGCTGACTCGGCCAGCGTCGAGCCGATCGAGCACCGACTCGGTCGTCGCCGCCGCAAAGAACTCTCCGACCGTGTCGACCAGATGTGCGAGCGATCGGCAGGCAAAAAGGACCGGTTGGTAGTTCGAGATGTCGTAGGAGAGGGTCCCCATGGCGTCAATATCGACCGGGCGAATCTCTGCTTGCTGGCGAAACCAGTCGAGTTCACCGACCGAGGACAACAGTCCCGCTCCATGAGCACGCGGTCCGGCGTCGGTTTCGACGACGCCGAACTCGATGGAGAACCAAAACACGTCCGCGATGAACTGGCGGGCCGCGTCGGTCTCCATCCGCAACATCGCGGTGCCAGCTTCGCGATGGACCATCGCCAGGTGCGGCTCGGCCAGACACGTGCCATGGCCGATCACCTCGTGGATGATGTCGGGCTCAGGTGTGTAGAGCGGCGCGTCGTGGTGGCGGATGTACTGCGTTGACAGGAACCGGCCGTTGGCGAGCGCTCCGAAGAACTCGTTGACCGGTACGAGACCGGGAACAGCTCGGAACTCGAAACCGGTTCGGGGCACCAGCGCACTGGAGACCTCGTGCAGCTGAGGCACCCGATCAGTTGGTAGGCCGAGTCGGTCTGCGGCCCGCAGGATCTCGGGCGCCGCAACCTCGGCCCAGCGGGCCTGAAGCGCGGCCATGACGGTCGCCCAGGTCGAGTGCTCGGTCGGCCGGTAGTCGATCGTCGCCGGCTGTTCGTGCGCGCCGGACGCGAGTCGAGCGAGTTCGTCGCGTCGAGCGACATAGTCCGGATGAAGTTCCGGCCGCGGAGCCTCGGGCGCCGGACCTCCAGGCGGTAGGCCCATTGACGACCGCATCAGCAGGCCGCGTTCTAGCGGGTGCCCGTGAGCGGCGTGGCTTCGGGGACTTCCCAATCCTCGGGCATCTTGGCGAAGTCGAAGAACGGAGCGGTGTCACCGTCGTCGACCGCGTCGGCCACTTGGTCGTAGAAGCCCTTGCCGGTTTCCTCGGCGAAGGTGATCGCAACCTCGTCGGCGGTCATGTTGTTCGGGCGCTGCACGTACTCGGGGAACGTCGACTCATCGGCCGAACCCTCTTCGTAGCCGCGGGCGAACATCTGCTTGAGGACGCCGAAGCCGTCGTTGCGCACGAGCGTCTCGCCGCGTGGCGTGCCACCCATCTTCTTCATGTGCTCCTGGAACTTCGCAAGGTCGTGGGTGTCATAGGCGACGTGCTGGACCGAGTGGTCACCGTGGCGGTCGACGAAGGCGGTGACCTGTGACTTCTTGGCCCGGTCGATGCCCTCGATCAGGGCGACGCCGAACTCGCCGTAGTCGATGCACCAGATCTTCATG
>CAZEMU010000180.1:0-6407 GCA_964513315.1 uncultured Acidimicrobiaceae bacterium | reverse complement strand
TGCGCAACATCTACAAAGAGCTGGCCGAGGACCTGGGCATCGCATCGCCGGGTCACGGCAACCTCGAGGCTTGGGCGCGCAATGGCGTGTTGCTGCTCAACACCGCGCTCACCGTTCGAGCGCACAATGCGGGCAGTCACCGTGGCAAGGGCTGGGAGCAGTTCACCGACCGAGTCATCGAGGTCGTGTCCGCGAAACCCGAGCCGGTCGTGTTCATCTTGTGGGGCAACAATGCTCGAGCGAAGAAGCCACTCATCGCTGCGCATCATCACGTCATCGAGTCGCCACACCCGAGCCCGCTGTCGGCATCTCGAGGGTTCTTTGGCTCAAAGCCGTTCAGTCGGGCGAACGCAGCCCTCGTCGCTGCCGGGCGTGACCCAGTCGACTGGAACCTTCCCCCGGCTGTCTAGCGCTGCCGCTAGCTGGAGAGCAGCGCGGCGATCTGGCCGCGGAGCTCGGGAATCCCGGTGCCCTTGTCCGACGAGACCCAGGCGATCTGGCCTGACTTCACACCAAGCTTCTCGGCGGCAGTGCGCTGCTTCTTGCCGCGCTGCGACGACTTGATCTTGTCGACCTTGGTGCCCACCAGCAGGATGTCGAGATCGATGTGGCGAAGCCAGTCGATCGTTTGCAGGTCGAGCTCGGTTGGTCCGACGTTTGCGTCGAACAACGAGATGGCCTGGACGACCGTCTCGCGCTGGGTCATGTAGTCGTTGATCATGTCGGCCATGTCTTGGAGCTGACGCTTGCTGAGCTTGGCGTAGCCATAGCCCGGCAGGTCGACGAGCCACCGGCCCGAATCCTCGTCGCCAAACTCGAACACATTGAGCAGCTGCGTTGCGCCGGGTGTCTTCGAGGTGCGGGCCAGCTTCTTGCGAGCGGCGAGCGCATTGATCAGCGACGACTTGCCGACATTGGACCGGCCAACGATCGCAACCTCGAGCAGCGACTCGGGCAGCTGCTCGTGATCGCTTGCGGATCGCAGGAAGCGCAACGGCAGCGGCGAACTCATGCGGCGACGATACCGGCGGTCACGCTGCCGTCTGTCGCCGGGCGGCTTGCTTCAGCCACTGATGGCCGAGCGGCGACGTGGCCAGAAGTGTGAAGCCCTGCGTCGCGGCGGCGAGCGCACCCACGGTGACCAGCATGATCGCAGGGTCGTGGATGACCTCGGCCGGGTGGATCGTCGCGATGAACGGCGTCAAACCGATGGCGGTGAGCGCTGCACCGCCGATGACGGCCAGTCTGCGCCGAGCGTTGAACCAGCCGGTGCGGGCCCCGAGCGCAAGGAGCAGCGTGAGCTGGATCACCAGGTAGAACGCGGACGGTGTTACGACACCCATCAGTACGAAGATCACGTTCAGTGCGCTGGCGGTGAGTAGCGCCAGTCCGAGCCGGCGTCCGGTGAGCAGCAGCACGCCGAGGACGAGTTCGATAACCAGCACGACGGCGGCGGTGATGAACGGCGCTGGCGCCACGAGCGAGTTCGTCAGCGGTTCCATGAACGGCAACATCGCGTCGGACTGATCGCTGAGGAAGGTGTCGAGCTTGGCGCCCGTCCACCACTCGCCGTCGATCACTTTCTCGACGCCGGCGCGAAGCCAGCCGAAGGCGAGGAACGCACGAGCGGGAAACAGGACGAACCGATCGGTGCCGCCGTCGAGCGGCGCAGTCGCAACCGACGAGCGCGTTGGGTTGGCGGTCCGATTCGGCGTCGGGGCGGGGGATTGGACCGTGATGTCGGTCGCCTCTAGTTGGGGGTCACGGGTTTGTGAAAGGAGCGTGGACATGGCCGTTATCGTCCGGATCGGACTCACCGTCGACCGACAAGCAAGTGCAAAGACCTATCCAAGATCCGATTTCGCTCGTTTTTCGCACCGGGCCGATCAGTCAGGCAACCCGCACGGCGGAGTCAGGCGGCCTGTACGGCGGAATTGTTGCCGCGGCGAGGTTGTCGGCCCCTAGTGCGGTTCGTAGGCTTGTCTGCTGGCCCAGCGGCTGAACGTTCGCCGCGCGAGGTCGCAGTCAATTCGTCCCCCCGAGTACAGCGCAGGGAATCATCGTGCCCACCATTCAACAGCTCGTCCGCAACGGACGCGAGGCGAAGTTCCGCAAGGAAAAGACGCCAGCACTCAAGGGTGCTCCGCAGCGTCGTGGTGTGTGCACCCGCGTGTACACCGCCACTCCGAAGAAGCCGAACTCCGCACTCCGCAAGGTCGCACGTGTTCGCCTCACCACGGGTATGGAAGTGACTGCCTACATCCCGGGCGAAGGCCACAACCTCCAAGAGCACTCGATCGTGCTCGTCCGCGGTGGTCGTGTGAAGGACCTTCCCGGTGTTCGCTACAAGATTGTTCGTGGCACGCTCGATGCGAGCGGTGTCGACAAGCGTCAGCAGGCTCGTAGCCGCTACGGCGCCAAGAAGGGCTGACCAATGCGCAAGAACGCTGCACCCCGTCGTGACGTACCCGCCGATCCGCTGTACGAATCGGTTCTCGTCACCCAGGTGATCAACAAGGTCCTGCTCGACGGAAAGCGTTCGACTGCAGAACGCATCGTCTACAGCGCGCTGTCGACGATCGGCCAACGCACCAGCGACGATCCTGTGGCAACGCTCAAGCGGGCCATCGAAAACGTCAAGCCACCTCTCGAGGTCCGCAGCCGCCGTGTCGGTGGCGCGACCTACCAGGTGCCGGTCGAAGTTCGCCCCAAGCGCGCGAACACGCTCGCGATCCGTTGGGTCGTCGAATTCTCACGGGCTCGCCGTGAGCGCACGATGGCTGAGCGTCTCGCTAACGAGATCATGGATGCCAGCAACGGCATCGGCGCTGCGATCAAGCGTCGCGATGATCTTCAGAAGATGGCCGACTCCAACAAGGCCTTCGCCCACTACCGCTGGTAGTCGCTTCCGAGGCGCAGGCCTGGCCCAGCCGCCTCGACCCGACATCGTCCAGATGTCGTTCATTCCTTAGCTCCGACCCCCCACCCATCTCGCTCAGGTTCCGCCTGAGGTAACCGAGGCAACCGAGGCATTTCCGTCATGGCAAGACACTCACTGGACAAGGTCCGCAACATCGGCATCATGGCGCACATCGATGCTGGTAAGACCACCACGACCGAGCGCATCCTCTACTACACCGGCGTGAACTACAAGATCGGTGAAGTCCACGACGGTGGCGCCACGATGGACTGGATGGAGCAGGAGCAGGAGCGTGGCATCACGATTACCTCGGCTGCCACCACCTGTTACTGGGGCGAAGACGGCGCCGCCGATGCCGACAAGACCAAGATCAACATCATCGATACGCCGGGCCACGTCGACTTCACCGTCGAGGTTGAGCGCTCGCTGCGTGTGCTCGATGGTGCCGTCGCCGTGTTCGACGGTGTTGCTGGCGTTGAGCCACAGTCCGAGACCGTTTGGCGCCAGGCCGACAAGTACGGCGTGCCTCGCATGTGCTTCGTCAACAAGCTCGACCGCACCGGTGCCGACTTCTTCTACTGCCTCGACACCATTCAGGAACGTCTGACCACCGACACCGCCGTCCTCCAGCTGCCCATTGGTGCTGAGGGTGACTTCCAGGGTGTTGTCGACCTCGTTCGCATGAAGGCACTCGTGTGGCCATTGGCTACCGACGAAAAGGACCTCGGCGCGAGCTACAGCATCGAGGACATCCCCGCCGATCTCGCCGACCAGGCCGAGGAATACCGCGAGCTTCTGATGGACGCCGTTAGCGGCTACGACGAAACCATCATGGAGAAGTACCTCGAAGGTGAGGACATCACCGAAGAGACCCTCAAGGCTTCGATCCGCCAGGGCACCATCGACGGTCACATCGTGCCGATCCTCATGGGCACCGCGTTCAAGAACAAGGGTGTCCAGCCACTGCTCGACGCGGTTGTCGACTACATGCCGTCGCCACTCGACCTCGAAGACATTGTGGGCACCAACCCGCGCAACGAGGAAGAAGAGCTCACCCGCTCGGCCGACGACAGCGATCCGTTCTCGGCGCTGGCGTTCAAGCTCATGACGATCGATCAGCGTGAAGGTCGTCTGACCTTTGCTCGTATCTACTCGGGCACCCTCGAAAAGGGTTCGACGATCGTCAACACCCGCTCGGGCAAGAAGGAGCGCATCGGTCGTCTCCTCGAAATGAACTCGGCCTCCAAGAAGGACCTCGACGTTGCCTACGCCGGCGACATCGTTGCGTTCCTCGGCCTCAAGGACATGCGCACCGGTGACACCCTCACCGACGAGAAGCAGCAGATCGTCCTCGAAAACCTGACCTTCCCTGAGCCTGTCGTCGACGTGGCCATCGAGCCAAAGTCCAAGGCCGACCAGGACAAGCTGGGCAACGCCCTCGCCACCCTCTCCGCCGAGGACCCCACGTTCCGCGTCGAGACCAACGAAGAGACCGGCCAGACGATCATCTCCGGCATGGGCGAGCTCCACCTCGAAGTTCTCGTCGACCGCATGATGCGTGAGTTCAAGGTCGAAGCCACGGTCGGTCGCCCCCAGGTGGCCTACCGCGAGACGATCTCGTCGACGCTCGACAGCTACACCTACACCCACAAGAAGCAGTCGGGTGGTTCGGGTCAGTTCGCCGTCATCAGCTGCAGCCTCGAGCCCAACCCAGGCAACGGCTTCGAGTTCGAATCGAAGATCACTGGTGGTTCGATCCCGCGTGAGTACATCCCGCCGGTCGAGCAGGGCATCAAGGAAGCAATGAGCAACGGTGTGCTCGTCGGCTTCCCAACCGTGGACATCAAGGTCGTTCTTACCGACGGCAAGACCCACGATGTTGACTCTTCTGAAATGGCATTCAAGATTGCCGGCAACGCATGGTTCCGCGAAGCGGCTCGCCAGGCAAAGCCAAAGCTTCTTGAGCCAATGATGGCCGTCGAAGTTTCGACTCCCGACGACTATCTCGGCGACGTCGTCGGTGACGTCAACGCCCGCCGCGGCCAGGTGCAAGGCACCGAGCAGCGCGGCCTCAACCAGATCGTTAACGCCCTCGTGCCGCTCTCGGAGATGTTTGGCTACGCTAACGATCTCCGTTCGCGCACACAGGGCCGAGCGAGCTACTCGATGCAGTTTGACTCCTACCAGGAGACGCCGGCATCGGTACAAGAAGAAATCGTCAAGCGGATTCGCGGTGAGTGAACTGATGCTGACGTACCAAAAAACCACCACCCACATCCCCCATTCCGTCTGAGGAGAAAACAATGTCGAAGGACACGTTCGAGCGGAACAAGCCGCACGTCAACGTCGGCACCATGGGTCACATCGACCATGGCAAGACCACGCTGACCGCTGCGATCACCAAGGTTCTCGCTGACAACGTCGATGGCTCGTCGTTCACTGAGTTCGAGAACATCGATAAGGCACCAGAAGAGCGCGAGCGCGGTATCACGATCAACGTTTCGCACGTTGAGTACGAGACTGATAACCGCCACTACGCACACGTCGACATGCCTGGTCACGCCGACTACATCAAGAACATGATCACCGGTGCGGCCCAGGTCGACGGCGCCATCCTTGTGGTGTCCGCTGCTGATGGCCCAATGCCACAGACGCGTGAGCACGTGCTGCTCGCTCGCCAGGTTGGCGTTCCGAAGATCATCGTCGCCCTGAACAAGGTCGACATGGTTGATGACGAAGAGCTCATCGAGCTCGTCGAAATGGAAGTTCGCGAACTTCTCGACGAGTACGACTTCCCCGGTGACGACACCCCAATCATCCCTGTGAGCGCCCTCAAGGCACTCGAGGGTGACGCTGGTGCTGCCGAGGGCGTCCTCAAGCTCATGGCTGAGGTCGACGAGTACATCCCAACGCCAGAGCGTGACCTCGACAAGCCATTCCTCATGCCGATCGAAGACGTGTTCTCGATCACCGGCCGCGGCACCGTGGTGACCGGCAAGGTTGAGCAGGGCAAGGTCCACACCGGCGACAGCATCGAAATCGTTGGTATCAAGGACACGCAGACCACCACCTGTACCGGTGTTGAGATGTTCCGCAAGCTCCTCGACGAGGGCCAGGCTGGCGACAACATCGGCGCACTCCTTCGTGGTATCGACAAGGAAGATGTTCAGCGTGGACAGGTTCTCGCAGCCCCAGGCTCGATCACCCCTCACACCGACTTCGAAGCAGAGGTTTACGTGCTTTCGAAGGAAGAGGGTGGCCGTCACAAGCCATTCTTCTCGAACTACCGCCCACAGTTCTACTTCCGCACCACCGACGTGACCGGAACGATCACCCTTCCAGAGGGCACCGAGATGTGCCTTCCTGGCGATAACACCAAGATGACCGTTGAGCTCATCGCACCTATCGCTATGGACGAAGGTCTTCGTTTCGCTATCCGTGAGGGTGGCCGTACCGTCGGCGCTGGCGCCGTAACGAAGATCACGAA
>CAZEMU010000179.1:0-6506 GCA_964513315.1 uncultured Acidimicrobiaceae bacterium | reverse complement strand
CGTTGCTCGGCTGCTCCATGACCCATTCTCCGACGGGCTATCCGATCTGAACGTCGTAGCCGAGATCTCCACACTCACATCTGATCTCGATGCGGACTGGGCCTGGTTGCTCGTCATCGTCAAACAGAATGAGAACCGACTGGTCGCTTCTCAGTAGCTCATGCACCTGGCCAGTTGTCACTTCGGGCTCCCAGATCTGACCGTGGTGGGTCGCTGGAAGTACTGCGAAAAAGGCCAGTAGATCGTTTGGTGACCCTGATCCGATTAAGCGAGTAGCGAGGCCCTCATCCCGAAGCCTCGTGACGGATGTGCAGTTTGACTGCGACATACCGGTATGCGTCTGGGTGGACGGGTCGCCCGTGATCTTGACCAGGCAGATGTAGTGACCTTGGCGGGCAAGATTTACCAAGAGGCCGTCAGTCTCATGCAGCGGGTACAGCTCGACAGCGGAGGTGTCCCGGCTTAGGCCGTCGAGTTCTGGTGGCACGCTTCGGGGCTCGGGAAGCCAATCCGCGAGCGTGCGCTCGGCTGCCTCGATGTTGGCCATGGACGACAGTTCTTTGACTCGAAAAGTGAGTTCGTCGCCGGTCTTCGTTTCGTCAGGGTCGAGCCTGAACACGGTCGGGTATCCGAGCTCGGGATCAAAGGTCGGGATAAGGGGCGGCGCTGCTTGGGTCGCTAGTTCGAAGAGTTCCTCGATGGTGGCAATCCATTCCGGGTCAACGACTGGGGGCTCGATGCCGGGCGGTAGTGGAAGTGGGTCCACTCGGCGAGCCGAAGACCCGGCGACTTCGATGTGGACTGTGATGGTGCGGTCAAGCGTGAGGACGTCGAGGTGGTATCGGTACGTGCTGAAGCCTTCGTCTGCCCATCGGGCAGTTGCCTCGGTGAGCGATCCAGGTGGGTCGGAGCGGAGAGCGGCGCGGCGCTCGTCTTCTTGGATCGCCGCCTCGCGGGCGTCTGCGACATCGGGGTCGTGACCGTCATCTTCGAGTTGTGCTGCGATCGCAGGATTTGCTTCGTCTGCTGGGGTGTCGCCGAGGATCGCATTGGCGGCGATTCCTGCCCCGATGAGACCAATGACAAGTGAGGCAGCGACGAGCAGCGGCGTCCGCTTGCGGCGACTGGCGTGTGGTTGGTCGCTCGGGCTCGGCAACACCATCACGAACGTGGCATCTTGTGCAGGGTCGAAAGGCGCCGAACCGCCCGGGCTTTGCGCAATCAAGGCATCGGCCAGGTCCGGAAGGTCTTGTCGGAGCCGATCTTCGAGTTCTTTCATGACAGCTCTTTTCGCATTGTCGCAAAGGCCCGGCGTGCGTGTGACCGGATTGTCGAGGGGCGCATGTCGAGGAGTTCCGCGATCTCGTGGTCATCGATGTCCACGAAGTATCGAAGTACTACGACCATTCGTTGGGCCTCGCTGAGTTTGTCGAGGGCATTGCGGACCTCGAACAAGCGAGCTGGTAGCTCGGCATCTGCTTCCACCAAACGCATCTGCTCGACACGGTTTTCAATCGGTCGTCTCCGCAGAATCTGAGCGCATCCGTTGACGACACACGTGCGCAGGTAGCCGCCCGGGCGTTCAAGGCCGCCCCATCTCTCACCAACTGCTGCGAATGCATCCTGCACGACCTCCTCAGCAAGTGCCACGGACCCAACCATGAGCGTCGCAAGCTGCAGCATCGGGCCTCGTTCAGCCACGAAGAGCGCAGCGAGACCGTCATTGGCCACGGGTGCCGTTTCGGGTCCAGATCGAGCTTCCATCACCTACAACGATGCACCAGTGCCATCATTTGTTGCACGAATTCAGTTCTCACACGGATCGTCCAGGCCCGTTACTCGGCGAGTCGGCGTTGATGCCGTATCGCCATGACGAGGGAGAAGGCCCGAACCGCATCAAGTTCGGCAACTCGATCGCGACGAGCGTTGTTGCGTCAACGCCGGGCTCGACGAACACCTGATCTTCGGCCAAGAAGCCACGAGCGCATAGCGCAGGCGGCTCGGGCTGTTGCCAAAACAGTACTGTTAACGGTACTGTTTTGGTATGGCCACGAATCGCAAGCGACTGCGGGAGGTCGCTGTTGATCAGTATGGCTACGTCACCACTGCCGACGCTGTTGCTCTGGGCATCCCTCCGATTGAGCTACGCAAACTTGCCCATCGAGGTGGATTGTCGAATGTGAGCCGGGGTCTTTACCGCTTCGATGACATTGCTCCAACCAGCCTGGACTACTTCCAGGAGGCGGTGTTGTGGGTCGGCAAACCAGACGCATGCCTTGCAGGGACGGCAGTGCTGGCATTGCACGATCTGGCTCAGGTGAACCCGGCAGCGCTTCGAGTCAACACCGCGCATCGGGTCCGACGCACGCAGCGGGCTGATATTGCAATCACGCACGAGCAGATACCCGAGGATCAGACCACGACGTACTTTGCCATTCGCTCAACCACCGTCGCTCGGGCGCTATCCGACGCCCGCTCATCAGTCATGCGGAGCCGCCTGATCGACGCAATTACTGAAGCCCGCACCGAAGGCCTGATCAACGCGGCCGACTTTGAAACCTTGATGGAAGCCAATGGAGTGCAAGCGTGACTGTGCCCCCAAAGAGCCTGCGATTGCTGGAAGCGCAGATCAGAGCCCTTGCTCGCGACGCTCAGGAGGTCGAGGGACGCGTTCGCCGAGCAATCTCGGTTGCCATCATTGGTCAAATGCTCGCCGACACAGATGCAGGCGTGATCAAGGGAGCCACGAACCTTGAACTGCGCCTGGGTATCGCAAGTACCAGAGCGTCGAGCGATCTCGATGCCGTGCGAAGCGTGGCGCTTGATGAGTTCCGCGACCGCCTCGAGGTGGCACTCGGCGACGGCTGGCATGGATTCTCGGGCCGGCTCGTGGATCGCGGTGAGATCGGTGCACCAGTGCCCGACGTCTATAGGCCCCACCGGTTCCACGCCAAGCTCACGTATCTTGATCGGCCGTTCGGCACTGTCGAAGTTGAGGTCGCTGCCGAGGAGGTCGATGCGCTACGCGAAGGTGAAACAACGCCGCTTGGTCAACAGGCTGCTGCATGGTTCGAGACGCTCGGCTTCCCAGTCCCAACTCCGTTACCGGTGCTGCCGTTGAGTCATCAGATTGCGCAAAAGCTCCATGCGTGCACGACGCCCGACGCCGACGGGTGGGTCAACGACCGCTCCCATGACTTGGTGGATCTCCAACTTGCCATGCAGCTGCATGGTGCGGACATGTCGCCAATCGCCGAAGCTGCCCGGCGGCTATTCGCTTCTCGCAATCGCCACAGTTGGCCGCCGGTGGTCACGCGTCGCCAGGGTTGGGACGAGCGCTACCCGAACGAAGTCGACGGATTGCCCGTGCTCCCAGATCTTGACGCTGCGTTGAAGTGGGTCAACGAACTAATTGGACAGCTTGACGGCTTGAGCTGACGCTCAGTGCGTTCGGCTATCCCGCGTGTGCCGGTAGCCCCTGGGTCAGGGTGTGGGCAACCCAGTCCTCGTCGACGTCATAGCCGAGAGCCTGGAAGTAGCCGACCAGTGATCCAACGCTGATCTTGGACAAGGGTCGGTTCTCCAGTTGGTGAATGGCGGCCTTGGTGACGCCGCGGGATTCGGCAAGTTCGCTGAGGGTCTTGCCAGATGCCTCGCGGAGCGTCGCGAGCATGTGGCGTTTCATGATGCGCTCAGCTGCGGCCTTTGCGACGACCGGATCGTTGGTGCCGGGTAAATCGTCGAAGGTGTGGAACGTCTGGTCGCTCATAGCAGTTCTCCTTGCTGAGTGGAGTATAGCTACACCTTGACTTAGGTGCCGAAGGCTGCAAGATCTAGTTGGCGAATGGCCAATTCCGTCAACTGGTCGGAATCGGGAACTGCGAGGTCGTGCCAGTTGTTTCCTGAGCTGGCTTTGTTGCCCAGCACGGTAAGTAGATGCGCGCCAGCGCCGGTGGAAGTTTCCACGACAGGCGCTTCGCCGCTCAGGCCGGAAGTAGCCCGGCGTGGCGCAGTTCGTCGATGATCTGGTCGGGAACGCCGATGACGTCAAGGTGGACGATCTGTTCGCCCCCAGGTCCATCGATGATCTGCACGACGCGAGCGAGGAACGGCTCGACAGAGTCGCCAGCGACGATCACAGCACCTGGGATCACCCGATCGGCATCGGTGGCCTCGCTCGGGAAGGCCCAGACCCAGCCGGTCTCGTCAATCTGGTTCACGTCCGCGGGAAGAGTCACGGTTACTTGGCTGGCGCTCGTCAAAGGGCAGGCCTTGTCAAGAGCCGGTGCTGGTGGTGAGGTTTCCGTATCGCTGTTGGGCTGCTTGTGCGGAGGTCCCGAGGAGTTCGCCGACGCGGCCCCAGGTCACTCCCTTAGCGCGAGCTGCCGATACTGCCTCGACAACATTTCGTTCGCTACGTGCGCGTGCCAACGCCGCTCGTTCGAGGAGGTACTCCTCGACGTTGCGTTCGTCGCCATCGTTGGGTTCGTAGTCTTCGAATCGATCGGCGAGCTGGTCAGCGTGATCAAGAATGTCTTGGATTGAGCGCGGCATCAGTTCTCCAGAAACTTCGAACGGGCGGCCATTGCGTGCACGATGAAATCGATCCCGCCGGCGTGTGCGATTCCGATTTCGAGCAGCCGCGCCGCCCTGTCGGGGCCGATCAGCATTACTAGGTCTTCCATGTCGAACACCCGAATTGGGTTGCGGTAAGCGTGCAGAATGTCATCGTCGTCGATCCCGTGCTTGCGGGCGCTGGGCACGATCACTGGATCGATATCCATCAAGTTACCTTGATGTTGAGAGCTTGTGGTGGAGCGGGCGAAATCTGGAGACGCCGTTCAATTGCGGCCCGTGTGTCGTCGTCGGAGTCGAGCCAGAGGTGGCTGTAGACCTCGAGGGTTTCGGTGGCGCTGGCGTGGCCGAGGCGAGCTTGGACGGTCTTGACGGACAGCCCGGCTTCGATGAGCCAGCTGGCGTAGGTGTGGCGCAGCGAGTGCCAACCTCGTGCGGCCGGTGGAAGGTCGAGCTTTGTGCGAAGGCGGTCCCAGGTGTCGCCCATCGTGTTGCGACGCAGCGGTGCGCCCTTGCTGTTGGTGAACAGCAGCGTAGCTCCGGGCTCGATCTCGTATTGGGGGCAATCGGCGAGGTGGCGGTTGAGCTCGGTCACGAGCGAGTCGGCGATCGGGATGCGGCGCACACTGCTCGCCGTCTTGGTCGGAGCAAGCACGGCGGTCGTCCGCGTTTCTCCTGCCGGAGTGTCTTCGACATCTCGCACGATGGTGGTGAGTTGGCGATCGACGTGAATCTCTCGACGCATGAAGTCGACCCGTTCGAGCGTGAGCCCAGCGGCTTCACCCGGCCGCAGTCCGGCGGTGGCGATCGTCCACACGAAAGCTGTCATCCACGGCGGAGCGGCTTCGGCGATGCGATGCACGTCGTCGAGGTCGAGGGCGACGACGCTGTCGGCGACGGTCTTGTTGACCTTGGGCAGCTTGATCTTGACGGCGGGGGAGCGCGCGATCTTGCGGTCATGGACGGCGGCTTCGAGAATGGAGACGAGGCGCCGGTAGACACCATCGATGGTCGTGGGGCTGAGCGGGTTCTCGCCCCGACTCATGTCGGTGACGAAACCTTGCACGTCGGTTCGGGTGATCGACAAGAGCGGACGCGTGCCGAGCCCCGGCCCGATGTGGTTGCGCATGTGTGAGTCAGCCAGGGTGCGCGTCGCCGGGCGCCATTCCTGCTTCGTCATCCAGTCCTCGGCGAACTCAGCCAGCGTGACCTGGCCCGCACGGGGATCGACATAGGTGCCGCGCAGTAAGTCAGCCTCGATGGTCGACAAGTGCTTCTGCGCATCGGACTTGCGATCGAAGCTCTTCGATCGCTGTTTGCCGTCGTGATCTCGCCACATCGCGCGCCATCCAGCACGCTTGCCGTCCTGCTTGCTCAGGTATGGCTGAACCGTTCCCACGCCCAAACGCTAAACCAAAATCCAACACGGGTCCAACAGGAGTCCAACAAAAGGGGTGAAAACAGGTGCAAATCGAGGATTCTCGTTGCAAGCCGTTGCAAGCTCAGATCGTTGCAATTTCAACGATTATCTGCCCTTTGAAGGGTGTGGTGACGGTGAGTCGGCCTGTAGGCGGGGTTCTGTCCAGGGCTTGCGCCCTTGTGTGGCCATCCATCTGAGCGGCCTACCTGGAGGTGCACCGAGGTGCGGACGAGCCGTCACTGCCTCACACTTGACCTTGCTCCCAGTGGGGTTTACCGAGCCACCTCGGTCACCCGAGGTGCTGGTGCGCTCTTACCGCACCGTTTCACCCTTACCTGTGCCGTCCCGAAGGCCGGCCATCGGCGGTCTGTTTTCTGTGGCACTGTCCTGCGAGTCGCCTCGACTGGCCGTTAGCCAGCACCGTTGCTCTATGGAGCCCCGACCTTCCTCAATCCAATCCCGAGGGACCGGACTGCGGCCACCCGGCCAACTCACCGTCGCCCGCGAGCGT
>CAZEMU010000178.1:3580-6510 GCA_964513315.1 uncultured Acidimicrobiaceae bacterium | reverse complement strand
GCGTGGAGATCGCGGCCTTTCAAGAACTCATGGAAACCCTCTACGGAGAGGGCGACCGTGAGCGCGGCATGCCGTCGACGGTTGCCTGGCTCGCCGAAGAAGTCGGAGAGCTCGCGCAGGCGGTTCGCAAAGGCACCCGTGAGCAACAGCTCTGGGAGCTCGGCGACGTGCTCGCCTGGCTGAGCTCGCTCGCGAACCAGCTCGACCTCTCGCTCGAAGAAGCCGCCCAGCGTTACGTCGACAACCCGCCTGTCTGAGTTCCGGCCCGCCGGCGTCAGCCGGCGGCGGCGGTCATGATGAGCTGCTCGGCGAACGGCTCGAACGGCGCCGTCCGTGCTGGGGTCGATGCGCCGTTCCACTCGCGGGCGGCGGTGATGTCGAGGTAGGGGCGCTGGTTGTGGATGAACGCGGGCGCTCCGATGATGCCGGGCGTCGACACGATCGTGTTGAGTTCCTCGGCGGGTATGCGCACCGTTCCCGATGACACGCGCTGGCCCATCAGGTCGGGCTGGTTGGTCCCGTGGATCGCCATTCCGGGAAGACCGCCGCCGCCGAACGTACCGAGTGCCTCGCTAAAGGTGCCGAGGCCGACGATCCAGTCGCCGTAGGCCGGACTGAGATCGGAACCGGCGACGATCTGGGTCACCCATCCGGAGACGAGTGGCGTCGGTCGGCTCTCGCGGCCCGACACGATCTTCGTGCGGAGTATGAGTTCGTCGTTGTTGTAGAACAGCAGCTCGCCCGCCTGGTCTGCGATCCCGTTTCCGGAACGGCCGAGCGCGATCTCGATGAACACATCGGTGACACGCACGTTGAACTCCGACGCTCGCACCCACGCGTACGACTCGTTCGGCCGGGTGGCCACTTGGACTCGGAGCCAACCGGGTTGCTCCTCAACGACCCGCAGCACGAGCGGTTGGTCGTACGCGGTGATCGGATAGAGCGGGTTGAGCAGCTCGACGCCGTCGATGCTGTTGACGTCGAGAAGCGTGCGCGGTTCGCCGTTGGGTTCGTCGAAGACAGGAATCTGGAACTCGCTGTCGAGGTCCTTGGCGATGGCGTATCGGAAGCTGCGGTCCGCGGCGACTCGGTCAGGCTCGGGGTTCGCACATACGAGTTCGGGCTCGTTGCAGGGGATCCAGAGCTGTGGGTGTTGGCGGTCGGCGACCGGTGTCACTTCCGCGTTCAACAGGAAGCCCATGGTTTCGGCGGGGACCAGCTCTCGGGCAAGAACTGCCTCGCGCCCGGGCCGGGCTCCGCTGCTGTCGAACATCACCACTGGCACGCCGGGATGGACGTAACCGATCAGCTCCGATATGGCCTCGTTCGTCAGCCGGATCTCGCCCGAGCTGACCCGTTGGCCGATGACCTCAGGAATGTTCGTGCCATGCAGGAAGTTCTGCGGCGAACCCCCGCCTCCGAACGTTCCGAGCTGTTCGGAGAAGCTGGCCATCATCAGCGCCGCTTCTCCGTACACCGGACCGCGATCCCACACGTCGCCGAGAAGGCCCGCCTCGAGATAGGTGACATGCACGGGCGTCTCCCGCGAGTCCCGGCCTTGCACGATCGGCGCGGTCATCAGGATCTCAGCGCCGTCGAAGACGGTCAGCTCGCCCGGACCGGCCAGGTCGATCTCGATCCGCTTGGTTGTCTCGGCCCACTCGAAGTCGGCAGCGTCGACCCACACGCTGGTGTCGTGGGGACGTGTCGGTGCCTGCACTCGAATCCATGCATCGCCGGGCTCGCCTTCGACCACCCGCAAGACCGTCGGCGAACCGCGGTCGTGCCAGTTGAACAAAGGGAGCGGCGTCGCCACCCTGTCGATGGCGTTGACCTCGAGCAACATGCGCTTCTGGCCGCCGGGTTCGTCATAGACCGCGAGCGCTCGCGTCGCCGATCCGTATCCCTGCCACACGTCGCCGGCGCCGACTCGGGCGACGATGTACCTCCCGAGCCCGTCCGGGGTTGGATCCGGAGTGGGCGTGGGCTCGGGAGGCGGAGTCGCATCCGGGGTGACCACCGGCAAGGCTGCACCCCCGTCATCCGACGCGGACGCTGATGCGGTTGGTGTTGGATTTACGGCTGGGTCGGCGGTTGCGGTGGGAAGGCTGTGGTGGGCTACGGGACGCGCTTCTTCCGTGCAAGCCGCAGCAAGGAGGACGATCGCAACGGCGAGTACGAGCAGACGAGCGAGGGACCAGGCCGATCCGTGTGGGCGGGGCAGACGCAGCAACACATTCTCTACGGTGAGGAACGATTGTTGAGAGCGAGTTGCGACGCCGTGTCAGGTCGGCATCACTGTCCCGGTCAGATTGTCACATGACGATTCGGTCAAGACCGGAACCGCTAATCACCAGTCGTTCTTTGCGATCTGCCAACAAGTGTTGCGTCCACGAGGTGCTTCCGCCGTCGCCGACTTCGACGATCTCGTCGTGACGTCGCACGCCGATCTTGAAGCAGAGGTGCTCGTAGTACCCGCGGCCGTGGGTGCGGTCCGGATCGACAGTCGCTTCGACGTCGAGTTCATCGACGATGACCTGTGCCTCGTCGAATCTTCCGCTGTGATCGGACACCTGCACGACAACCTCGGCGGCAGCGTCGATCGCGATGACGGCAGCCACGAGCGATTGGATGTGTCGGATCAACTCGGCGACCTCGAAGCTGCGGTCGCCTTGGTCTCGTCCGGCTGAAACCATGCCGAGCAGCGAGAAGTGGGCAAACGACCTCGGGCCGTCGAATCGCTGCGCTCGCAACACTCGATGCTTTGCGGCGAGGCGGACCGTTGAGGCGTCGTTGACGCGGCGTTCTAGAGCGGCTTCGAGTGCCAGCATGTTCGTCGGGTCGGACAAGACCTCGGTGAGACGCATCGTGGTGACGACGTTGTTCTGGGGGACCTGCGACATCGCTGAGCTGGTCGCCAGCGGTGAGAC
>CAZEMU010000178.1:0-3480 GCA_964513315.1 uncultured Acidimicrobiaceae bacterium | reverse complement strand
AGATGTGCGACTTCGGCGCTGTGGATTCCGGGCCCGTTCGCTACGGTGCGCCCGTGGCCGACGACGAGACGGGCGAACTCACCGACGAGCAATTGCACGAGGCTGCTGCGGGTGACCTCAACGTGCTCGCGATTCTGATGCTTGTTGGTTCGGCGGTCTTCTCGCTGATCAACAAGTGGTTCGGCACGATGAGCTGGATCGCCGTTGGTCTCGCTGTCGCCTCGACGCTGACGTGGACCGTCGGCCTGCTCCGCCGGTCCGAGGTCATCGCCGCGTTCGTCAAGATCGGCTTTGGCTTCAGCGGCCTCGCCGCGCCGGTCGTCGCCATCATCGGACTGATCCTGGGCATCGTGGGCTTCTCTTGGGGCTGGGCCCTGCTTGGCGGCGCCGTCGTCTACTTCGCCTTCTCGGTGCTCGGACTCGAGATCATCGCCCGGGCCGAAGAAGCCGGCGTGCTCGAAGAGATCTAGACCGGGCGGTCGCCTTTGACGGTGATGCGACGCATGTGGCGGCGCTTGCCCGCGTAGTCATGCAGCGCGAAGTGCTGCACGGCACGGTTGTCCCACATCGTCAGCGTGCCCGGCTGCCACTGCACCCGACAGGTGAACGTCTCGTTCGTCGCATGGTCGTACAAGAAGTCGAGCAACGCGGCGCTCTCGTTCTGCCGAAGACCGCGGATCCGCTCGGTGAACGCCCGGTTCACGAACAGCCCCTTGCGGCCCGTTTCGGGATGGGTGCGCACGACCGGATGCTCGATCGTCGTCGCCGCCAGATCGGTGCCATGCGTCTGCATGGCCTTGGACTTCGTGGAGAGTCCACCCTCGCCGTACTGACGACGCGCGGAATGGATCGCGGTCAGGCCCTCGAGCATCGATTGCATCGTCGGGCTCAGCGATTCGTACGCCGCTTGTTGGTCGGCGAACAACGTGTCGCCGCCAGCTTGGGGAACATCGACCGCATACAGGATCGAACCCAAGTCCGGCTCTTCGAGGAACGTCAGGTCCGAGTGCCAACCGCCGCCGAAGTTCACGGTGTCCTCGGGCTCGGTGACGATGTCGAGGACCTCGGCGTGCTTGCCGACGGCGTGCACGAACGGGTGCGTGTCGAGTTCGCCGAAGCGGCGTCCGAATGCCATCTGGGCTTCGGGCGACAGGTCTTGGTCGCGAAACACCAACACGTGGTGCTCGTTGAATGCTGAGCGAATGTCGGCGATCGCCGCGTCGGTCAGCTCATCAGCAAGATCGACACCGCCGATTTCGGCGCCGAACAATCCGGACAGTGGCGCAAGTTCCATCAAGCAGAACGGTAGCCGGGACCTGCCCATCGCAATGCACGGGTGATGACCTCGGCCGCCGGACGAATGACCAAAGGATCGACGCCAGGGGCGACCGGCAGCAGCAGCATCGAGCGGGCCCAACCCGGGAGCATCGAGGCTGATGCGGCGAAGATGACGCCGTAGAACGGCAGCACGGTGATCGGTAGGTTCGGGGCGAAGAGCCACCGAGTCGTGTCCCGGCATTCCTGGGTCGGCGTGCACTCTTCGCGGTACATGTCGATTGCGGCGGCGAGCTCGGCGCGATTCGTGGGCAGATCTTCGGCCCCGAGCGCATGGCCGACAATCGCCATGTCGGCGACATAGCGGTCGGCCTGTTCGTCGTCGAGCGGGGCGCGTCCGTACTTCTGATGCGCGGCGAGGAAGCTGTCGACCTCGGTGACGTGCACCCATCCGAGCAGGTGTGGGTCGTCGGCTCGATAGAGCGTGCCGTCAGGCAGTTGGCCAGTCACTCGCGAGTGAATCGCCTTGACGATATTGATCGCTTGTTCACCCTCGGTGCCGCTTCCAAAGACCGTGGCGCCCAAGAACTGAGCGGTGCGATTCAGTCGCCCGAGCGGGTCGGCTTCGTAGTTCGAGTGCTCCGACACGGCAAACATGGTCGGCGGGTGCAGCGTCTGGAACAGCAGCGCTCGCACACCACCGATGAACATCGAGGCGTCTTGGTGGACGTGACGGACCGGCGAGTCAGCCGGGATCATCCCCGGATCATCGGGCGTCGGCTCGGTGAAGGGTCGATAGTCCTCGCCAACGACGAGCGTGTTCACCTGGGAGGCGATTCTGCGTCGAAGGAACTCGGCCATGTGGCCAACGTAGGGCGGGCCGAGCGAACGAGGAAGGCCCAGTGGCCGAATCCTCGAACGGGCAGTCGTTTGGCTTAGTGCACGTTGCTAACCGATCGCGGCAGCTTGGATCACGGAGTGCATGCCGTCGAGGTGGAGCACGCCGCGACCGGGTGGGGAAGGGCTAGGGCAGCTCGCGGAAGTAGTGGTTCACCAATGCCTCGAAGCCCACAGCAAAGACGGTCCAGTCCGCGTCGTCTCGGATCACGGTCTGATGCACGAACGTTTTGCCGACCCGGTTGGAGAGACCCTCGTTCAATGCGTAGGCGCTCATCGAGAACTGCGACATCGTGAACTCGTCGCGCAACTCGAGTCCGAAGATCTCTGCGAACTGCTCAAACAACGCGCCATACGCCGCGAGCAGTGCTTCTTCGCCCGCGGCGACGGCGGCTCGCAGTTCCGGATCCTTCAGGGTGCCGATGCTCGACGTCAGTGTCTTGTACACCCGCCAGCGCTGCCCTTGCAGGAGCGCAAAGTTGTGTGCCGCGACCGACCGAATCAGCTCGGCCCGAAACGCCCGAATCTCATCTCGGTCGCCGCATTCGAGGACATCGGCGTTGGCGGCGATGAGTTCGAAGGCGTGTTCGCCGGTCGTCGATGCATTTCCTGCTGGCATGGTTCGAACGATTTCAAGGACGACGGCTCGGCGCAGGTTCTCTTGGGGCGTGCCGGATCCGCGGCCTTCCCAGAGCGCGTAGGTCGCGGCCCGTGGGATGTCGGCGTCGATGACCACCTTCTCGATGCGGATCGCGTCGACGCCGGCGGTGACGCCGTTCGTCAGGACCGCGTCGAGTGCGGCGTCGAGGGCTCGACGCTCAAGTTCGTCGCTTGTGAATCGCGGCTTGCGCCCACGCCTCCGTGGGGCCGTAGAGGTTGCGACGTCGGGAGCGGGATCGGAAGCAGCCATGTCGGTCCAGGACCCTAGTGGCGATCTCCACCAGCACTCACCTCGAACGGGATGCAGCAGTGCCAGAGCTTCTTGTACCGCTGACGCGGGGAGTCTTCGGGGTCGCCCGCGAGCGAGGGCGGGGTGAAGGCCAGATCGTCAAGCGCCCACCCAATGGCTGCTGCATCGACACGTCCATCTGGGCGGACGGTGTGGTGGGCGAGCGCTGCGATGTGGGGGCCTCGGAAGTTCGGGTCGATCTCGGCCGGGTCAACTTCGGATCCTTCGTGCCAGGTGATCGCGAAGTCGTAGCGCAGCGCCGCGTCGTGCATGTCTCGCTCAATCTCGGTGCCGAAGAAGCTGGGATCGAGCACGACCGTCGCGACGTCGCGAGCGAGATCGAGGCTGCCGTGGACTTG
>CAZEMU010000177.1:5004-6792 GCA_964513315.1 uncultured Acidimicrobiaceae bacterium | reverse complement strand
CGAACTACGATGGAACACATGTTCGTACTCGGCATCGACCCGGGCCTGTCGCGCTGCGGCTACGGCGTGGTCGAACAACGTCGCAATAAGCAGCGTGCGGTCGCGGCAGGCGTCATCACCACCGCGCCCAGCGACAACACGCCCGATCGCCTCGCCGAACTCCAGGCCGAAGTGCGGTCATTGATCGCCGACTTCTCGCCGTCGGTCGTCGCGGTTGAACGGGTGCTCTTTCAAAACAACGTCAGCACGGCGATCTCGGTCGGCCAAGCGAGCGGCATCGTGATGGCCGAGGCGATCAACGCATCGTGCGATGTCATCGAGTACTCGCCGAACGAGATCAAGCTCGCCGTTGCGGGCGACGGTGCGGCCGACAAGGCCCAGATGGAGACGATGGTCCGTTTGCTGCTCGACATCAAGCAGCCACTTCGACCGGTCGATGCGGCCGATGCGTTGGGCGTGGCGCTGTGCCACCTGGCGCACTACGTCCCACCCGTCACCCGCGCCAAGAACAACGCAACGCCTGAAGGTAAGGCGATGGAGGAACAGCACGCATGATCGGCTCACTCCGAGGCGAACTCCTCGACCGGCAACCCAACGAGGTTCTCGTCGAGGTCGCGGGCATCGGCTACCGGGTCACCGTCGGCCCCGATGTCTCCGCCACGTTGGGCGAGGTCGGCGCCGAGTGCTTCCTGCACATCCATCACCACATCCGCGAAGACGACCAGCACCTGTATGGCTTTGGCGACATTGTGCAGCGGCTCATGTTCGAGACGCTGCTCAGCGCGCACGGCGTTGGACCGTCGCTTGCCTTGGCGATCCTCTCGGTGCATGGCCCCGATGGACTCCGTCGAGCCGTCGTTGACGAAGACGTGGCCGCGCTGTGCCTCGTGCCGGGCGTCGGCAAGAAGACCGCACAACGCCTGCTCGTCGAACTGTCGAGCAAGGTCGATGCACCTGTCGGGGGAGCATCCCTCGACAGCGCCGTGCCCGGCGGGACCCACAGCGGTCGCGCCGATGTGCGCGATGGCCTGTCGGCGCTTGGCTACAGCGATGAAGAAATCGCCCACGCACTCAAAGAAGTCCCTGACGAGGGTGACACTGCGGCCCAGATCCGCCAGGCGCTCAACGTGTTGGCATTCTGATGGCCCGCGATGAGTTGCTCGACGCCAGCGCCGTCGACGAAGACTTCGTCTCCGACGGCATCGAAGGCGCCGGCATGGTCGGCGACCACACCGGGCTTCGTCCGCAGACGCTCGACGATTTCGTTGGCCAGCCCGAGCTGCGCCGCCACCTACAGATCATCCTGGGCGCTGCCCGTAACCGCGGCGAGGCTGCCGACCACCTGATGTTCGCCGGCCCTCCCGGGCTCGGCAAGACCACGCTCGCCCACATCGTGGCCAGCGAGATGCAGACGACGATCCACACGACCTCGGGGCCAGCGCTTGAACGCGCCGGCGACCTCGCGGCCATTCTGACCAAGCTCGGCCAGGGCGATGTGTTGTTCATCGACGAGATCCATCGCCTGTCCAAGCAGATCGAAGAAGTCCTGTACCCAGCGATGGAGGACTTCGAGCTCGACATCGTGCTGGGCAAGGGTCCCGCAGCGCGCTCGATCCGTCTTGAGCTGCCCGCGTTCACGCTTGTCGGAGCGACGACCCGGATCGGTCTGATCACCGGCCCGCTGCGAGACCGCTTCGGCGAGGTTGCCCGGCTCGACTTCTACGACTTCGACGATCTGCAAACGATCGTCACTCGTGCTGCGGGGATCCTCGGTGTCGAGATCGACGA
>CAZEMU010000177.1:0-4904 GCA_964513315.1 uncultured Acidimicrobiaceae bacterium | reverse complement strand
GTCGAAGACGTACACGAGCCGTTCCTGATCCAGCAGGGGTTGCTGATGCGCACACCCCGTGGTCGCATCCCGACGCCGGCCGCCTGGACCCATATGGGTTTAGCGCCGCCGATCTCGACCGAGTCAACCCAGAAGTCCCTCTTCAGCGACGACTGAACTCAGCGTTTCAGTCGGGCGGCGGGTGGCCCAGACTGCACGGGTGACGTCGATCGATGAGTTCGAGTACGAACTCCCGGATGAGCGAATTGCGCAATCGCCGGTTGAGCCGCGTGATTCGGCGCGGCTGCTCGACGCGACGGCTGCGTCGGGCCAGCTGACACATCGCCATGTCTGCGACCTCGCCGAGCTGATCCGGCCCGGCGACGTGATCGTCGCCAATGACACTCGCGTGATCCCGGCACGACTCGCGCTCGCCAAGGAGACCGGGGGAGCGGTCGAAGTCTTCTTGCTCAACCCGTCCAGCGAGACCGAATCCGGCCGAGATACGTGGCGGGCGCTGGTGCGACCGAGCCGACGGGTGAAGCCCGGCACCGTTGTCAACGACCCGTCCGGTGCGGCCGCGGTTGAAGTCGGCGAAGACCTCGGCGCAGGCGTGCGGGTCGTGCGTCCAGCGACCGACGAGTCGATGCTCGAACTCGCCCAACGGATCGGCACCGTGCCGCTGCCGCCCTACATCAGCGAGTCACTCGATGACGTCGAGCGATACCAGACCGTCTACGCGAACAACGAACGTTCGGTCGCAGCGCCTACCGCCGGTCTACACCTCACGCCAACCGTTCTCGATGCATGCCGAGGCGCTGGGGCGCAGCTCCACACGGTCGAGCTCGCCGTCGGCCTGGGCACGTTCCGACCGATCCTCGTCGACGACATTTCCGAGCACGAGATGCACGGCGAGCAGTTCCTCGTCGCGCCCGAGGTGCTCGCCGCCTGCCACGAGGCCGAACGAGTCATCGCGATCGGAACGACCACGGTGCGCGCACTCGAGAGCGCAGCGACGTTCGGCCTGGACCAAGGCACCACCGAACTCTTCATCTCGCCGGGCTACGACTGGAAGCTCGTCGACGTCCTGTTTACGAACTTCCACCAACCCCGATCTTCGCTGCTCGTGATGCTGGCGTCGTTTGCCGGGCCGCGGTGGAGAGACATCTATGCGGCTGCGCTCGCCGAGCAGTACCGGTTCTTGTCGTTTGGCGATGCGATGATCGTGGGCAGATCATGAGTTTCGAGTTCGAAGTCACCGCCACGAGCGGTCGTGCCCGCGTCGGCCAAATCACGACGCCTCGCGGCACGATCCAAACACCGGTCTTCATGCCCGTCGGCACTCGTGCTGCGGTGCAAACACTGACCAGCCACGACGTCACTGACCTCGGCGCCGAGATCATCCTGGGGAACACGTATCACTTGATGCTGCGCCCCGGCGCCGATCTGATCGCCGAGCTGGGTGGTCTGCACGAGTTCATGCAGTGGAACGGCCACGTGCTCACCGACAGCGGCGGGTACCAGATCTTCAGCCTCGAACCGAAGGTCGACGACGAAGGCGCCCTCTTCAAGTCGACCTACGACGGGTCGATGCACAAGCTCACGCCCGAAAGCGCCGTCGAGGTTCAGACGAACCTTGGTTCCGACATCCAGATGGTGCTCGACGTCTGCCCGCCGCTGCCATCGCCGGACAAGGTCATCCTCGACGCCATGGCTACGACCCATGCCTGGGCCGAACGGGCTCGGGCGGCCTTTCTCGACCGCCCAGAGCGCCGCGACGGCATGCGAGCCCAGTTCGGCATCGTCCAAGGCGGCCTCGACCGTTCGCTGCGTGAACAGAGCGCGTCGTTCCTGATGGACATTGGCTTCGAGGGCTACGGCATCGGAGGGCTGTCCGTGGGGGAGAAGCGGACCCAGATGCTCGACCCGCTGCGGGCCACGACCGATGTGCTGCCAGTCGACCAGCCTCGATATCTGATGGGCGTCGGTGACCCGCTCAGCATCGTCGAAGGCATCGCCAACGGCGTCGACATGTTCGACTGCGTACTTCCGACCCGACTCGCACGCCACGGCACCGTGCTGACGACAGCTGGGCGCATCAATCTCGAAGCCGCTCGCTACGCCCGAGATCCCGGTCCCGTCGATCCGGGCTTTCCCGAAAGCCCGCTCGCGCCGTGGAGCCGGGCCTATCTGCGGCACCTGCTCAAGGTCCACGAACCGTCGGTGCAGCGGCTGCTGACACTGCACAACATCGCCTTTTTGTTCCGCCTCGTCGACGAGGCCCGGGACGCCGTCCGAGAGGGCACGATCGATCAGTTGGTCGACCGGGTCGGCCAGGTCTGGGCGTAGTCCGCCTTTTCTTGTGGGCCCGAAAATGCTGTGTTCGCGCCTGCACGTCGTCGGTCCGGGCAAGTTCGGCACGCTGATACCCTCGCCGTGCGCCCGTTTCGGGTGCCGAGCCGAAGAGAGCTGGCCGCGAAACGGCCAAACACAACTGGAGGGTTGGCTCACATGGAGTTCATTCCGCTGATCGTGATCATGGTGGCCATGTGGGCCCTGCTGATCCTTCCCCAGCAGCGCCGGGCCAAGGCGCATCGCGCGATGTTGGGCGCACTCGAGGTCGGTGACGAGGTCGTCACGTCGTCGGGCATGTACGGAACGATTGCCGAGTTCGACGGTGGCACCGTGTTCTTGGCCGTGAGCGACAGCCTCGAAATCAAGGTCACCAAGGATTCGATCAGCGAGCGCGTCGTCTACGCCGACTCGGAGTGATCCGTCGCGATGCTGACCTCTAACCCATGCTGACCACTGACCCATGTTGACCCGCGCTGCCGCATCGCTCGGCACCATCGTTGTTCTGGCCGTCGGCCTACTAATCTGGTCGCTGAGCGCCGGTCAAGAGCCGCTGCTCGGTCTCGACCTCCAAGGTGGCGTCGAGGTCGTCCTCGAGCCGGTCGACACGCCGGAGAACCTCGCACTCGCAACCCAAGAGAACCTCGACCTGGCGGTCGAGATTCTGCGCAACCGTGTTGATGCGATCGGTGTCGCCGAGCCCGACATCACCACCCAGACGGGCGAAGAGAACTTCATCATCGTTCAGCTGCCCGGCATCGAAAACCAGGACGAAGCCGTCGCCCTTGTCGGCCAGACCGCGGAGCTCCAGTTCCGCCCCGTGCTGTTCGATCTCGTCGACGCACTACGTGGAAGCACCCAGCTTCCCGAAGACGAAGTCTTCGGCCCCGACATCACTCGCGGTGGTCCTGGTCTCGTCGATCTCGTCGAAGGCTTCGTAAGCGATCCGAACACGGCCTCGCCGGACCAGAGCGCCATCTTCTTGACGCCTCCAGACGAGGCTGGCAACCCCGGCACACCTGTGCTCGTCGGACCGACCGAGTTCACCGGCTCGGCCCTTGACGGCGCCGAAGCACAGTTCATCAACGGCACCTGGCTCATCGAGGTCGCATTCAAGCCCGGCGCCGATGGCCTGGGATTGTTCAACCAGTCGGCGGGCCCGTGTTTCCGCCGCGCTGCGACCTGTCCGTTCCAGCGCCTCGCCTTCGTGCTTGATGGCATCGTCGAATCGGCGCCATCGATCAACGCAGCGGAGTTCACCGAACGCCGCGTCGTGATCACCCGCGACTCGGGCTTCCCCGAAGAAGAAGCCCGCAACCAGGCGCTTGTGCTCGAGTTCGGTGCACTGCCGCTCGCCTTCGCCGACCCGGCTGATCCGAGCGCCGGTCTCGTGCGCACGGTGTCCGCCAGCCTCGGTCGCGACTCGCTCGAAGCCGGCCTGATCGCCGGTCTCGTCGGCCTCGCCCTCGTGGCCCTCTACATGCTCTGGTACTACCGTCTGCTCGGCCTGGCCGCGATCCTGAGTCTCTCGGTCTCGGCCTCGTTGCTGTGGGTCATCGTGTCGTACCTGTCGTCGTCACAAGGTTTGGCGCTGACACTTGCCGGTGTCGTGGGCTTGATCGTGTCGATCGGTGTCTCGCTCGACTCGAACGTCATCTTCTTCGAGGACCTCAAGGAACACTTCCGATCACCCGGTGGCGTCGAATCGCTGTCGAGCTCGGTGAACCAGTCGTTCCCACGTGCGTTCGGCACGGTCTTCTGGGCCAACCTCGCCACGCTCATCGGTGCCGTGATCCTGTACTTGCTCACGGTCGGCTCGGTCCGCGGCTTCGCCCTCATGCTCGGCCTCGCTTCGGTGCTCGACTTGATCGCCACCTACTTCTTCATGGGACCGTTCGTGCGAGTGATGGTCGACAAGTTCGGCGATCGCCCCACGATGTTCGGCGTCCGCAAGCAGCGAGGTCTTGCTGATGCGACGGCGAGCGACGTTGCGGCCGAAGGAGGTGCGGCATGAGTGCGATCGGCGCCCTGCTGCGCAACGAAAACAAGATCGACTTCCCCCGCTACTGGCGCCCGACCACGATTGCGTCGAGCATCCTCGTGCTCATCGCCATCGGCGCGCTGCTGTTCCAGGGACTGAACCTGGGCATCGAGTTTGAAGGCGGCGCATCGTGGGAAGTCCGCAGCGCCACCATCGATAGCGATGACCTTCGCGACGCACTCGAGCCGCTCGGCTTGGGCGACGCCCGCATTCAGCAGGTTGCAAACGAACTCTGGCGAGTCCGTGCCGAAACCGAGAGCGCTGCCGAACTCGAAACGGTCAAGATCGCACTCGCCGACGCCGCAGGCATCGAACAAGGCGACGTGACCGCGTCAGCGGTCGGTGCAAGTTGGGGCAGCCAGGTCACGAGCAAGGCGCGCACCGCGTTGATCGTGTTCTTCATCGTCATCTTCATCTACATCTCGCTGCGCCTGGAGTGGAAGATGGCCGTCGGCGCACTCGCCGCCGTCGCCCACGACATCTTGATCACGGTCGGCATCTACGCGCTGTTCCAGCTCGAAGTGACCTCGGC
>CAZEMU010000176.1:0-6843 GCA_964513315.1 uncultured Acidimicrobiaceae bacterium | reverse complement strand
TAGCAATCGTCATCTTTCAAAGCTGACGAGCCTGCGCGAAACCCAGGGTGATTCACTATGAGGTCGTCGACGACGACCCGGCGACGGTTCGGGGTCACCATTTTTTCTCGGCCACGTACTTCAACATCTCTTTGTCGAGCTCGGCCTCAGCAAGCAGCTTCTTCAACGTCGCGTTCTCAGCCTCAAGTTCCTTGAGTCGTTTCGCATCGTCAGCTTTCATGCCCCCGTACTGGGCCATCCAACGATGCCAAGTCGACTCAGCGATCTCAAGCTGGCGACAAACATCAACCAGCTCCATCCCGCCGGTTTGGAGTTGCTGACCCTTCGCGAGCTTGCGAATGATCTGTTCAGGGGTATGTCGGCGTCTTGCCATGACGATTCCTTTCTGGCCCGCCCAAGAATGGACGAACCAACAGAACCGCACAACCCGCGGACCGGAATCAGGGGGTCAGCTCAGATGATCGTGACCCTCGCCGCATAGCGTGGCCAAACCCATCTGATCACGTGAGGATCACCTGCGATAACTAGCGATTTCCCGGACTACAGTGAGACTGTTACTCCATTTAGAGGATGAACGTGTTAGACGATGCTCGAACACAAGGCCCCAGCGGCTGGTCCAGTCCCACATCAGCAAACAAGCTGGGAGTCGTAGCCCTCTATGCCGGTCGTATCCGGTTCTGGGCTGACAGCATCGAACAGGCACACCGGTTCGGCAACCCTGCAGGAACCAATGACGCACCGTGGGAGCTCCCGTTTCAACAACGCGCCGCCCAGATCTACCGAGACGTCCTCCCCGAGACATACCTCGAAGGTCTTTCGGCGGTCTTTCTCGGATGCTCACTCACCATGGAAGACCACCCCATCCCCGGCGCTCTCGGCGGCGACTGGCAAATCGTGCTCAGCTATCTCACTAACGCCTCCTACGCAATCGCTGACGAAATGGCCTTCGATCTTTTCCCGGCATGGGAAGACCCAGCCGGCAACAATGAACCAACAACCCCTGCCATCGTCCGGTTCGACCTGCTCGCCCCGCTGGTATCAGCAACCGGCGCTCGAGCACTGCACTCGGCTGGCGACAACGTCGCCAAACACCTTCTTGCCAACACGAGCACGGCAGAAATGCCGCTCACGCAAGTTCAGTTGGACATCCTTGGAGATCTCGCCCGAGGCGTACGCGTTATCGACATCGCCAACGCGCGGGGCTTCTCCACCCGCAGCCTCTACCGAGAACTCGCCGACATGTGGGAAACCCTCGGCGTATCCAACAAACAACAAGGAATCGCGCTGGCCGCCGACAAGGGCTGGCTGGCTTAGGCGGACTCCAAGTCCAATGCCGTGCCGGTCCGCTCCTATCTCGATCCTGCACCGAACCCCGTCAGCCCCTGGGAATGCCCGGTCTGACGGTCCGGTTCGAGCCCTTGGTTGGTTGAGGAGGCGTGAGCGCACTCGTTTGGGTTTGTAGTCGGGCAATGAGTGCCGGTGTCGTTGGTTCCAGCTCGTCTTCCACTCGGTTACTCAGCACTGAAGCTGGAAAGTTCTGCAGCGTGCGTCTCAAGAAACTCTCGTTCAAGCTCGTTGCGAATGGATTGCAGCACGAATTCTTCCTGGACGCGGCCACCGCCACAGTCTGCAAGCAGCTGAGCGGTCTCGATCTCTTCTGTTTGGAGTTGGGCCAACCGTCGGCGGTCTTCGTCAGCGATGATGACTGGTTCCCCGGGCTCAGGAGGGGTCGGATTCGCGGCGACTATTGACAGTGCGATGTCTTCGAGGTCGACGCTGAATCGTTCCTGCGGCCGTTGTGCCAGTCTCCAGTCGATCCCGTGCTGTGCCATACAGGCGAAAACTGCGTTTTCGAAGTCGATCCAACGCTGGTCGCTCCGGGCACGTTCGTTTATGTCGGCTAATCTGTCCCCAAAAGTTTCATAGAAGGACTGGGTTGATGCACTCGCTGAGAAAGCGTCATCGCGTTTGGTTGAGCAGCCATCGCTGTTGCCGGCTCCCTCTAGTGCTACGTCGTAGGCTATGCGTTCTGTTTCTGACATCTCAGGTTGGTCGTCCGGCGAGTTCTCTGCTGGAGGCTCGGCGGCTTCGAGCGTGGTGTCGGGCGCACCGATTAGTCCGTCGCCGACCTCTGATTGCGAGAAGTATCGGGTCGTGATGCCAAGCCCGTACTTCTCTATCCATGCCGCGGAATGCGCAACAAAGTCAATCGAGGTTTCTTGGGGCGCCTGTACTCCGATCACTGGGATGGAGTAGCTAAATCCGGCTTCGATCATGCACGTTGCGACTGCCTCTTCGGCTTCGATGAGTCGAGCCTGCATCAAGTCGTACTCTGTGCCGCCAACGAATCTGGTGATTGGGGATTCGGTGTTGAGGATGCTGAATGACTCGGGAGGGTCTCCGAAAGGAGCTCTTGGTTGAGCGGCCGCAGAGGAAGTTGGATCAGCACCACATGCTGCACAGATGAGCAGCATGACGAGGAGCAAGGTAGGCCAGGCTCGCAGTATCGGTGGTGTCTTGGAGTTCGAGTCGTGTGAGGTGAAATTTGTCATGGTTATTGGTGTCTTTGCGGTGAACTGGCCACGGCTAGCGCTGCAGCGCCCGCTGCTGTTGCGGCGGCAGCGAGAACGAGCGTCACAATCACGACTGTTGGTGTGTATGTCGTTGCGGCTGCTCGGTCGACTTGCCCGAATGTGTAGACCCCGAACGCTCCGACTAGCGAGGCGACTAGCCCTGCTGTGAGAATCAGGAGTGCAGCTTCTGTCGCTGCGATCGTTGTGGTTTGCGATTTCCTAGCTCCAAGCGCGAGCAGGTTGCGTCGAGATGATGCGGTTGTTGCGGCGTGTGTGAGAACGGACATGACGAGGGAGAACGCTGCAGCTCCCAGGAATAGTTTCAATCCCGCAAGGACCCATGGGACGACTCGTGACTCTTTGAGCCTGTTGTCTGCGGCGGTCACTACGGAGAAAGCTCGGGTCTGTATTGCTTGTTGTCTAAGTGCGGACTCGGCTCCGCTGTTAGCGGTGATGAAAATTCGGCCCATCAGTTGAGCTGTTGGCGGCGTGATCAGCAGCGGCTCACCTAGTTGCCCGAGGGTCGGGACGAGTGTGCTCAGTGGCGGCCCTGCAGGATCACAGGGTGCGTATCCTTGGGTGATCTCACTGCTATTACATGGGATAGTCCAAGCAGTCTCGGGTGGGAGTTCTGGTGTGGGGTTTGGAACGAGGTAAGTGGTGGCGAATACTCCGTCGAGTTGGTTCTCGAATTCTAACTGGAGCGACTTGTCGAGATCGCCGTTCACTTCGATGGCGTGCACTGTGGTGTCGCCCGCCGGGTCTGCGTCTGCAACTCGATTGTTGGAGACCCAGACGCTTGCTACAGGCGCTAGCACTGCGAGCGCTATGAACGCGCTAAGCGCACGTATTGGTCGGGCGGTCGTTTCTAGTCTGCGGCCGACAAGCAAGGTGACTAGACCGCTCTTTGGGGCGGCCTTGGCTACGAAACCAATGAGTTGGGGCAGCGCCATCGGCAGACTGATCGCGGCTCCAAAGAGCGCTACAAGCAACAGCTTGGAACCTGTGGAGCCTGTTGCGACCATCGCAGCTAGGAACAGTGCTAGCGACACTGTCAGCGGTAGCGGCCCGAACGATGGCGCGTGGACAAAGGCCGAGGTCTGACTCGGGTGGTGGCTGGCCTTTCGTTGCCAGAGAGTCACGGCACCAGTCAACATGAGGATGCTTGCCGCGATGATCAGGACGAGCGCTAGCGGTGCCGTCAAGTCTTCGGCCAGTACCTCGCGACCGACAATGGGTATTGAAGTCTGGGTTGGGGCAAGTCCCCACCAGATGAGCGCAGCTACTAGCGCGGCTGGCGCCGCAACGATCGCCGTGTGAAGCGCGACGACTCGTAGTCGGTAGCTTCCTGATGCACCGAGCGCATCGAGAAGGGCGAACCGTCGCTGCCAGGCGTAACCAACGGGCCCCAGGGCTGCAACCAGCACCGCGACTGACAGGAGTGCGAGCAGGGCTATTGCGATTGCGGTAATTGTCGTTCCGCTTAGGTCTGAACGCTCTCCGATCCACTCGCTTCCGGCCGTGCCCGATAGCCGCTCAGCAAGAACGCCGTAGCTCTCGTCAACGAGGCGATAGGCAAGAAGTTCATCAGCGGCACCGACACCGCTGGCACCGATTTCGATGGCACCGGGGTACCGATTCGCGAGGCCGGGGTTCGACTCGAAAGCTGCCACCAGTGCGGGTGAAGCAAACCACTGGCCAGGGTCGGCATCGGATGGAATACCTGGTATGTCCGGAGCGTCTTGAGAGGTTGGGCGCCAGTAGAAGACAGAGATCTGATCACCGTCGACGCTGTCATAGACCAGATCGCGTTCGAATGCGACAGGCTCCCCGTCTGCGGCGGTGGCGAACGCTCGAGCGTTCGCTCGTTCGTCGATACGTGTTGACGCAAGCGCTGAGCTGGCTGCAATACATCCCACCAGCGTGACAATTGCGACGACAACGAACAGAACCACAGAGCGCCAGCGAGTCATACGATCGCCTCGCCACGAGCACGACAGAGCAATGCGAAAGGCACTCATGGCCGCGCTACTACCAGTCGACCGTGGCGCAACACCAGGATGCGATCCATCTGTCGAGCAACCGAAAGATCGTGTGTTGACACCACCAAAGCTGTTTCACGCGTTCTGGCCACACTGCGCAGAAGATCGACTACTCGAGCTGAATTCTCTTCGTCGAGAGAGCCGGTCGGTTCATCACAGAGCAGCAGCTTGGGAGCTGTCACGATCGCGCGAGCAACCGCTGTTCGCTGCGTCTCGCCGCCGGAAAGGTTCGCTGGCCAAGCCAAACGCTGCTCATACATGCCGGTGTTCTGAAGCGCCTTGGCGACCTCACTACTGCTCGGTTTCTGGCCTGCCAAGTGAAAGGGCAGCCCAACGTTCTCTTCGACCGTCAACTCAGGAAGTAGATCTCCGAACTGGAAGACCTGGCCGATGACTGTTCGCCGGAGCCTGGCTCGCCGCCGACTGTTCAGCTTCGTAACCTCCTCACCATTCACGGTGATGTCGCCGCTATCGGGACGCACCAGACCTGAAACGCACTTGAGCAGTGTTGTCTTACCGGAGCCACTTGGCCCCATGATGGCCACTGCCTCACCCTCTTCGATTGTCATCGAGAGACCGGCGAGTACAGCACGGGCTCCGAAACTGACGTTGAGATTCGAAACGCTCACGGCATTAGTCGTTTGTCCAGCGTTAGCGTCGTCGCTGTTGAACGTCGAGTCGATTTTGTTAGGTGAGACGGTGGTCGTCACGACGGGTTACCTCGCTCCTGCTTCTCAGGTTGCTTTCCAGTTCCCGCAAGAATCTGGCCATGCAGCACGGTACTCACAGGTCTGGTGGCGGAATATGCTGTAGCCGGCGTTGTAAGTAGCGCACTGGCCGTTGTTTCCGTCAGTGTCCTTAGCAGCGTCGGAGCCGCTACCAGAATTGTTGTTGTCGATCTTCGACTTCACCTTGGTGGAGTCGCTCTCGTTGTCGCAGGTCTGGATGTACTGCTTGTTGTTGTAGTCGACCGAGTTGTCTGAGCCATTCCAGCTCGTTGCAGCATCAGCGATCGATCCGAGGCCAAACATTGCAATGGCAGCCACGACAAAGATGGCGACAATTCTTGCCTTGCCAACCCTTCGAGGCTTCGAACCTGCCTGGTTCCTGGCTCTTGCGTGTCCATGTCCCTACTCCTTTGGTTGATGTTCTTGGGAACGACCTGAGTATCAACCAAACAGCTGGCAGAGATACGACAGATCTTGGCAGAGATCTGCCATTGCGTTCCTTGGCGGCTTCGGCCGGCGTCTCAGCGTTCGTTAACGATCGTTTGTGACACACCTGAACGAATGGCTCAAACAGCCCGTATTTGTGTAACGCTTGCCGTGTTCGCTTCTATGTAACGCTCGGCCCCGTTTGCGATACTGTCCGAACATGCGCATCGGATATGGACGGGTATCAACCAGAGATCAGGATGCTGACGCTCAGCAAGATGCGCTCGCTGCTGCTGGGTGCGACCAGATCTTCATCGAGACGGCGTCGGGCAAGTTGGCTCGGCGGCCCGAACTCGATCGGGCGCTGTTGGTTGCGCGGTCCGGGGATGAGGTCGTGGTCACGAAACTGGACCGGCTTGGCCGGTCGCTCGAGCACTTGATCGAGTTGTCGAATGACCTCCAGGAGCGTGAGGTCGACCTGGTCGTACTCGACCAAGGAATCGACACCTCGACGCCGGTTGGGCGAATGTTCTTTCAGATCCTTGGAGCCATTGCCGAGTTTGAGCATTCGTTGATGTCGGAACGAACCCGAGACGGTCTGGCTGCAGCGAGGAGCCGTGGCCGCACGGGTGGTCAGCGCCCGA
This sequence comes from uncultured Acidimicrobiaceae bacterium, assembly GCA_964513315.1. GTDB lineage: Bacteria > Actinomycetota > Acidimicrobiia > Acidimicrobiales > UBA10347 > UBA10347. The sequence goes on along the minus strand of CAZEMU010000176.1, from coordinate 430 downwards.
AGCTGACCAAGCGTCAGGCCAAGATCGCCCGTGACATGTACGAAGAGCAGAAGCCGGATGGGTCGCGGGCTCACACTGTGCAACAGATCGCTGAGGAGTTCGGAGTGTCGCGACCGACGATCTATCGCCACCTCAAAGCACTCGATGATGATCAGCCAGTGACATGACAACGAGCGGCAGTCGCGATACCGACCCGCTCTACGGCGCCTTCGGAGCCAGCGTTGCGGTGTCAGATTTGGAGCGGTGCTTCTTTCTCGATGACACCGACCTGGCCCGAGTGCGCCGGCGCCGAGGCGATCACAATCGCCTTGGGTTCGCGTTGCAGCTTGGCACTGTGCGCTATCTCGGGACCTTTCTCCCGGACCCAACCGATACGCCAACCAATGCGATTGACTATCTGGCTGAGCAGCTCGATATCGACGATGCGTCG
>CAZEMU010000175.1:0-6896 GCA_964513315.1 uncultured Acidimicrobiaceae bacterium | reverse complement strand
CCACCTCGCCAAGGAGTCCGACATGGCCAGCGCACTGTTTCTCACCGCATGGGCATCGAGTGGCGTCGCAACTGCTGCGTATTGTGCGTCGCCGGGACAGTCGAAGTGGGCGTGGGCACCGATGGCGATGATCCTCGGTCCGCTCTTTCATTCGGTGGTAGCCGAACAGCGCCCGCAGGCTGAGCCGGACACCACCTTGCATTTCTCGGCTGACGAGGTCATCGACCTGTCCGAGATCCCGGCCGAGGTCATGTGGCCCCACGCCGAGCACCGCCTCATCCCCTAAGCCACTTCTCTGACTGAGGCCCGATCTGGCGGGTCGCAACGAGTGCGATCTGCGTAGCCTCAGGCCATGACTGCACGATCTGCCCGTCCCTACGACATCGTCGTCTTCGGAGCCACGAGCTTCGTCGGCCAGATCATGTGCGACTACCTGGTCGAACGCCACGGAACCGGCGGCGACCTTGCGTGGGCTATCGCCGGCCGCTCGCAGCAGAAGCTCGATGCGATCTCGGCTGACGTTCCCCGGATCGTCGCCGATGCTTCATCTGCCGAGGACATGGCTGCGCTTGCGGACTCGTGTCGTTTGGTCATCTCGACGGTTGGCCCCTACGCCCTCTACGGCTCCGAGTTGGTTGCCGCAGTCGCTGCGGCCGGCACCGACTACGTCGATCTGACCGGCGAGCCCCAGTGGATGCAGCGCATGATCGACGCGCATGCGGATGCCGCCACCAAGAGCGGAGCACGGATCGTGCACACTTGTGGCTTCGACTCGATCCCATCTGACTTGGGCGTGTGGTTCACCCAGCAACAGGCAGTCGCTCAGTTCGACGAGCCGTGCACGCAGATCGCCATGCGGGTCAAGGCCATGAAGGGCGGCGCCAGCGGCGGCACGATCGCCTCGATGATGAACGTGGTCGATGAGACCAAGGCAGATCCGACACTGCGCAAGACGCTCGGCAACCCCTACGCACTCGCCCCCGAAGGCATGCGCTCCGGCCCCAAACAGCCAAACGTGACCGTGCCAGCACAAGACGACGCGTCGGGTCAATGGGTCGCGCCGTTCGTGATGGCGGGCATCAACACCAAGGTCGTGCATCGCAGCCACGCACTCCTTGAGCGCCCATGGGGCGACGGCTTCCTCTATGACGAAGCGATGCTGATGGGCGAAGGAGCGCTCGGCGCGCTCAAGGCTGGCGGCCTGGTCGCAGGCCTGGGCGGCTTCATGGGCCTCGCCGCAGTCGGCCCCGCTCGCCCGCTCCTCGAACGGGTGCTCCCGAAGCCCGGCGAAGGCCCGAGCCCCGCAGAACAGAAGGCTGGCTTCTTCGACCTTCGCTTCTATGGCACGACGGCGAGCGGCAAGACGATCACGACCAAGGTCACCGGCGATCGCGACCCTGGCTACGGCTCAACCGCCAAGATGCTCGCGGAAAGCGCAACGACACTGCTGGGGACCAACCGGGGTGAGAAGACCGGCAAGCCAGGCGGTTTCTTGACGCCGTCGACGGCCATGGGCGATGCGTTGATCGACGCGCTCGTCGAGCACGCCGGCCTCACCTTCGAGGTCATCTCGTAGCCATCTGCCAGACTTGAGGGGTGACGATCGACGCGACCCTCGAAAACACTGCCGACCGGATGCACCCGCGGATGCCGGTGGTGTCCGTTTCGGGCGACGCTGCGGCTCGTGGCCATCAGCAGGGCGAGATCATGCGCGACGGCATCACCCGTTGCATCGAGATCTACGACGCGACCTTCAAGCTCGCCGACGCCGAGGTCGCGGCTCGCGCTGCGCACTTCGAAGCGGTTACCCGGGCCTGGCACCCCGAGCTCGCCGCCGAGATCGATGCGATCGCCCAGGCGTCGGGCCACCCACATCACTGGGTCTGGGCGCTGAATTCGCGCAGCGAGATCATGTCCTACACCGGCGCTCAAGAGTCTGAGTGCACGTCGGTCTGGTCGCCGACGACGAACATCCTCGCCCAGAACTGGGACTGGATGGCGAGCCTCGAGCCGATCACCGTCGCCCTCGACGCGACCCACGAAGACGGCCACCATGTCGTCACCGTCACCGAACCCGGCATCGTCGGCAAGGTCGGCATGTCCAGCGCTGGAACTGCGGTCGGCCTGAACTTCTTGTTCTCACCCGAGCCGCTCGACGGCGTGCCCGTGCATGTTTTGCTGCGCGCCCTGCTTGACGCTCGAAGCAGCGACGACGTCGAACAACTGTTGAGCACCGTCGGCAACGGTCGCTCGGCCCACGTGTTCCTCGCCAACACCGATGGTGTCGGTTCGAGCATCGAATACACGGGCTCGCAGGTGTGGCGCCAAGACTCGTCGACCGATCCGTTGCTGCACACCAACCACTTCGTCAACGGTGGCGAAGCAGCCGCGGCACTCCCCCAAGGTGCGGGCGCCGACAACAGTGGTGCTCGCTATGACCGCTCGGTCGAGTTCGTCGCTGAGCATGGCGTCGAGACCGAGGACACCGTCCGAGGCCTGCTCGACGACCGCGGCAATGAGACCTTCCCGATCTGTCGCCCCTGGGCCGAGTCACCAACGCTTCCTGGCGTCGAGACCGGCACGGTGTGCGCGATCGTCATGCGCCTGGATGACAGCGAGATCGATATCCGCTTGGGCCCTGATCCTGCCGGTTCGTGGCAGACCCACGGCGTCTGATCAGAACTCGTACAGCCGAGCTGGATTGTCGACGAGTACCTGCTGTCGAAGCGCCTCAGTCGGCAACCAGCGATCGCGCAGGGATGCGATCTGTTCCAGCGATGGCGCATCGGTCTGGCCGGGGTGCGGCCAGTTCGTCGCCCACAGCATCTGATCGGGCGCATGTGCCACGAGTGCTTCGACACATGCGCTGACCGCGTCGTAGGCATGGGTCGGGTCGAGGGCTGACTCGTAGGGAGCGGACAACTTCACGTGCGCGCCGTCGTCGACGAGTTGCACCAGCGCTGCGAAGGTTGCACTGTCCGGCGTCGTCGGTGGCATGAACCGACCCACGTGATCGACGACGAGCGGACACGTGAGCGCTCGAAGCTCGCCGAGACGGTCGAGGAGCTCGTGACCATCGAGCTGGAGCTGGATGTGCCACCCGAACGCGGCGATGCGAGCCGCGACCGGAGCGAGCTGATCCCAACCGACCGCGCCGCCCGGCAGCATGTGGAAGCGGGCGCCTCGAACACCAGCGTCGGTCAAGGCTCGCAGTTCGCCATCGGTGATCGAACTGTCGATCACGACCACTCCCCTCGCGCTGTCCCCGAGGGTCGCGATGGCATCGAGCTGACACGAGTTGTCGAGGCCATACGTGGTCGGCTGCACGACGACCACGCGCTCCATGCCAAGCGCCGTCTGGACGTTGCGATAGTCGGCAACGGTCGCGTCGGGCGGACGAAGCACCGCGCCGGGGTTCATCGGATACCGCTCGTCGTAGAAGTGCATGTGGGTGTCGCAGATCACGGGGCGCGCCTCATTGCGCCTGCCACCATGCTCGCAACCTGTCGGCGCTGGCTTCGTTCACCGATCGCGGCGGGACATCACCGGCGAGCATTGCGGCGAGCTGCTCGACGGCGCTGCGCGCTTGGGCGTCGGCGTTCTCTGGGGTCAGACCTCCGAGATGCGGAGTGGCGACGACGTTCGGGCGACTAGCGAGCCCTGCAGATGGCCGCTGGTCGGGGGCCCAGCCGACGTCGCATGCGAATCCGGCGAGCGTGCCTGCGTCGAGCGCCGCGGCGACGGCATCTTCGTCGACCAGTTCGCCTCGGGACACGTTCACCAGACTGGCGCCCGGCTTCATCTTGGCCAGCGCAGTCGCATCGATCAGGTTCTCGGTCGACGGCAGCGCCGGGGCCAGCGGGAACACCACATCCGAGCGAGCAAGTAGGTCGTCCATCGACGTGGTTTCGACACCCGCGACCTCGACGTCGTCGACGTCGTGACCGAGGACATGCATGCCGACGCCGACAAGTAGCTCCGCGAGGTAGGCACCGATTGCGCCGAGTCCGATGATGCCGGCGGTCGCGCCGCGGAGCTGACGTCCGGGGCGCTGCGGTGGCTCGTGGCCCTGGCGGTAGTCGTGGTCCGACGAAGCGATGTTGCGCCAAAGGTCGAGCAAGAGCCCGAGTGCGAGTTCGGCCGTGCTGGGCACGAAGCTCTTGTCCGCGCGGGCAACGACCACGCCAGCGGCCGAGGCGGCACCGACGTCGATCGTGGAGATGTCGACCGCACAGCGCAAGAACGCAACGATGTTGTCGTGCTCAGCGAAGAGTCGAGCCGAGCCTGGTGTTGAACGATGGGCGACGATCACCTGGCAGCCAGCGGCGAACTCAAGCAGTTCGTCGTCGGTGAGGTCCCGGTCGAGCGGGTTGACGACGACTTCGGCGATCGCCTCGAGCTCAGGCAACGCACGACCGAAGTACGCCGATCGGTCCTCGACATTGTGAGTCAGAAACACACGCATGACTTGCGAACGTAGCCGCGCCGACCGGGTCGCTTGACCCGCGCGAGGTCGCCGACGTTGCGGCCTGGTTGCTCTCCGACCAATCGACCGACGTGACCGGCACCGTCATGCCGGTCGATGGCGGCTGGACAACGTAATGGGTCGACCGCGTCTGGCGACCCTCGACCTCAACTCGACTTGAGGTCGTAGGTTGACGCCATGACCCCGAACTCTGCATCCGAGATCGATGTCCCGGTCTCGTTTCTGACGATCACGACGACGAAGGTCGAAGACGAGATCGCATTGGAGGTCACGACCGACAACACAGACGCGCTCCCGGTGATCTCAGCCCTTGCCAGGCGTGGATATCCAATGACCGGCGAACAGCCGTTGTCATGCTGACCGTCTTCGGCGTACTCGCCGCCACGACGATGGTCGTGTCGTACTCCCTCGCGGTCACCGCGCTGCTTGATCTTGGTCTGTTCACCAACGCCAGGGGCGCATCGACGCCACTCTTTCGAGGTGGGGTCTGCGTAGTGTCAGCCGAAACGAGTCGCCTCGTCCGCGTGAGCACTTTTATAGAGTGCCCAGATGTCTGGCCGGAGCTTGCCGCGGTCCGGGACGTCGATTCCTTCGGCTCTCGCCCAGGCGCGCACGTCTCTGGTAGTCGGCTCTGCCGGACCAAGTCGCTTCGCCTCCGGGAGCGCCTTGACCTTGTCGAGTGCTGCTGTGTGGAGCTCGCGGTGTTCGAGCGCAGCGCCGAAGAACCGATACGTCCACTCCTGCGCGAGTTGGCGAGTCTCACAGAAATGGATGGGCACAGTTGGATAGCGGACAGCGGCTTCACCAAGTCCTTCCAGGATCACGCTGGGACGGACGAAGTCGAGCTTGAAGATCGATGCGTACCGGTCTTCGACCACCAGGGCAGATCGATCGACTGCGGCAAGGTCGGCCATGACGAACCAGAGTCTTCCGCTGCTGAGAGTCGATACGAAGTCCGCGAGACTCTTGCGCTCGACGGCAGCGACGACTCGCTCGTCGTCCATTACCGCGTAGTCGCCGGCTTCGAGCTTGCGTTTGGTTGTATGCGCCTGTTGTTTGTCGAACTTCCAGGCGTATCGCTCGTTGGAGTCGACGACGATGTCGAGGGTGCGGCCGTGTGCTCGGGCGGTCGGGGTTCGGACGTTCGGTCGGGCTTTACGGTTCGTTCGGGCCGACTGCCAAAAGATCATGTCGCGACCGCGAGCCATCGTGAACACGAATTGTGAGCGGTTCTCACGGCCCCGGTCGAGCACCAGATCGATGGCGGCACCGCGCCGACGACAGGACCGAACCGCGCAGCGTTCAACGATGTCCGGATTCGCAGGCCAATCGCTGGACGGATGGCAGTAGATCTTCGAGGTACGAGGCCAAGTGTCCTTGACCTTGAGCACGACCGGCGACCCCGGCAACGGAATGCGGACGAGGAACGGCAGTGTCGAGTCAGTGTCGGGGTTGCGAGCGATCACGAAGTCGTCCACGACCCAACCCTACGACTACTTCGTCGCTGGACCATTCATCGGGGCCCTCTCACAGCCGCCAAAGTCACCCGAACCGTGGAACCCGCCGCCATGGTCTCACCGACTGATCGGTCTGGGCGTTCTCGCCCTCAACGCGCTCGCTCGATTGAGTCTGCCGTTCATCGAACTGGTCACAGACCGAATCGGCAGATGGGCACTCGTAGCAGCGCTCGTCGGTGTCGGCTGCCTCGTCGCGGTTGGGTGGCGCGTCCGAGCTGGAGACCTGGTGGCTTGTCGAATCTGGCGAGTTGTTTGGGACCAACTGGCGACAGATCCGAATTACCGATTCGTGCGGCGACTCCACGGGTTCGAGCGAACGTCCAAGGGTTTGCTCGTTGCACTGAGCCCACCTCCACCTATGACGCCCGATGCGATCACTCGGCTCGGGCAAGAGGTTGCGTCGACCGAAGGCATGCGACTCGAATCTGCTCGCAGCATTCCAAAGCAACGACGACAACCGAAGCATCTCGAACTGCGGTTCTTGAAGTGAGGTTCGCAATCGGCCGGTGGGGTGCCGGCGACAGTGCCGCCGGTTGGGACCTGGACGAACACCCGCACGGGATCATCACGGGTCAAACCGGTTCAGGCAAGTCCTACCTATTGCGTTGGATCATCGACCAAGCAAGGACCTCCGCGGACGTTTGGATTGCTGATGGCAAAACGAGCGGCGAGTTCAACGACTTGGATGTCCACCGGCTTGTATCGGGGCCGGTCGATTGCACTTCCCTCTGCGAGGAAGCGGCCGCGTTGATCGGCGAACGACAGGCCGGGTTTGATCGCCCCCTGCTCCTGGTCGTTGACGAGGCGGCTGCCATCACGCTCAGAACTGTCGGCGAGCAGGCGAAGGACGCTCGTGAACGCAAAGACCGATTCCTGTCTGCGCTGAGTGGCAT
>CAZEMU010000174.1:0-6899 GCA_964513315.1 uncultured Acidimicrobiaceae bacterium | reverse complement strand
CGCGCGATAGGTCAGGCACAGAATCGCGTGCGGACGAGTGGCTTCCGGATCTACAGCTAGCGAGTTTCGAAGCGGCCACCGACGTCGCTGTTCTCGCTCGGCCCGCCATCGGCGATCGGGGCGATGTCGACCGACACTTCCCCGGACTCGGCGACATGCAGTCGGTGGCACGCCACGCCCTCGTAGGCGGGCGGGCCGGAGTGGGTTCCGTCGCGCACGTCGAACCCGGCGCCGTGCAGCGGGCACATCACCATTGCGCCACGAAGACGACCTTCGCTCAACGGCGTGTCGGCGTGTGAGCAGTTGTCTTCGATCGCGTACAGCTCACCGTCAACCCGACACACGACGATGCCGTACTCGCCAACATCTTCGAAGACGCGCATCTGGCCGTCGGCCAGGTCGCTGAGATCACCGAGTTGCTCGGTCTCGCTCTCTCCCACCTAGGCGGGACCCATCGCGAGGTAGCGGTCGATGTTGTCGTGGAAGTACTTGATGCGTCGCTCTTGATCCGGCATGTAATCGCCGCGGTACCCCCGGCTGCGCAGGCCCTGCTGCTGCGTGGTCCAGATGGCGACGTCTTGATCGATGCCTGGGCCACACGAGACCTCGCCAGCAAGCCCGATCTGATGTTCGGCCTGGTGGTCGATCGAGACCCAGTCCTTCATCGAGTTCGAGAAGTACTCGTTGGAACCCTCGGGGAACAGGGTGAGGTACCACATGTCGAAGATGCACTTCTCGGGATCGGTCGGGTGCGGCGTGCCTCGGAGCCAGATGCAGCCGTCGGGCTTCATCGAGAAGCTGACGTTCGGGAAGACCGTGTAGTGGTAGTGATCGGTGAGCTGCTCGTCGGAGTACGACGAGAAGTCGTAGCCCTTGTCCGGGCCGAGCTCGCGCTTGCGGCGCTGCAGCGCCAGGCGAAGGCCGGGTAGATCGTCGCGGTACGGCTCGGGGTCGAGTTCCCAGAACTTGAGGTCTTGGCCGAGGCTCTTGAAGGTGCGGTCGGCTTTGCCGCGGTAGTGCGGGCCAGGTCCGCCACCGGGCATGAGCATGCGGGCGTGGCCGCTTGGGTAGAGGTCGAACTGGCAGTCGCTGTGGTGCTCATTCATCGCTGGGAGCGTCTGCGGGTGCACGAACGGCAGGTGGTAGCTCTCGTTGAAGTTGTCCTGGACGCACTTCCAGTTCCAGTCGCCAACGATGGTCACCCAGTGGGTGCGCTTCATATCTTGCATGCGATAGGCGTCGAGGTGCTCGGCGACAGGATCGAGCCAAGTGCGCAGGTCGTCGCACGTCGGATCCATGTTGAACCAGATGAAGCCGCCCCAGGTGTCGCATGGGATCTCGACGAGGTTGCGCTTGCCGCACGGGTCGCCCTGAGAGAAGTTGTCGGCGTCGGGAACCCAGTTGAGCGTGCCGCCGGTATCGAAGCGCCAGCCGTGATAGGCGCACTGGAACTCGCCGGTTGCGAGCGTGCCGACCTCAGCGGTAACCAGGCGATTCCCGCGGTGTTGGCAGACGTTGTAGAACGCCCGTACCCGGTCGTCTTCGCCACGAACGGCGATGATCGAGTCACGCCCGATCTCGTAGGTGACGTAGTCGCCGGCTTTCGGGATTTGGTCGACGCGCCCGGCGATTTGCCACACGCGGGGCCAGAGTGCATCCCACTCGGCTTGGGCGAATTCGTCGCTGTAGTAGCGCTCGCCGGTGACCGGCCGCCCGGACAGTTCTGGCTCAGGCGCCTTGGCACGAGTGATGCCGATCGGCACCTCACTCGGTGTCGCTCCGTCAATAATGGATTCGCTCATGAGGCCCCCTGGACTGCCGCCCTTTCGCCCGACCCTATCGCGCGGTTAGTTTCTGGTTCTAGCGCTGTAGCCCACTTCGGGTGGCAGCCCAGAGCACTGATTCAGGGGGAACCATGGCTCGCATCGACGTACCTGAGGGCGACGGCAAAGAAGCCAACCGCATTTGGCAGGTGGCGCCGCACCTCGGCGAAGGGCTCCATGCGATGAGCATGGCCGCCTATGAAAAGAGCAGCCTTCCGGTGCGCGAACGCGAGGCGATGCGCATGCGAATCGCCCAGCTCAATCAGTGCCACGTTTGACTGAACACTCGCGCTGCATCGGCGATGCAGCAAGGCATGGACGACGAGCTCTACAACTCGGTCGGCCAGTACTACTCGGTCGATGACTTCACGATCCGCGAGAAGCTCGCGATCGAGTTCGGCGAGCGTTTCGCCATCGACCACACCGGTATCGATGACGAGTTCTGGGCTCGCTGCTCCGAGCACTTCAACGACCAAGAGATGATGGAACTCACCGTCGTGGCCGGCTTCTGTGTCGGTATGGGTCGAGCACTTCAGGTCCTTGATGTTGAAGTCGACTTCGACGTCAACTGGACCAGCGAGCCGGCCAGCCAGACCTGATGACCGGACCGCTCGAGGGGATCCGGGTCATCGACATCTCTGCCGTCGTCTCCGGCCCGTGGTGCGCGCAGATCCTCGCCGACCAAGGCGCCGACGTGATCAAGATCGAGCCGCCGACCGGTGACATCACTCGGACGGGCGGCTTCGGCAACGACGACATCTCGGCGATGTTCCTCACCTGCAATCGAGGCAAGCGAAGCATCGCCCTCGACTTGTCGAACGAGGCTGGCATCGATGCGGTGAAGCGCATCGTCGCTACCGCCGATGTGTTCATCCAGAACTTCCGGCCCGGCGCAACCGAGCGCATGGGTATCGGCGTCGAGGCGCTGCACGAGATCAATCCCGATCTGATCTATGTCTCGATCAGCGGCTTCGGTTCGACCGGTCCGTACAGCCAATGGCGGGTGTACGACCCCATCATCCAGGCGATCTCTGGTGTGGTCTCCGTCCAGCAAAGCATGGACATCCCGATTCCCGATCTCGTCCGCACGATCATCGGCGACAAGTCGACGGCGCTCACCGCTGCGCAGGCCATCACGAGCGCGCTCTTCGCTCGGGCCACAGGCAAGGCTGGCGGCCAGCACCTCGAGATCCCCATGCTCGACGCGCTGCTCTACTTCTTGTGGGTCGACAACTTCAACGACAAGACCTTCGAGGCGCCGGGTAAGCCGGGCGTGTTGCTGCACGACGTGTACCGGCTGCAATCGACCGCTGATGGCAACCTCGTCTACTTCGCCGTCAGCGACAGCGAGTGGGAAGGCCTCTGCAATGCACTCGGCCATCCTGAGTGGTGGGAGGAGCCCCGCTTCTACGACGTCCAGCAGCGGCTGGCCGTGTACCCCGAGATCGGTGCGCTGCTCGACGCCACCTTCCGGCAATGGCCGACCGAGGAGATCATGGCTCGGCTGCTCGAACACGAGGTGCCGTCGGCTCCGATCAACGAGCTCGACGATGTGTTCACTGACCCGCAGGTCGTGCACAACGGCGTCATCCACGAGTGGGAGCACCCGCTGCTGGGCACGACCCGATCCGCGAAGCCACCGGTGCGCTTCAGCGAGACCCCGGCGACCGGACAGTGGAGCGCCGACTCGCTCGGCCAGTCATCCCACGACGTCCTGACCGACGCCGGTTTCAGTGACGACGAAATCGCTGCGCTCGCCGCCGACAACGTCATCTGAGCGACAGCCCGAACTACACGAACGACACAGGAGAATTGCGATGGAAAACTGGATCACCGACACCGAACTCAGCCCACGGTTCCCGTACTACACGAGAGCCAATGCCGACGAGGTCGGACCCGAGCCGTTCACCCCGCTCGGTTGGTCACTCGGCTGGGTCAAGGGTTGCGTGCCCGGCGTCGCCGACGGCTTCATCGAGTTCGGCGTGCTCGACAACGACGAGTTCGCACTGTCGCCGCGAGAGGTGTTCGGCAACTGGGGCGGCTACTTCTACAACCAGCTGTCACTCCCCCGGATCATGGGCGCCCGCATGCCCGGAGCGACGCCCGAGGCGATCGACCAGGCGTACTTCGGCGATCATCCCGGCGTGCCGACCTATGAACCCCATCCGAACGATGTGAGCCCTCGTCACGAAGCGAAACTGGCCGAGACGATGGGTTGGGCGATGTCGACCGACTCGTTCCCGGCCCAAGAAGAAGTGTCGGTGCGCGCCAAGCAGGCCGTCATCGACCGCCCCGACCTGAGCTCGCTGTCCGATGCCGAGCTCGTCGGCCGTGCTCGCGAGATGACGCAGCTGATCTACGACGCCTGGGTGCCGTACTGCCAGTCGGCGCTGGGTGCCTCGCTCGGTCCCGGCGCTGTCCAGGCGATCTGCGGTGCGATCGGGCGCGGCGACGACGCCGTGCGACTGATGGCAGCGATCGGCGACGTCGAATCGGCTGAGGCCAGCTTCCGCATGTGGGACATGAGCCGCCGGGTGCAGGGCTCGCCCTCGCTGATGGCAGCGTTCGACGCTGGGGTTGACGATCTGCTCGACCGGCTGAGCGCTGCGGGCGACGACGACGCGACCGGCTTCTTGTCCGACTGGGATTCGTTGATCGCCGAGCATGGCCACCGTGGCCCGAACGAGTGGGACATGGGTGCGCCGTCGTGGACGACGCATCCGACCCTTGCCCTCGGCATGATCGAACGATTGCGCCACCAGAGCGACGACCGTTCGCCGCATACGGCCAAGGCCAAGGCTGCGTCCGAGCGCGAAGCACTCGCCGCCGAGGTGCTGGCGATGGTCGAAGGCGATGCCGAGGCCCACGGTGGCCTCTCTGCTGGAATCCACTCGGCGAGCGTCTTCTTCAAGCTCCGCGAGATGGGAAAGAACGCATGCATCCGAGCGATCCACGAAGCCAAGCTCGCCATGGTCGAGCTCGGCGGACGTCTTGCCGGTGCCGGATCGATCAGCGACGCCAGCCATGTCTTCATGCTGATGGAGCACGAGCTCGACTCGTTCGTCGCCGACCCAGCGGCCATGGCCGACACGTTGTCGTCTCGGGCAACTGACTTCGCCACGTTGGCCGAGCTTGAACCGCCCTACATCGTCAAGCGCGAAGACGGCGTGCCACCGATCTCGGAATGGGCGCCACGCAACTCCGCAGAGGTCACCGGCGTCGCCGCCGGCGAGGTCCTGCAAGGAGCGGGCGGAGCGCCTGGCACGGTCACCGGCACGGCTCGGATCGTGCTCGACCCAAGCGACCCCGGTGCTGTCGATCTCGGCGACATCATGATCGCCCCGACGACCGACCCGTCGTGGACGCCACTGTTCCTGTCGGCTGCGGGCGTCGTCGTGAACGTCGGCGCTGTCGCCAGCCACGCGGCGATCGTGTGCCGTGAGCTCGGTGTTCCGTGTGCTGTCTCGGTCGTCGATGCGACGCGCCGCATCCCCGATGGCGCCACGATCTCGATCGACGGCGCCACCGGCACCGTCACCGTGATCGAGCTCCCCTAGCGAACGGTGCCTGACACCCGTTCGACAGGGGTGCCAGGTTCCTATGTCGTGGGCTCAGAGGAGGTCGGGGCGAGCCTGGGCCAAGAGTGCGTAGTCGTTGGCGGTCGGCAGCTTCTGGGTTGAGGCGGCGCCGTCGACGCACAACGTCTGGCCGCTGACGTAGCCAGCTTCGTCGCTGGCCAGGTACAGCGCGGCGTTGGCGATGTCGTCGACGTGGCCCATCCGACCGAGTGGGGTCTGCTGGCGGACGCCTTCGATCACGAGTTTGCGTTCGAAGATCTCGGCGGTCATCGGTGTCTCGATCAAGTGCGCGGCGATGCAGTTGACGCGCACGTTGTCAGCGCCGTACTCGATGGCGGCGATCTCGGTGATGTACTCGAGGCCCTTCTTCGACCCGGCATACGCGGCCTGTCCGGCCGACGGATTCTGCGCCGTGAGCGACGAGGTCGAGATGATCGAACCGCCACCCGATTCGGCCATCGCGTTAGCCATCGCTCGGATGAACCAGACCGCGCCGGTGAGCTGCACGTCGATCATCGGTTGCCAGATCTCGGGCGTCATGTCACGGAGCGGAACGTTGCGCTGGAAGCCGGCGTAGTTCACCCCGACGTCGATCCGACCGTGCTGCTCGACGACCTCAGCAGCCGCAGCGTTCATCGCGTCGAAGTCGACGATGTCGCAGGTGTGGCCCGATCCGCCGAGCCGTTCGCCGACCTCAGCGGCCACGTCGCCACGGCGTCCGAGCACCGCAACCGTGGCGCCTTCTTCAGCGAAACGTTCGGCCGTGGCGAGCCCGAAACCGCTCGCTCCACCGACGATGACTGCAACCTTGTCTTGAAGACGTCTCATCGCCAGACCCTAGGGTCTGGCTCATGGCCGACGAAGAAGACGAGTACGTAGACAGCTACGAGGACGTGTCGATCTTCACGCTCTCCGGCGACCGAGAAGAGCGGTTGCTCGACGAGCAGATCGAGTGCACCTTCATGTGGAGCACCAAGGACGGCGACCCCGTCGGCGTCATCATGAACTACCTCTGGCGCGACGGAAAGTTCTGGCTCACCTGCACCCGCCGCCGCAAGCGAGTCCCCGCGATTCTCGCTCGACCTCGGGTGGCCGTTTGCATCAGCAGCCGCGGCACCACGATTGGTTCAAGCCAAACCGTTACGTACAAGGGCAACGCGATCGTGCGAGATGACGACGAGGCCAAGGGCTGGTTCTACGACGCGCTCGCCGCCAAGGTTCGCCCATTCGACGACGCCGCCCAGAAGGCGTTTGCCGAACATCTCGACACGCCCGGGCGCGTCATCATCGAGATCGAGCCCGACACCCGCATCGGCTTCGACAGCGAGCAGATGTTCAAGAACTCCCCCGCCGCCGGACGCCGCCCCGGCGAGTGATCCCGCCTCCCCTTCCGAAATCTGAAGCGACGAACCAGCGACACGAGGGCATCTGGCGTCTCCCGATACATCGACCACCCCAGTTCGATCATGCGCCAACCCTCGGCGCGGACGCGGGCTCG
>CAZEMU010000173.1:0-6922 GCA_964513315.1 uncultured Acidimicrobiaceae bacterium | reverse complement strand
CCGTCGACCTTGGCGAGGAACTCTTCGCGCCCTTCGATGATGCCTTTGTGGTGGAAGGTCACGTACCAGTCGGCTTCCTCCTCGCGGACGCGGCGCAGGCTCTCATCGAACTGTTCGAGGCTCGACCAGGCATCGCCGTAGTACGGGCCGAACCCGGTCAGGTCGATGTCGGACAAGAAGAACACGCCACCGTTGATGCGGAAGCCGCTGTGGCCCTTGGTGTGGCCCGGAAGATGCACCGCTTCTATCGAGATGCCGCCGAGGTCGAACACATGGCCGTCAGAGAAACCCTCGGCGTCGGGCCGAGGCGAGAAGTGGAACTCGTCGATGACCTGCGCGGTGAAGTCCGCGCGTGTCTGGCCTTCGAGGCCGTAGACGTCCATCAGCCCTTCGACACTCACCGCACCCAGCACGTCGTCGTGGTGGATGTGCACTCGCGCGTCGGGGAAAAGACCGTTGCCGGCCAGATGGTCTTCGTGCGCGTGACTGTTGATGATGGCGTCGACCGGCATGCCGACCCCGCCCTTCTCGACGACGGTCACCGACGGGTCGATCACGATCGTTTCGCCAGCGCCCCGCACCAGGATCGAGTTGCCCGACGGATAGGCGCCGTTGTCGGGTCCGGTGAGAACGGTCACGTGATCGGTCAGCACACGGGCGGCGTCGCCCCAAACGTCGGTCATCGCGACGACGCTAGCGTGGCGGCTGTGGACGACCAGACTCTCATGGAGCACGCACTCGCCGAGGCCCGCAAGGCGCTCGATCACGACGATGTTCCGATCGGCGCACTCGTTGTCATCGACGGTGAGATCGTGGCGGCAGCCCACAACGAGCGCGAGCTTCGAAACGATCCGACCGCGCACGCCGAGGTCTTGGCGCTGCGCATCGCCGCGCAGATCACCGGCTCGTCACATCTGGTTGGGGCGACACTCGTGAGCACGCTCGAGCCGTGTCCGATGTGCGCGGGCGCTGCACTCATGGCCCGCGTCGACCGGGTCGTGTTCGGAGCCGAGGACCCCAAAGCCGGAAGCACCGGGTCGCTCTACAACATCGGCGCTGATCCTCGACTGAACCACGAGTACGCAGTCCAAGGCCGTGTTCACGCGGCGGAGTGCGGTCAGCTTCTCACCGACTTCTTCGCCGCCCGCCGGTAGCTCATCAGCCGAACGTCTCGGTCACGTAGGCGACGACGTCGTTGATCTCTTGGGCGCTGAGCTTGTCGCCAAACCCGAACGTGAACGGGTGCCCGTTGGTGAGCTCTTCGACCAGACCGGCGAAACCGAACTGCGCGCCGACGCCGAGCACGCCTCGGTAGCCAAGGTCACCGAGACCATTGGCGCCGTGGCAGCGAGCGCAGTTCAGCGTGTAGACCTCGCCGCCGTTCGCGACGTTCACAGCCTGATTGCTGGAGTCAGCGGTGGGCTGTGGGACCGGCGTGGGCGCCTGATTCGCAGGTGGAGTCGTCGGCTGCGGCGCCGCCGTCGCTTGCGGTACCGGCGTTGCGGTCGGGATGCCGACGGACTCGTTGTACGTCGGCGTCGGGATGCCAACCGCCTCGTTGTAGGTCAGCTCCTCGTCGGCCGCTTCGACTGCTTCGACGTCTCCGCCATCATCTGCGCCCTCATCGGCCGTATCTTCGGCAGGCGGTTCTTCTGGGCCGCCGCCCTCAGGCGTGGGCGTGACGACGAAGCCGCGGGCTTCGCTCAACGGGAGCGCTGTCGGAAGTGCCCGCGCAGCCTCGAGAACGGGTTCGGTTGTGGCGAGTGGCGTCGCTAACGGCTGCGGCTCACTCGTGGGCTGTTCCTGGCCAATGGCCAGCACGCTTTCGGCCTGTGAGGTCGAGCCGCTGCACGCGGCCGCAAAGAGCACGAGGGCGACAGAGGCGAAGCGAAGACGAGACCGCACGGTCAACGACGGTAACCGAGGACGACGAACACCCGGCGTCACCGCTGCGGTAGATTTCAACCTGCCCAGAGGGGGGATTCACATGACACCAAAGCTGCTTCATCCATTCGGTAAGCCCGGCACGCCCGGCCACCGCAACCTCGTCAAGAGCGAAGGTGTACGCCTCTGGGATGACCAGGGCAATGAGTACATCGACGGTCTCGGCAGCCTCTGGCTCTGCCAGGTCGGCTGGGGTCGACCCGAGATCATCCAGGCCGTCACCGACCAGTTGTCGACACTCGTCTACAACCACTTCCCGCCCTGGGGCTACGACATCGCCGAGACGCTGGCCGACAAGATCACGAGCATCTCGCCGCTCCCCGATGGCCGTGTGTACATGTGCTGCTCGGGTTCCGAAGCGATCGATTCCGCGTTCAAGATCGCCCGTGCGACCGCCCAGCTCAAGGGTGAGCCGGATCGCCAGATCATGCTCCGACGCACCCGCGGCTACCACGGCGTGAACGTCGGCGGCACCTCGATGCAGGGCATCGAGCCGAACCGCACGGGCTTCGGCGATCTCATGCCACACATCATCGAGATCGACCCGGAGAACATCGAGTCGGCCGCGTCGGTCTTCGCCGAGCACGGCCCGAACATCGCTGGTGTCATCAGCGAGCCGGTCCAAGGCGCGGGCGGCGTGTTCCCGCCGAACGGCGAGTACCTGCAACAGCTGCGGGACCTGTGCACGCGCAACGGTTCGCTCATGATCCTCGACGAGGTCATCACCGGCTTCGGCCGTACCGGCAGCATGTTTGCGGCGCAGACGTACGGCGTCACGCCGGACCTGATCACGTTCGCCAAGGGCGTCACCAGCGGGTATCAGCCGCTCGGCGGTGTGATCGTTTCACGAGATGTGTGCGACGTGCTCGAAGCCGATCCGGACTACATCCTGCGTCACGGGCACACCTACAGCGCCCACCCGGCGTCGTGTGCCGCAGCGCTGGTGAACATCGACATCATCGAACGCGAAGGTCTCGCCGACCGTGCGAACCACATCGGCGAACGCCTCTCTGCCGGACTCCAGGCTCTGGCCGACGACGGAAGCATCCGCGAAGTCCGCGGTGTCGGCGCCATCTGGGCCGCTCGTCTGAACAACGACGACCTGGCCACCACCGTCGCCGTGCGCGATCGCATGCTCGACCTTGGTGTTGTCGTTCGCCCGATCGGCGATTCGATTGCCTTCTGCCCACCGCTGATCATGAGCGACGAAGACGTCGACACGATGGTCGACGCCCTCGCCCAAGCGCTTCGCGACAACGCAGCGGGCTGACGCTTGCGTACCGAGTTTCGCCCGGCGGCGAAACTCGGTGCGATGTCACGACGCCGAGATGCCGAATTCTTCGCCTGCGTCGAGCAGCGCGTCGAACAGGTAGTGCGCGAACGAGCGATCCATCATCAGCAGGTAACTGCGCGTGCCATCACCAGTGTCGTTGCGGATGATGTCGCAAGTCGTCAGCGCCACCGACGCAGACACGACGGCACCATCAGGCGTCATCGAATCTGACCAGTCGATGCCGCAGACCTTCTCGAGCATGCGCGCCGCGTCGGCGCCGGTGATGCGGAACAGGGCTCGTCCGTGGGTGAACGGAATGACGCTCGTGAACCCGCCTCGGTCGATGGCCGCTTCTGCGGCTTCGACCGCCGCGATGCTTCCGAGGATGGTCCATTCGTCGGGTCGGGTGCCGGCGACGATTGCGTCGCCGTGCATTCGGCTGGCGCCGAACGCCACACCGAACTGTGACTGGTCGGACCGCACCAGCGTCTTCGTGGTCGCGGACTCGTCGGCGATCGTCAACGGAGCGTCAGCATTCCGTGGGTACGAGTTCGTGATGGGGCTAGCGAAGGTTTCAGACACGGGCCCGCGCTCCTTCCGGGTCGTAATGGGCGTGGTGTTCCATCACGGTGGCCGTGATGCGGCGCCCGTCAGGGATCATGACGAGTTCAAGCTCAGTGCCAGCGGCCGCCATGTCCGGCGCGACCTGACCGAGACAGATCGAGCGGTTCAGCGTCGGCGACATGCGTGACGACGTGATCCGTCCGAGGATCTCGGTCGTGCCCGCCCGCACGATCTGAGTCGCTTCGAGCGGCACGATCTTGGGATCGGTTGTTTGGATGGCGACGAGACGTGGCAGCCGATCCATCCGCTCTTCGAGGGCCCAGCCGAGTTCGGCCTTGCCCACGAAGTCGTCCTTGTCCATCTTGATCAACGGCTCCAGGCCGGTGGTCGGAGCGAGCGTGAGCCCGTCGGTGTCTTGTCCGACGATGAAGTGGCCCTTCTCGAGACGCATGATGCGTTGGGCTTCGAGGCCGAACGGCTTGATGCCGAGGTCGGCGCCGGTTTCCATCAGCGTCTCCCAGACGTGCAGACCGTGACCGGCGGGCACGTGGACTTCGTAGCTGAGTTCACCGGTGAAGCCGATGCGCCACATGATGCAGTCGGCGATGCCGGCGACCGCACCTTGGCGCAGCGTCATATAGGGGAACGCCTCGTTGTCGAGGTCGACGTCGGTGAGACGGCCGAGCAGCTCGCGTGACTTGGGGCCCGCGATGTTGATGCTCGTGTAGGCCGTCGTCACGGGTGTGACATGGACTTGCCAGTCGGGGCGCTCGGTCTGGAGCCAGTTCTCGGCCCACTCCCAGACTCGGGCAGCACCCGAGCTGGTCGTCGTCATGAGGTAGTGATCGTCGCCGAGGTGGCCGGTGACGCCGTCGTCCATGACGACGCCGTCGTCGGCGCACATGATGCCGTAGCGCACGCCGTTGATCGGGAGCTTCGACCACTTGTTCGTGTAGAGCAGGTTCAGCAGCTTGGGCACGTCAGGACCGCGGAGGTCGAGCTTGCCGAGCGGGCTGACGTCGATGATGCCGACGTTCTCGCGGGTGTTGCGGACCTCGGCGGAAGGGTCGCCGTAGTGCTCGGGACGTTCCCAGGCTCCGGCATGAATCGGAACCTGGCCGTTCGCTTCGTGCCAAACGTGGATCGCCGAGACGCGGTGCGGGTTGAAGATGCGACCGGCGAGACCGCCGAGCGAGATCGGGGCGTAGGGCGGGCGCCACACGGTGGTGCCGACCTCTTCGATTGTTTCGCCTCGAGCGTCGGCGAGCACGGCGACGGTGTTGACCGTTTCGAGCTTGCCTTGGGCTGGGCCCATCGTTGCGGTCGTGTAGCGCTTGAGCAGCTCGACGGAGTCGTAGCCCTCTTTCGCAGCAGCGACCAGGTCCTTGTTGGATACGTCTTCGCTGAAGTCGACGATGCCTTTGGTCGTGGACTGGAAGAGTGCCGGATGCGGGTCGCGCCCGAGCGGCGTGCGGGTGTCGCTCGGCCAGCTCGGTTCGCCGCCAGCGATGGGCATCGCCCGTGCGGTCATCGATTGCATGCGGTACTTGACCGCGGCGGCGCGAGCCGCTGCGAGCTGACCGGTCGCCTTGGCGTGGTCGACAATCTGCTCGACGGTGCCATCACCGACGATGCCACCACAGGTGAGCACGTTGTCGATTGCCTTGTCTGGATAGAACCGGGCACTCGCCTCGTCGTAGACGGGTCGGTCGCCGGCCATGTTGAGCAGCGATGTCGGCGCCGTCCAACCGGCGGCAACGACGAGCAGGTCGGCGTCGACTTTGGAGCCGTCGGCGAACTCGACGGAGCTCACTCGCTTGGCGCCACCGTGTGCCTCGACCAGGTTGGCGCCGGTGCGGGCGTCGACCACGCGTGCGACTTCGATGCCGGCGCGTTCCAGGTCGGTTGCGGCCGCATCGCCGTCGGCGTTAGCCGTGAAGACGACAGCCCGCTCGCCGGGCTTCGCTCCGTACATGTTGACGAGGCGGCGGACTGCGCCGCTCATCATCACGCCGGGCTTGTCGTTGCCAGCGAAGACATAGGGACGCTCGATCAAGCCAGCGGCGACGACGAGCACTTTGGCCCGGGCCTTGATCAGTCGCTCGGCTGCGATCGGATGGCTGCGTTGGGTGATGGCGACCCAGTTGTCTTCGTAGCGTCCGGTGACCGTGGAGTCGGTGAGGATTTCGACGCCGACCGCTTCGGCCTTCGCGGCAAGCTCCTCGGCAAGCGCGACATCGGCGTCGCTCCCCCACCGCAGATGCCCACCGAGGCGATGCTCGTGCTCGACGAGCATGACCGAGGCGCCGGCTTCGGCAGCGGCGATCGCCGCGGCCATGCCGGCAGGTCCGCCACCAGCGACGATGACGTCGGGGTGGGCGTAGCGCTTGTCGAAGTAGTCCTTAGGTGCGTCAAGGTCGACCGTGCCGCCGGGGGCGAACGTCGACAGGACCTTCTCAAACGTCGGCCAGAGCTTGGCTGGCTTCATGAAGGTCTTGTAGTAGAAGCCCGCGGTCAAGAACCGGCCGACGAGTCCGTTGGCGGCCTTGATGTCGCGGTCGAGTGACGGCCAGACGTTCTGCGGGTCGACAGTGATGCCCGACGTCAGCTCACGATGGCCGCTGCGCACGTTCGGTTCGGGACCGACCTGCACGAACCCGTTCGGGTCCCAGAAGTCGGCGGTCATGTAGCCACGCGGGCGGTGGTACTTCATGGACCGCGAGACGACTTCGACGCCGTTCGCGACCAGGGCTGATGCGATCGTGTCGCCGGTGAAGCCGGTCAGGTGTTGACCGTTCCAGGTGAAGTTGAGTGGTGAGCCGCGGTCGATGACCTCGTTCGGCTGCTCCGGAAGACGGTTGGACTGGCTCACGCTTTTCCTCCGAGCTTGTTGCCGGGCATCGGCGGATTGCGGAACTCATTGGTGGCGGTGTTGCGCTCGACCTTGAAGTACCGACGGCAACCGCGGGCGCAGTACCAGGTCTCGGTGTTCCAGTCAGCGACGTTGTCGCGCAGGTACAGATAGGTGCGCCACTCTTCTGGAGTGGCCGTGTTCGGGTCGGGGCGCTTGGTGGACTCGCCGATGTGGCGAAGGTCGCTCGAGTTACGGGGCCCGCAGTTGGGGCAAGGAACGAGAAGCAT
>CAZEMU010000172.1:0-7071 GCA_964513315.1 uncultured Acidimicrobiaceae bacterium | reverse complement strand
AGAGGTCGTAGGGCCCAGAGCCGCGTAAAGCGACGTTCGTCTCGGCGCTGGCGAGCCCGTCGCGACGAGCCTTACATGCCGATCATGGATCTGGACAGAATCCGTGGTCGCGGATGTTGACGGAGCACTGCGAGATCAAGAGCGCGTCGATGACGTCGACCCGACCGTCGAGGTTGAGGTCGCCCGGCCCGTCGTGCGCTTCGGTAAGCGGCTCGTCGAGCGGGCAGCGTTCGGTGTCGGTTCGGTTGTTGACCGCGACCTGGGCAATGAAGAGGGCGTCAACGACGTCCAGCTGTCCGTCGCAGTTCACGTCGCCGCGGCGGTACTGCCACGCAATCGCGGTGAAGTCTTGGTCGGCGCCGGCGTTGTTGTTCGGCCGCCCATAGGTCGATCCGTCGCCGTCGCCGTAGTCACTCAAGCGGTCCATGCCGAGTCCGGGATCGACCTCGAGCTCGCCGATCTCGGAGCTGTTGATCCCGGTCAGATCGCCGATGCCTTCGCCAGCTGGCCCGAACACCAGGTCACCGGCCGCGTCGTAGATCGTGAGCTGCCAGTCGTCGTGGTTGGTGTCGAAGTTCGATTGCGAGTCGACGGTGAAGAACTGTCCGGCGTCGAGGCTGTTTGCTTGGAAGTTGATGTGCCAGTCGCCGTCGACCGGGGAGTAGGCCAAGTCATCGGGCCGGTCCTCGCTCACCGTGATGATCAAGCCGCCCTCGAGCTCGGCGAGCTCGGTCGAGTCGGTGAAGACGAACTCATCTCGAATGGCAGGGCCGGCGCCGTCACTGTCGGACAGCACGAGCCTCCAGCCACGAACGTCGAGGCGGTCTTGCACAACGACGAGCTCAAACCAGTCGCCGCCGTTGCCTTCGACTGGCCCGAACGCAGGGTCGGGAACGGCCAGCGTGTTCTGTGAGCTCACGGCGTTCCACTCGTTGAGGATGAGCGGGTTCGGTGCGGGCTCGCCCAGGTCGGTGACGAGTGAGCCATCTCGGCGCAGGAACTGTGTCTCGCCGGCGATCGTTCCATCAAGACGTGCCCGCACGCCGGTGAAGCCGGGGTTGGCTTGCAGGAATGTAACGCTGTCGTTCGTGACCGCGATGGTCGCGCCGGGAAGGATCACGGCGCCGTTGTCGACCGTCGCGAGCCCGTCGAATTCCCAGCCGGAGACGTCGACCGATTCGCTGTTCGAGGGGTTCTGCAGCAGGACCCAGGCGACACCGTCGCCTTGGTCAGATCGAAGCTCAGAAACCGTGACCGCGGGCTGCGCGCTCTGCTCAGCAGGCACCTTGCCGTCGTGGCCGCCGTTGCGCTGATGTGCGGCGTAGCTCGAGATCCAGTTCTGCAGCGCGGTCGAGATCTGCGCCATCGAAGCGCTGGTCCGGTCCCAACGATCCTCGTCGTCGTTCCAGTCGGCGGTGATGTACGCCGCCGTGTCGGCGACGGCTTGGGTCCACTTAGGATCGGTGAGGTGCTCGTCAACCAGGGTGCGGATCCGGCGGTTGTACATGTCCTCGAACTCAGGGACGCGCATGAGCGCTCGGCACACCTCGTTGGCGGGCGTGCCGTCGGTGCCGATGCAGCGGCGATAGACCTGGCCACCGTCGGTCGTCGGGGCGGTAACGCTGCTTCCCCACGTGCGGTCGAGGTCCTCGGGCAGCAGCCGCCACAGGCCACCTTGGGTGTCGTCGCGCCACAGGAACCAGTTGAACTCGCGCTGGTCGATCTGGCGGATGAGCATCATCGATGCGAGCTCGTGCAGCATCTGAGGTACGTCGGCCTGATCGAGCAGGCAACTGCGCAGTGCGTTCCCGGTCTGGTCGAGGCAGGTCCGGAACGTGGCCAGGTCGGTGTCGGGCTCGTCGAGGGCTTCCTTCTTGGTCCAGCCGCCGGCCCAACCGTCGCGGCCGCCGAATTGGTCGAACTTGTAGAACGCGCCTCGGTCGAACCCGTTGCGTTCGCGCCAGTCGCCGTCTTGTTCGTCGCGCAAGAGATAGAGCCCATGGAAGTTGCCGTTACGGCTCACTCGTACGTGTTGGCTTTGGACCGGAGGGAACCCGAGGTCGGCCATCAGGTTCCAGCTGAGCTGCTCGCGAATGATGCCGAGGTTTGGCCAGCCCATGTCGAGCGTGAGTTCATCGGACGAGTCGACGAGCCACGATGCGACGAATGGATGTCCGTCGGGGAAGTCGAGTCGGTAGTGGCCCTTGGCCCGGTTGATACTCGTGAGGCCGGCGCGACGCATCTCGACGTCGGTCCAGACGCGGCCGTCGTGCACGATGACGGCTTGGCATCCGCAGCTGCGGGCCTCGATCTGGGACCAGTCGCCGTCGGAGATGTGCACGTCGAGTGTCGGCACGCTCGACACGGGATTCGTCGGGACGGCCGTCGCCCACCAGGTCACCGAGTCGTCGGCGCGCGGGCTCACCGTGGTGCCACCAGGGCCCGTTGCCTCGAAGCGGAACCGAAGGACTTCGCCGGTCGAGATCGCCGGCAGCTGAATCTGCCATTGCCCACCGTTCTGCGTCATCGCCGTGGTGGTGTTCGCGCCGAAGCTCACGTCATAGGTCACGGACACGCTGGTCGCGTTGACCGCGTTCGCCGTCAGGGTGACGGGGCTTCCGGCAATGGCTGGCGATGGTGCCGTGTGAGACACGACCAGCGGCGGCGACTGGCCCGACAGGCTCGGGATCGTGCCCGGCGTACCGTTCGGCAACGAAGAGGCCGCCCAGTTCGCAGGGCTTGAGTTCTGCCCACCTACCGCGATGAGTTCCAGGCTCGGCCCGTCGCCATCGGGCGTGACGGGCCACGGGTCGCTCGTTTGCCAGATCACCTGGGTGACCGTGGCGAGATTGTCGTCGACGAGGCGGACGGATTCGCCGCTGTTGGAGAGCTTGCCGTCGTAGAGCCCGTCGGGCGCTGAGCCGTAGACCGACTGGAATTCGGTTGCGTCTCGAGCGATAACAAACGGGTCTTGCGGGATCAGCAAGCTGTTTGCCGGGAAGCAGAACTCGACACCGTCATCGAGGCACCATCCGCTCACATTGACCGACGCGCCACCCAGGTTGACGAGCTCGATGAACTCGGTGTCTTCTCGGTCGTCGAAGTCGGGGAACGCATCGCCGAACGCCCGCGGGTGGTAGTGGATTTCGCTGATAACGATGCCATCGGGCACCTGGGCTACGGCGGGTTCGGTCGCCACAAGCGGCACCAGCGCTCCGATCAGCAGGAGCGCGAGGAACCGTCGAATCATGGACCGATGGTAGGTGCCTCGGCTGGTCTTGAACATGAGCACATCGCCTAGCGGCTGATTGCGCCCTCTCAGCGATCGGCTAGCTCTGCTGTCGCGAACCTGCTTAGGCGACCGGTTCGAGCTTGGCGGGCACGTGTTTGTGCCACGGCGTGCCGGCGTACTCGTCTTTCCAGTCGAGGCTCGTCAGCTCGTTCGGTGGGACACCGACGACTTCGCTGTCGCCGTCTGCTTCGGCGTACAAGCCCATGCCGTTCGGGATCGAGATGTGGCCGTCTTGCATCGTGTCGTTGACCTCGACCGGTGCAACGGCCGATCCGCCCTTGGTGGTGATGCGGATCTTGTCGCCGCTCTCGACGCCAAGCGATGCTGCGTCGGCAGGGCTCAGGCGCAAGGCACCGTCGGGGTCCTTCTTGCGCCAGGTCGAGTCGCGCATGATCGTGTTCGCGGTAAAGGCCCGGCGCTCGCCGGCACTCAGGATGAACGGGAAGTCTGCGCTGCGGTAGTCGGCCGGCTTGTCCGCCAGTGCGACGAGGTCGTCGATGAGTTCAGGGATGTCGGCGTTGACCTTGCCGTCTGGCGTGTTGACCATCGCCCAGCCCTGCTCGTACTCGTGGCGTGTGATTACGACACCGTCGCGGCTCTCGATGAGTGCGGTGAAGAGCGCGTCGCCCAAGTCTTCGTCTGCGGTGCCATCGAAGCCGGCGGCCTTGACCGCGCCGGTGTAGCGGAGTGCAAGTTGCTGGCACGAGAACCAGAGCGGCGCCGCGTCGGCGAGCCCGTCAGGCAGCGCCTTGCCGAGCGTCTCGTACAGCACGACCGGGCCGATGCTGAGCAGGTTCGGATTCGCCGCGCCCGCTTCCATCAATGCCGCTCCGAACGCTTTGAGGCCCTCCTCGGCGGCGGTCCGGAGTGCGTCGAGCGGTACATCGTCGAGCATGCCCATCTCGCGGAGCAGCCGGCTGTGAATCTCGGACTCGGGCAGCGTGCCGTCGAGTGGCTCCATGATTGGGGCCCGCACGGTGAAGTAGTTGTCGGGGAAGCTGGCCCCGAAGAACGTCGCTTCGGCCTTTTCATATTGCGACGAACAGGGCAGGACATAGCTGGCCTCGCGGGCCGTCTCGGTCATGGCGACGTCGAGCACGACCGAGAAGTCGAGCGCCCGCATCGCGTCGCGGAACTTCTGACTGTCTGCCAGCGAGTGCACAGGGTTCGCGCTCTCGATGAACATGCCGCGGATCCGATCCGGGTGTTCGGTGAGGACCAGGTCGGGGATGTCGTTGCAGGCGACCAGGCCGCTGATGACCATGTTGCCGGTGATCGGGGCTTCGGGTTCGCTTCCGGTCGCCTTGTAGTTGAACAGCGGCGCCATGCCGCTGTGGGTTGTCGTGCCACCCGGGATGTTGAACGAACCCATCAGGATCCAGATGAGACGCTGCAGGTAGGACACGAGGGTCGAGTTCGGCGCCATCTCGATGCCGAGGTCTTCATAGATCGACACGCTCTGCGCACGGCCGATCCGCCGGGCGGCGTCGCGCACCTCGTCCTCGGCTAGGCCGGACCGGGCCGCGTAGTCAGCGATATCGATGCCGGCCAGTACGTCGAGGATGCGCTCGGTCCCGTTCGCATGCTGCTTGAGCCACGAACGATTGATCAGGTTTTCTTGGACGAGCGTGGCCAGGATCGCCGCGATGCAGAACGCATCGGTGCCCGGCTTCAGCGCCAGGTGATAGTCCGCAAGATCCGCCGTCTCGCTGCGACGAGGATCGATCACGATCATCGAGCGGGCCTCGTCCTTGTTGATCTCTTTGAGCACCCGCCGTGCCTGATCGAAGCCATGGCTGTGCCACGGGTTCTTGCCGAGGAAGATCGACACTTCTGCGTGGTGGAAGTCGCCGTGCGTGTGGGCACCGGTGAGGCGACCTTCGACATAGGCCTCGCCGGTCTTCTCTTGCGCAAGCGCGTTCGACCGATGCTTGATGCCGAGCGCTCGACGCAGGCCCGAGCCATAGACGCCGACCAGGTGGTTGCCCTGGCCGCCACCGCCGTAATACATCAGCTTGTCTTGGCCGTGCTCGGCACCGATGGCTTGCAGTCCGGCCGCCACTTCGGCGATCGCCGTGTCCCAATCCACCTCGGTATAACTGCCATCGGCTTCGCGGCGCATGGGCGAGGTGATGCGCTTCATGCCGTTCTGGTAGTGGTTGAGGCGGAGGGCCTTTTCGCAGGTGTAGCCCTCGCTCGCGACGTGGGCTTTGTTGCCCCGCACGCGCACGATCTCTCGACCGTCAAGCTTCATCTCGACACCGCAGTTGGCCGAGCAGAGGATGCACACACTTTTGTGCCACTCGGGCGTTGCTTCAGTGGTCGGTGACTCGTTCATGGCACCACGCTAGTGAGCGCAGTGTGTGCGAGTCGAACGACTGCACACGCCGAACGAGTCCCGTAAGCTGCGCAGGTGCTCCGCGTGCTCACGTTGAACATCGGGTCACTCTTCGAGGCGGGGTGGAACGAACGGCGACACGAGATCGTCGCGTGGATCGACAAGCTCGGTCCCGACGTCATCTGTCTGCAAGAGGTGTGGCAGGACCTCGGCGACGAGAACACAGCTGGCTGGCTCGCCGAGCACGCCGCCGACGACTACGAGTTCGTGTTCGGCGGACATCCCGTTGCGTGGACCGAGCACGAGAAACCGAACATGCGCTTCGGGTCGGCAATTCTGAGCCGGTGGAAGATCGACGAGCACCACTGTTTCCGTCTGCCGCTCGCCCCTGACCCCGAGGACTTCTACCTGACCGGCATGCCCTGGGAACTCCTGCATGCCCGCACCGCTGGCCTCGACATCTTCACGACACACCTGGCCGCTGCGCCGAGTCACGGACGTCACCGCCAAGTGCAGGTGCAGGCAATCCAGGATCATGTCACGGCGATCCGCGGCGACCGCGACGAATTCATCGATCCGCCGAACCCGCGCCAGTACATGCCCGCGATCCTGACCGGCGACTTCAACGCCGAACCGGAGAGCGACGAGATCCGGTTCCTCAAGGGCTACACCCAGCTCGGAGGGCGCACGGTGTATTGGCAAGACGCGTGGGCAACCGGCGGCGATGGCGGCTTGGGCTTGACCCAGGATTGGCGCACGCACGAACTCGCTGCTTCGCTCAACGTCCATCGCAAGCGCATCGACTACGTCTTCGTCGGCGACCCGTTTCTGCGGGCGGGCGACGCGGGCCGAGTGCTCTCGGCAGAAGTCGTCGCGCACGAAGCGTTGACCGGCGTGCAAGCGAGCGACCATTGCGGCCTGTGCGTCGAGATCGCCTGGGGCGCCCGCCCGTCCTGACGCCTCGTTGAGTCGCGATCGAATGTCAACCGGCACACCTTCCTGAGCGTCTCTCTCGTGAACAGCGGCGGCGGCCGCGTAGGAGAGAGGACGCACATCATGATGACGAATCGGCTGACGCGACTGGCGTTGGCGCTACTCGCAACACTCGCGGTCGGGTTGGCGGGGACGCCTTCGGCGGACGCCACCACGACGACCACGCTTACCGGCACCATTACCGACGAGGCCGGAGCTCCGATCGCCGACGCGCAGGTTGACGTCGTGGCTCCGGCCACTGGAGCAACGGTGGCAATGGCGGTGTCGGCCGCAGATGGTTCCTATGTCGTCACGGTCGATGTCGAGCCGTGCGCGGATGGTGTGCTGACGAATGGCTCGTGCACGACGACGATCCCGGCGACACAGCTTCCCGACCAGTGCCCGCCATTGAGCCAAGTCGACGTGCAGACAGGCAACTGCTACGAAGTGGTGCTTCCCCTTGTTGACG
>CAZEMU010000171.1:0-7106 GCA_964513315.1 uncultured Acidimicrobiaceae bacterium | reverse complement strand
GTCCGAGACAGCTCGGTTGTGCCTAGTCGAGCCAGGCCTTGACCTTTTCGATGTCGTCGAGGCCGTTTGCTCCAGCGGCTTGGACGCTGAGGTGGGTGACACCGACGCTCTTGAAGACGCCGAGCCGTTCTTGCACGTGCGCTTCGTCGCCGAACAGGTGGGCTTCGTCGAGGTACGCATCGGGGACCGCAGCGGTCGCCTCGGCCCGCTGGCCGCCCAGGAACAGGTCCTGGATCTTCTCGGCTTCTTCGACCCAGCCGTAGCGCTTGAACAGGTCGTTGTAGTAGTTCTTCGACTTGGCGCCCATGCCACCGACGTAGAAGCCGATGTGGCCGCGAGCGGCCTCTCGGGCTTCGGCCACGTCGGGGCCATCGCCGATGGCCAGCGTTGCGTCGGCGTAGATGTTGAGCTCGCCCAGGTCGGCGGAGCGCTTGGCCTTGCCAGCTGCGAGGGGCTCGCCCCAGACCCGGTCGAAGCGATCAGGTACGAAGTGGATTGGCTGCCAGCCGTCTGCGATCTCGGCGGTCATCTCGACGTTCTTGGGACCGATCGATGCGATGACGATGGGGATGTCCTGGCGGTGCATCCGGTTCATGAACTTGAGCGGCTTGCCCAGGCCCGTGCCCTCGTCGGCAGGAAGCGGCAGGCTGACGGCGCGACCTTCGTGGGTGACACGGTCGCCACTCCAGACCTTGCGGCAGATGTCGACGACGTCGCGGGTACGGCCGAGCGGCTTGCGGAACGGCACGCCGTGCCAGCCTTCGATGACCTGCGCCCCCGAGGTGCCGATGCCAAGGGTGAAGCGCCCACCGGAGAGGGCATCGATCGTCGCTGCAGATTGCGCGATGAGCGCAGGGGAGCGGCTGTAGACGTTGACGATGCCGGTCATCATCTCGATGCGGCTGGTCTTGGCGGCGAGGTAGCCGAGCACCGAGACCTGGTCGAAGCCGTAGATCTCGGGCACGAACACCATGTCGATACCGGCTGCCTCGAGATCGACGATGCGACTCGCAAGGCGTTCCGGGTCGCCGTCGAACGACATTGCGGTACAGAGCTTCATGGGTGCCTTTCGTGGGGGCTTGATGGACGCGTCGTCTTGGGGGGAAGGCGACAGCGATCGTCGGGCCGAGGTTATGTCAGGAGTCGCCCGACATCAGAAATGCCGCACAGCCGATCATCCACACGACCGCCCCGCCGATCGTCAGGAGGTCGCCCTCGCGCACGCCGATGGCGAGAAAGAAGACGCCGCTGAGCATGAACATGATCCAGCCGAAGCGCTGGTAGGCGTTCATCGGACGTCGAGGATTGGGTCGGTAAGGACTTCGGGCAGCGGGGTCACGCCGAGTCCTGGACCGGAGGGGACCGACATGTGGCCGTCTGCCACAGCCGGGCCGCCAGTGGCGATCGCATTGGTGTGGTAGTCGTGAAACGCGCTCGACTGGAAGTGGGCGTGTTCTGGTGTCGAGGCCGCGAGATGGGCGATCGCTGCGGTTGCGATCTCGCCGCCCCATGTGTCCTCGATCGTCATGGTGATGCCGAGATCGATACAGAGGTCGCGTGTCTTCATCGCTCCGGTGAGGCCGCCGAACCGGCTGATCTTCAGATTGATGATGTCCATCGCCGCGTCGGCGGCGCCTTGGCGGATGGCGTCGCGCGAATCCATGACCTCGTCGAGAATCATCGGG
Organism: uncultured Acidimicrobiaceae bacterium; assembly: GCA_964513315.1. Lineage (GTDB taxonomy): Bacteria > Actinomycetota > Acidimicrobiia > Acidimicrobiales > UBA10347 > UBA10347. The sequence continues at coordinate 5,421 of CAZEMU010000171.1, read as the reverse complement.
CGAGCGAGGTGCGGTCGCAGGGCCAGGCACTCGTCGTAGCGCAAGCACGGCTGCTCGATCGCGAGCGGCAAGTCGGTGACGGCTGCGGCGATCTGCATGGCGTCGGCGCGGCTCCACGCGGTGTTGGCATCGGCCGCGAGTACCTCGTCATCAGCGAGCACGTCGGTGATTGCATGGATGCGGGCGAGGTCCTCGGCGACGCCAGTTCCGACCTTCATTTGGTACTGGCGGAAGCCGCGCTCGCGGGCCTCGAGCAGGCGCTCGACCATGGCCGACGGCTCATCACGGCTGATGACCCGGAACAGGCGCACCTGTTCACGGAAGGCGCCGCCGAGCAGTGTCGATACGGGAACGGCCGCGGCTTTGCCGGCTAGGTCCCAGATCGCCATGTCGAGACCAGACTTGGCGTACGGGTGGCCCTTGAGGGTGGTATCCATCGCTGCAGCGATGACGTTCGGCTTGGTGGGATCGAGCCCGATCAAGGCAGTGGCGAGCACGTCCATGCCGGCTCGAGCGCCCTCGGCAAAGGACGGCATGTAGCCCGGCCCCAGCGGGCAGATCTCGCCGTAGCCCACGAGACCTTCGTCGGTCTCGATCTCGACGACTGTCGAGTCGAACGACGGGAAGCTCTGGGTGTTCCAGCTATAGCTGCCCTCGGCCAGATGCAGGTCGACGGCATAGGCACGGATTGCGGTGATGCGCACTCAGACTCTCCGGGGTTAATGGCGGCCGCTGGGTCCCTTTCCTAGCAGTTTCTGCATGGTGCGATGCGCTACCGTCTCGGCCATGTCAGACGCCGTGGACGCACTGCGGAGCACTCTGGCTGACGTCATTTCGTCGGCCCTGGGTCGCCTGGAGAATCACGCTGAGCTGTTCGCTTCGGTCGGGCCCCATCTGATGAGCGCTGAAGGGCCGACGACCGTCGAGGGTGTCTCTCGCCCAGTCGTCGATCGCTGGCTCGACATCGCCGTCGAGAACGCAGCGACCGGTCCCCACGACCTACGGGACCTGGCCGAGTGCTTCCAGGCTGCGGCGCCGGGGCTGGCGTGGAAGCGGGCGTATGACGCGCTCGAGTCCACGCCAGAACTTGAGGCCTATCGAGCCCACTACGCGTGGGTCCCCATCGCCGTCCCAGTATCGCTGGGCTACGCCTCTCCCTATGCGGTCGATGACATGCTCGTCGGCTTCACGATCCAGGCGCCGAACGTCGTCTACCCGCATCACCACCACGAAGCGCCCGAACTGTACGGGGTCATCAGCGGCGCAATCGACTGGGAGGTCGGTACATCGGCACGGGCCACTAAGACGGCTGGCGACGTGATTGTGCATCGCAGCTTCGAGAGCCACAGCATGATCACGCTCGATCAACCCGGCCTGACGTGGGCAGCGTGGCCGAGCCATGCCCACTCCAAGGTCTACATGCCGTCGATGGACCCGCCCGGCATGAGCACCGAGCCGCGGGTGTACGACTGAGATCCGGCCGGGTCTAGTCCCCGTCGATGAGCGGTGCAAGCGCGTCACCGAGGCGCTCGCGGAACTCGGGCTCGTACGCCTCGTCGGGAGCATTGCGCACGGCCAAGTCGAGGGTGTGCGCGTCTTCGCCGATCAAGATGCGCCACTGGCCTGCCCGAACGCCATCGAGAATCACGTTGCAGGCTTCGTCTGATGTCGTCGGGGCCAGGTTACGGAACATGGCCGCGCCCTCGGCGACGTCGGGGGTGATCTCGGCTCCGTGCGCCTTGGCCGAGTTCGAGGCGATACCGGTGCCGATGTGGCCCGGCATGACGACACTGCACTTCACGTGTGGTGCGTTGACGCGCAGATCGGTGATGAGCGCCTCGGTGAAGCCCTTCACGGCGAACTTGGCTGCGCTGTAGGCCGTGTGCGGGTGCGTCGGGCCAAGCGACGCCCAGAAGCCGTTCACGCTGCTCGTGTTCACGATGTGGGCTTCGTCGGCGGCCATGAGCGCGGGCAGGAATGCGCGGCATCCCCAGTAGACGCCGCCCCAACAGATGTCGAAGGTGCGCTCCCAGCCAGCCCGCTCATCGGCGACGAAGCTGCCTGCACCACCAATGCCGGCGTTGTTGAAGAGCAGGTGGATGTGGTCGGTCTCGTGGGCAGCAAGCGCCTCGTCGCGAAAGGCGAGGATGTCGGACTCGACGCCGACGTCGCAGTGGTGCGACGAGAATCGGGTGCCGGCTGGTGCGACGGCCTCGCACTGTGTGATCGTCTCGGCGAGGGTGTCGTCGAAGATGTCGCAGAGCGCCAGATGGCAGCCCTCGGAGGCGAGTGCGACGGCGAGCGAGCGGCCCATGCCATCGCCTGCGCCGGTGATCACGGCAATGCGGCCGGAGAAGTCTTGCATCGGGTCATCGTCGCACATCGAGCGTGACCCACCGGCACTCGGTGATTCTCTAGAATTCGGCTGATGCAGCTGATCGGTACTGACGACATTCAGGCGTACGCCGAGGACGGCGTCGTCTGTCTACGCCAAGTGATCAGCGCCGACTGGATCGAGGAGCTGCGGGCTGGGATTGCCCGCAATATGGCGGCGCCGAGCGAGCGTGGCCGGCTGTGGAATCGCAGCGACGACGGCGAGATGACGTTCTACGACAGCCAGTACTGGCGAGAGATCGACGAGTACCGGTCGTTCGTGTTTGCGTCGCCGATGGCCCAGCTGGCTGGCGAGGTCATGGGTTGCTCGGCGGTGAACTTCTTCTTCGACGCGATCTTTACCCGGACCGTCGGCACCCAGTTCCGGACCCCGTTCCATCAAGACGAGCCGTACTGGTCGGTAGAGGGCTTCGACTGTTCGTCGGCGTGGATGCCCCTGGATCCGGTCGAGAAGCGGAGCGCCCTGGAATTCGTACGGGGCTCACACAGATGGCCGCACCGGTACCGTCAGCAGAACTTCGGTGCGTTGACGGGCGACGACCGGGACCAGGTCGCGTTCGACGACGATGCCGTTCCGTTCCCCGACATCGAAGGCGAACGAGCGCAGTACGAGATCCTGAGCTGGGATATGGAGCCCGGTGATGTGGCCATCTTCAACGCTCGCATGATCCACGGCGGCAGCGGGCTGCTGGCCGAAGACCGGGCGCTGCGGGTCTTCAACACCCAGTGGCTCGGCGACGACGTTCGTGTGCGCTTCAAAGAGACCGGTATGGACCCCGACCACACCGAGGTCATGACGGCACATGGCCTGGGCGATGGCGATCGGGTCGGTGGCGACCTCTACCCCGAACTCTGGCGCCGCTCCACCGAGTAGTCCGCCAGTCGCGCCGCCGATCGCACGGCGTCGAGGTCGATGTAGCAGCCCTGGAGATGCCTCGGCTCGTTGGTGTCGAACGCGGACCGTGCGTGGAGGATGCGGGTGTTGTCGAACAGCACCACCTCGGTCGATTGGAGATGGATGGTCCGGCGTAATGAGGGCACTTCGGCCAGGTCCACGAAGGATCGGTAGGCGTCGTACCAACGCTCTGTGTCTGCGACGAAATGGTCGAGGCGCATGCTGCGGTGGTTCACCGAGACGCCCTGAACCCGGCCGCTGACGTCGAGCTGAATGATCGGGCGTTCTGCCTCGAGCCACGTGTCCGCGGATCGATATTCGAAGCGCACAGCGGTGCCGGCGAGGAGGTCAAACGCCGCGGCGTTGGTCGCCCGCAGTTGCTCCGCCATCGCAAAGCCGTCGGCGAACGTCGAGGCGCCTCCCGAAGAGGCAGGCACCAAGCAGTGGAGCAGCTGCACACCGGGAACCGGATCTCGGTACGGGTTGTCGGTATGCAGGGGCAAACCGAGTGACGTGTACGCCAGGTTGGTGGGATCCGGTTCGTTGCGAACATCGAACACCTCGCCGTAGTTCGTTTCTCGAACGAACCCGATGCGCCGAGCGAGCGCAAGCACCTGCCCTGATTCGGCAGGCAGCCCGCTTGCGATCGCAAAGCCGTGCGCGGCCAGATCAGCGACGATTGCCTCGGTGTTCGCTGCGTCGTGCACGGTGCGGTCAAGGGCGCCGTCGAACCGGCCCGTGACCTGCATCGGTGCCGGTGCGACCTGCACCGTGTGCAGGCCATGATCGGGGTGACGCAGGACCCAGCTTCCGTGCCGTCTGCCAGCGACCGTCCACCCGTCAGCTGACGCCGCATCGAGCAAACGCTGGCCGCTCCCGGGGTCCCGACACTCGCCACAACAGCAGCCGTCTCGCAGCCAGGCAACCGGGGGAGCGGTCTCTGTCAGGAATCGCTGGAGCCGGTCGCGCCACGAGGCGAGCGCATCAGCGAGGGAGACGTCGACGTCCTTACCGGCTTCGTCGGCGTGCCGAAGCCGGACCGCATCGGTGGCCCACGGATCTGCCTCAAACGCCAGAGATTCGCCGGCGGAGAAGGGCCCGCCTTGCTGGGCCAACGTGATCGTCGACGCCTCGCTCAGCCGATCGGCATAGGCCGCATCGGTGGCGACCAAGTGGCGCTTGGCCGCGACGTGAAGCCGGATCGGCTCCACGACCGAGTCGGGAAGCCAGGCCTGCAGATGGGTCGCACCCACTTCCGCGTGTTCCGGCAAGCCCCAGTCGCCAGCGCCGCCCAAGCGATGTCCGATGTCGTGCAGCAGCCCAGCGAGGGCGAGGTCGTCGGTCGCATCTGACGCTGCGTCGAGATGCGCGGCCGTCTGGAGCGAGTGCTCGAGCATGGTTAGCGCTTCGCCGTAATCCACGTCGGCCATGCCCTCGATAATCCCGATCAAGTGATCTGCGATCGCCATGGTGTCGTCCGTCAGGCTGCGACCAGTCCAGACAGATGGCGCATCGAAGCCGGCAAGAGCGGCAACCGTCGGCGCTACGTCAAGAATCGATACGGGCCGTGACCACGTAGAGGCCGGCGGGATCCCGTTCGCTCGCAGCACGGCGAAGGTCACCATGTCGATCGGATCCGAGGCTTGGTGGTCGTTGCCGTGCCCGCCGTGATCGGTCGTCACGAGCACCGCGCTGTCCTCGCCCGCTGCGCCAAGCAGGTTGCCGAGCGCGGCATCGCTGCGACTCAGCGCCTCGAGGTACTCGGGTGAACCCCAGCCGTGGTCGTGCCCGGCCAAGTCGGGCGACACGAGATACGCGAACGCAATGTCGATGTCCGCCGAGAGCAGGCTGCGCGCGGCTTGAGCCATGTGTGCGTCATCGTCGCCCCCATAGCCGCCATCGAGGAAGTAGCGGTCGTCGGCGGCGTCGGGCTCAACGATCGCATTGATCGGCGCCCAGTTCAGCAACGCCGCCGTGCGCAATCCCGCCTGGCGAGCCGTGCGCAGGAACGTCGGCCAATCGTCCGACAACGGCAGCGGCGTGTTGTCGAGAATCCCGTGGACGCTCGGATCGATACCGCGCAACATCGACGTGTGGGCCGGAAGCGTGATCGACGGGAACACCGTGCGAGC
>CAZEMU010000170.1:0-7113 GCA_964513315.1 uncultured Acidimicrobiaceae bacterium | reverse complement strand
GCAGCTTTCAGCGGTCGCCTGAAGAAGACTCCTGAGCGTTGTGACCCGTTTTTGCTTCTTCAATGATTTGCACCAGCGGGCTTGGTCAGGATCCTTGATGAGGGCGACGACGCTTTTGAACTTGGCGAGGATCTGCGCATCGCCGAAGAAGATCGATTCGTATTCGGTGAGCAGCAACAACAAGTGGTGGGCGAGTTCCTGGCGGCGCTGAGCTCCAACAGGCCTCTCCCCTGCCGCACCTCGGATGCGGTTGAACAGCCATGGGTCAGCGACTGCGCCGCGTCCAAGCATGAGCCCGACAGCGCCGGTGTGCTCCATGACCTGTTCGGCGTCAGCGACCGTGGTGACGTCGCCATTCGCGATGACGGGAACGCCGCTGCGCTCGACGATCTCTTGCGTCAGATCATGGTTCGCGCTGCCGGTGTACTTCTGCTGCACCGTGCGGGAGTGCACCACGAGGAAGTCGACACCTGCGGCGTCGAATGCGGGCATCACGTCAAAGATCTGGCGCTCATCGTCGATCCCCGAGCGAGTCTTCACCGAGAGTGAACCGGGGACGATCTCGCGCAGTTCCCGGAGAAGCGGTTCGACGGTCTCGGGCGCGCGGAACATGCCTCCGCCGGCCAGTACCGAGGTCATCCTCCCCCACGGGCAGCCCATGTTCACATTGACGTGCTCGACGCCTCGGTCCACGAGGTCTCGCGTGGCGTCGACGACACCTTCGTCGGCGCTACCGATGACCTGCACGACGAGCGGAATGCCGGCAACCCGCGTGGTCGCCTCGACGAAGTCGGTGTTCGTCACCGACGCCGCCGCACCGGGTCGCACGCGGACAAACTCGGTGAACAAGACGTCGGGACGAACGGTCGCGCCGAACACTGCCCGCAGCCCACGGTTGGTGATGCCTTGCATCGGGGCGAGCAGTAATGGGTTCGTCGTTGCGCCCCATGGCAGCTTCGAGGACGTGGGGTCTGTCACCACCGCGGAGCGTAACCCGAGCTGGTGAAGGGACGAACCGTGTTGGGACAGGTGTCATGAGCTGGGTGTGACCGTCCGGCCCGCCTCAGGGATGCGATCCGTGATCGTGCGGGATCAGTGGCTGGGCATACGGCATGCCGTTGGCGATCCACTGAGCGGTTCCTCTCCGAGCGAGGTCAATCAGTTCGCGGGACTTTGAAAAGTCCGTCGGGCCGACCATGATCGGGCACGGCGCCGGAATCAGATGGACGGGTACGGGGTAGTCCGCATCCCGCGTCTCGATCGACAGGCGCTGTTGCACAAGAAGTCCGACCGAGTGCAGTGCCGTCGCCAACGCGGTCTTTGGCGCCTTGGCCAGGCCGCATGAGTAGCCGGTGTTCAAGACCCATACCTCAGTAGCGCCAGCCTCGATGGCGACGCTGATCGGCGTGTTGTTGGCGATGCCGCCATCGACCAACGTCCGGCCACCGATCTCGACGGGTGGAAATACGCCGGGCAATGATGTGCTGGCGAGCATTGCCTGAAGCGCTGAGCCCGTGGTGAGGCGAACCTCGTCGCCGGTCTGAAGCTCGGTAGCCATCACCGTCAACGGGATGCCGGCATCTTCGATGTTCGTAAACGGGAGGTTTCGACGCAGCACCCTCTTGATCCCGTCGGTTGGCACGAAGTTGGGCTTCTTGCCCAAGAACGCCTGCAGCCCAAGCACCGGGTTGACCGGGAAGACACGCGAACCTCGGAGGCTGAGCCATACGTCGACCAACCCATCGGCGGTGCCTCCCCCTGCGATGTATCCGGCGTTCATCGCGCCGACCGAAGTGCCGAGCACCATGTCGGGCCTGACATCGGCGGCTTCGAGCGCCTGAAGCATGCCCGCCTGTACCGAGCCCAGACTGGCTCCACCCGAGAACACAAACGCTGTCGTCATCGGTGTCATCTCCCCCAAACCGAGTGGCCTGGCGCACTGCTGACCTCGGCGAATACAAACTCTAAACCAGCGGCAGCGTGGGATGCTCTACCGGCCTGGGTTTGGCGCTGGGGGGAAAGAAGCCGTCACGGTCCGATCGCTACTCGCCCTCGACGCCGATCGTTAGCGGTCGCTTGCTCAGTTTGTTGCAGAGGCCCGGGTAATCGCTTCTGCGATCATCCGTTGGGCATCGGCTCGTCCGCCGATTCGCTCGATGGTCACCCACTTGTCGGGCTCGAGATCTTTGTAGTGCATGAAGAAGTGCCTGATCTGGTCGATCGTGATGTCGGGCAGATCGGTGTATTCGTGAACGCTGTCGTAGCGCTTCGAAACCTGCGCTGATGGCACGGCAAGGACCTTTTCGTCCTGTCCCCCATCGTCTTCCATCAACAGCACGCCGATCGGCCGACAGTTGATGACCGCTCCGGGCACGATCACTCGGGTGTTGCAGACGAGCACATCGATGGGATCGCCATCGAGCGAAAGCGTGTGGGGAACGAAGCCATAGTTCCCCGGGTACCGCATCGGCGTGTACAGGAATCTGTCGACGAACAGGGTGCCTGATGCCTTGTCGAGCTCGTACTTGATCGGCTCGCCCCCGACCGGCACCTCGATCACCACGTTGATGTCATCGGGAGGCGAATCGCCAATGGGAATCTGGTCAAGTCTCATGTGGCGCCCAATGTGGCAGATCGCCGGTGCAGCTGCAAGGCATTGAGGACCATCCTGACGGCCAACTGTCTGCGTGAGTCGCAGAGGTCTCGAACGAAGGGTGTGCATCTACAATTCATGCGTGAACGATTGCGGCAACGGGCTTGCAATTCCACTCGTTGGTCATTTTCGCCTGTTACAAGACACCACAGCGTCGGTCACCGAACGCGTTACGGGCACAGACCTCATCGCAATCGCTGTCATCCTCGCGTCGGCCATCGTGCTGACCCGGCTCGTTCGACCGCTGCTTCGGGCGACGCTGACGTGGCTCGCCCGGCGAAGCCGGGCAGCCGGAACGGGCCGTTGGAAGACCCGCGTCGAACGACGAGGCCGAGAGACAGCGAAGCAGTCTGAACTGCGTCGGCATCAACGGATCGCCGCAACGGCGACTGGCCTCGCTCGGCTCGTCAATATGTTCCTCTGGGTCGTTGCGCTGCTGCTCGTCCTGGGCCGTGTCGAGGTCGACCCACTGTTCGCCGTCAGCGCAGCCGGTTTCATCGGCGTTGCGATTTCGATCGGTGGACAGCACGCCGTCAACGACCTCCTTACCGGTCTCCAGATCCTGCTCGAAGATCGCTTCGGCGAAGGCGACGAACTCAGTCTGAAGGTCCATGACGACACGCGCACTGCCACGGTCGTCCAGCTGGGAGCGTTCGCCACCCGACTTCGTAGCGACGACGCGACGTTTCACATCCCGAACCGCGAGATGGTGATGATCGTCAATCTGTCCCAACAAGGCGCAACCACCGAGATACGCCTCGACCCGACGGACCATCTCGCTGGCTCGGCTTCCAAGACGAGGATCGAAGCCGAACTACGCAAGCGGTACAAGACGTCCAACGAGTTCGATGCGAGCCTGGATGGGATCGTGATCGACAGCATCGACGAGAGCGACGACGGCTACTCGTTGACGATACGAACGGCCCGGCCGCTCAGTAAAGACCAGCAGAAGTCGCTGACGCGCGGACCCAGCTCAAGGACCGATACAGCGTCGCGTGACCCAGCACCGAGTGACCCGCCAGAGCTTGACTTGGAGTGAATCTCGTCGGTTCCGAAGGCGAGGCTGCCCTGGCTCACGAGCCATGTTCTTCATTCGAGCACCGGTTCTTGCGTTGATTTCGGGTCCGGGCAAGGCGCCAACCACTCCCCCGATGATTCGGGAGCGTGGTCTGAGCGAAATCGTGGGCAGGTAGGCAGAGGGTCAACTGCTGACGATTGATGTCAGGCGGCGATCGCCTCAACGATGTCTTCGGCCAACGCATGCGAGACGTTGAGTTCGCTGACCAGCGCGTTGCGGATCTGCGATGGCCGGTAGTGCTCCACTCCCCCGGAATCGCGTCTGGCTTGATCAACCCTGATTATGTACGCCGTCTATCTGATCGAAATCGTGACAGAGTAGAGATCGGGATCTTTGGTGTAGGACCCGATGTCCATCGGCTGATCCAGTGCCACAGATTCCGTCGCTCCGTCACAGGCCGCTAGAGGCACTGCCTCTGGGTGCCCAATCGGCGATGCCTTCGCTCGACACCACGATGTCCAACTACTTGTCGTCGTTCGTGTCAACGGGCTCATGCGCATCGTCTGCCTCGGCAACGGACTTCACTCGTCGCTTCTTGTTTGGTGGTTTCATTGCGTGGTTCTCATCTTCGTTCTCACCAATATTCCTCGAAGTGGATGTTCCCCGGATCGCCCCGTCGGTCGAGTGTGAACCCGCGTCTCACCAACAGTTCGACCACCCCGGTTGTCGGTGGCCAAGTCTCTGGGTCGCCCTCAGGCAGACCGATCATCGCGGGATTGCCGCACAAGAAGACGCGACACCTTGCTGCAGCGGTTTGGCATTTCTCTCGATCCCAGCACCACCGATGCGGTCGCCGGCGCGCTTCAGTGCAAGCCGGGGCGTGAGCGCTGGCACATTGTCGTTGGTCGGGGTGACCAGCACGATGTAGAACTCCAGTTCGTCGCTCGAGCCGGCGTCGGTGAGGTAGCCATGTTCGTCGAAGATCGGGCTCGAAATCGAGTACGACCGCCGAATGAGCTTGAGCCATCGGTCGTCCAGGCTGGCGTCGGTGGCATCATCGATTCGGGGCTCCCAGTAACCCAGGCCGAGCGTGGCGTATTGGCCGGGCAGATGCGAGGTGCCGCCGTGATCAGGTCGCACCCGTAGTCGCCACAGGTCAGTGTGCGTTGTTTCGAAACGACGTGCTCGCCAAGATCACCGCCCACGCCTAGCGAAAAACTTACGGACGTCTGAGCGCTCAGTCGCCGAACACGCATCAACACCGGGCGTGGGGCCCACCCGGCTCGGTGCAGCGATCGGCGCCTCGATAGCGCGAATGAGGCAGTCTGGTCCCCTCGGCCCAGCCTGGGGACCGTTCTTCCTAGGCTTGGCGACGTGCCGCGATCCCAAACCCTTCAGATCCACGCCGCGTCACGGCCCAGGCTGGTGCAGCTGCCCTCGGTCCTGGAGCACTCGATCTGCATGGCCCTGGTGGTCGTGGCCCTAGCCCTAGCCCTGGGCGCGAGCTGCAGCAGCGGTCCGGAGTCGGTTCCTTCTCCTGTTCTAGCTGTACCGACAGCGGCCACACCAGAAACCGTTGTGAGCCCGCTACGGATCCGGTACGGCGACGACCCAGCTCAGATTGGCTGGCTTCGCTTGCCTGAACGTGGCGGTGCGCCTGACGCCACGCACCAGCAGCTGCCGGTCGTCGTTCTCGTCCACGGCGGATTCTGGGCCGAACCATGGGACTACACGCTCATGTCGGACCTGGCCGAAGTAATCGCAGCCGAGGGCGTTGCTGTTTGGAACATCGAGTTTCGGCGACTGGGCGGACGGGGTGGATGGCCCGCAACCTTTGACGATGTGCGAGCTGCGATCAACCACGTTGCGATCCTCGGTGAAGAACATCCGCTTGACCTCGACTCTGTGCTAGTTGTCGGACACTCATCGGGCGGGCACCTTGCCCTATGGGCCGCTCGCGACGACGTTGTGACGACGCCAGAAGTGCGCGGTGCAATTGGGCTGGCAGCGATCACGGACCTCGGCCTCACCACCGCATCGATCGGCCTGCTCGGGGGAACGCCTGCGGAGGTGCCAGACCGCTGGATTGCTGCAGCTCCGAGCCTCGACGCAACGAAGGTGACCTTGCTCCATGGGGATCAAGACGCCACAGTCCCTGTCTTGGCGATCGACAACGCAGTAGAAGCAGGCGTGCATGTCGACGTGATCGCGAATGCGGACCATCGCTCACTCATCACGCGTGGCGGCGTCGGATTCGACCAAGTGCTAGCTGCGATCGCGGAACGAACATCGGATCGCTGTTCCCACCGCAATCCGGGTTGTTGAGCTGCGCGCTCGGCCCCTCAGAGTCGGCATCGCAACGAACTTGGCGGCGCTCCTCATGTCGCGCAACGGCTCCTATACCGGATCAATTAGGCGATGCCGAAAAGTGGAAATCCGAAGAAGAGCCAGCCGACGGCTACTGCGAAGATGCCTGTCGCACCTCGAGCCAGCAGGCGTTCCCGCGGGCTGAGACGCCGTGGGGTCTCCATCCGTGACTCGATGAGGCGAAGCGCCAGGCTCAGCAGCAACGTGAGCGTCACGTAGATCACCATCAGGATGAAGAACGTCTCACGGACGCGGAACGAGCTGCCCTGGTAGATGCGAGCGTTGTAGGTGAGCTCAGCAGCAGCGATCACCGACACGAGTGACGTGTCCTTCATCAGTGCAATCAGGTCGTTACCGAGCGCGGGCAGCGTGTTGCGGATTGCCTGTGGGAGCGTGATGCGGCGCATGACCTGGCGTCCGCTGAGACCGAGCGCCTTGCCCGCTTCGATTTGGCCCACCGGGACCGACTGAATACCGGCGCGCACGACCTCGGCGATAAACGCTGCGTAGAACAGCGAGAGCGCGACACCGCCGCGCCATATGTTGCTGACGGAGCGGGTCTTGATCTCGGTTCCGAACCAGCCGTTGAACGCCTTGATCGACTCAGGGATGATCATGAGCGCAACGGCGAAGACGAACACGATCATCGGGACGCCGCGAATGAACTCGATATAGACCGTTGCTGGCGTGTTGACCCACGGACGTTCGCTCATCCGTGCGATGCCGAGCAGGACGCCCAGCACCATCGAGACGATGAACGCCGCCACCGTCAGGCGCAGGGTCGCTCCGAGGCCGGGAATGATCTCGGTGAACGCTTCTTGGTACTCGTCGTTCGTCAAGACGAGCAGAACCATCCAGCCGATGATCCCGAGCATGATCAGCAGCCAATACGGGAACCCATCGCGGGTACTGAAGTTGGTCACCGACGAAGCCGGTTTGACATCAGTCTCGTCGGTTTCGGTTACAGCCATCGCTGCCTCCCGGAGAAAAGCGATCGTGGGGGGCCCCCAAACGCGCCCCCCGATTTCAAAAAAAATTACTAAAGGCCCGCAAGTGACCGACACCAAAACCCATA
>CAZEMU010000169.1:0-7153 GCA_964513315.1 uncultured Acidimicrobiaceae bacterium | reverse complement strand
TCGGCGACTGGACGGTCGCCGACATAGGCGGTGGCCAAGCCATCTGCTGGCTCGCGTTCGGGGCAGCACCAGCCCATGTCTTCGGCGCCGCCATCCCAGTCGTCGCGGGTCCAGGGCCGCAACCGGCGGGTTCCGTCATCGAGGTCGTCGACGACGAGTGGTGCTTGCCAGCAGATCGTCGGCTTGTATTCGATCGGGTTGATGTCGTCGGCGAGTGCGGCGAGGTGCAACGCGCAGCCTTCGCCGCCAGCAAAGCCGGGGCGGTTCAGGAAGATGCAGGCGCCGTTGACGACTCGGGTGTTGTCACGTTTGTCGTCGCGAAACACGCCGCCGTCGAGCGCCGCGTCGGCGTGCTCAAAGATCGACTCGTCGATCGACATGCCCAGGCCGGCGATGCGCATGGCTTCGTCTTCGTCGATCATCTGGGCGCCGACCGAACAGCAGCCAAGCTGAGCTTCGGGGTCCGGGTCGCGCTGAATGCCGGCACAGCCACGGTCCCAGATGCAGGTCCAGTTCGATGCCAGGAAGTCGCGGTCGACGAGCCAGCGTGTCCCGTCGACCGGGTCGATGACTTCGTCGAAGCGTTCGGGTTGCGGCTGCGTCGATTCGGTCATTGCCTGAGCGTAGGTCCGTCAGCGACACTGGCCTCGTGAGTGATCCCGTCATCGAACAACTCGACGCACTTGGCGTCGACTACGAACTTGTCGAGTGCGACCCAGACCTGGCCGACACGGCCGCGTTCTGCGAGGCCTACGGCTATGCGGCCGAGGACAGCGCAAACGCGATCGTTGTGGTCGGCAAGGCCGACCCGCCGGTGTTCGCGATGTGCCTGGTGCTGGCGGACAGCCGTCTCGATGTGAACAAGGTCGTGCGCAAGCGGCTCGGTGTTCGCAAGTGTTCATTCGCGTCGGCCGAGCAGACGATCGAATTGACGGGGATGATGATCGGCGGTGTCACGCCGTTCGGTACGTCGACTGATTTGCCGTTGTGGATCGACTCGCGAGTGATGGAGCGCGAGCGGCTGATCATCGGCGGCGGCAGCCGAGATCGCAAGCTGCTCGTGCCGCCAGCGACGCTGGCCGCGCACCCGTTCGTTGAGGTCGTCGAAGGCCTGGCCAAGACACTTCCGCCACCCGAATAGTCGTGTCGTGAGCCAAGAGTCCCAGGCTGCAAAGAACCTCTTGACGTAGCTCATTTCCGCGGCTGTACTGCGACACAGCTGATCGGGCACCGCTCTCACCGGGGGGATGAGAGGTCGGTCTGCAGATCTTCCAGACGTACAGGGGGAGCTGGAAGATCTGCAGCCCGGCAGCTGTTCACACCTGCCCTGCCGGCCGGCTCAGAACGAGCTGCGTCGGGCGAGTTCGCCTGCCAAGTCGTCGAAGAGTGTGACGGCCACGAGCCCCCCGACAAGCACCATGATGGCGAGTCCGACGGTGCGCACCTGTGGGTGTTCGGCGCGTTCGGCCAGCTTCGGCGCGGCGACGTCAAGCGCGGCCAGCACCACCAGCGGCACGAACAGCCCGACCATGAACGCGACGGTTGGCAGGAGCTGACCCCACGGTCCGCTTCGGGCCGCGTTGAGGATGTCGCCAAGATGGCGACCGACGCATGGCACCCACGTCCACGACGCGATCACGGCGCCGAGCACGGTGACGGCCGAATCAGCGATCGCGTCGTTGCGCTTCCACGCGAGCCAGGCGAGCAGGACAAGCAGCACGCCGCTCAGCGAATGCCAGAGCCCCGACGCCTCGAGGTCCCACCAGCCGGCGAAGCGAAGCCAAGCGACGAGCGAACCGGTAATGATCCAGACCGGCACCAGCAGGTTGCGGCGGCGACCCAACAAGATGATGCCGAGGGCGGGGATGAGCAGCACGAGGCTGCACGCGAATCGGATGCTCTCGATGCCTTCGGCGAAGGTGCCCATGGTGTGCGCCGCCGGTCAGGTGGCGGGGCGAGGCTCGGGCGGGTTCTCGATCAGGAAGCGGATCGTCTCTCGCAGCTCTTCGTAGCGGCCCTCGCCGATGTGGTCGTAGCGGATGTCGCCGTTCTGATCGATGACGTAGGTGCGAGGCCAGTAGTTCGTCGAGCCGGGCTGCCAGGCACGGAAGTTCTTCTTCTCCATGTCAAGGGCCTGGGGCCAGGTGACATCGAGACGATCGAGTGCTTCTTCGATGTTGGCCAGGTCGGCCTCGAAGCTGAACTCGGGGGCGTGCACGCCGAGGATCTCGAAGTTTTCGTCGCCGAACTCTTCGTAATAGCTCTGGTTGTGCGGGATCCGGGCCTTGCAGTTGAAGCAGCCGAACGTCCACATCTCGACGAGCAGCACTTGGCCGTTGAAGTCGTCGATCGACGTAGCGTCGGTCTGGAGCCAGCCGTCGATGTCGACGAGGTCCATGCGCGGGCCGTAGTTCTCGGGTTCCTCGATTGGCTCAGGCGTTGCCGTCGGCTGTGGCTCGGCTGCTTCGCTTGCAGGCTGGGTTGTGGTTGTCTCGGCGTCAGCTGCGTCATTCGGGCTGGCGCTGTCGGTGGTCACCGATTGCGCCGGTGCCTCCGCAGTCTCGCTGCTGCCGCCGAAGGCGACCCAGCCAATTGCGGCGATGCCGCCGATGAGGATGATCGTGGCGATAATCCGGCCCATCCGATGACGATAGAACAGGCCCGGCATCGGCGACCGTCGCGCCGACCAGTGTTCTCCAGTTCGTAAGAACCGTTGAGCAGCCCTAGCTATCGCCGGGGACGTAGGACTCGAGGATCGGGTTCAGAACCGTTTCGGTCAGCGCTTCGATGTCGCGGGTGAACGCTTGACCGATGATGAGCACGTTGTCGCCGTTCTTCAGATAGCCGATGCGAACGCTCACGTCTTCGGGAAGCCCGGTGACGTCAGGGCCGATGATCCCGTCGTACAGGTCCCACACGTTGTCGCCGATCTCGACGTCTTCGAACGCAAGCTCGGGTGACACGCCGGCTTGTGAAGCGAGGGCTTCGAGCGTGCCCTCGGGGTCGCCGCCGGTCGGCAGGTAGACGAGGATGACGGGGTCGTTCTCGGCCGGGCTCTGGGCGTAGACACCCGGTGCGATCTCGAGCCATCCGGCCGGGACGACAGCCGTCGCGCCGTTCGGAAGCTCGACACGCTCGAGCGAGACTTCGGCGAGCTGGGCGGGGCCTTCGGCTTCGCAGGTCGGCTCGCCCTCGGGCAGTTCAAGATCGATCAGCGTTGCGTGCACGATGTCGTTCACGCAGCCGTTGGCGGGGTACACCACGTGCTGCGGGTGTTCGACCCGCACGAGATAGCCGTTCGACAAGACATCGTTGGCGAACTGCTCGGACTGCACGAACGGGGTGATCGGGTCAGAGGTGTTGCCGATGACGACGATCGGCACGCCGCCGCCGTCATAGGGGCCGTCGAGCACGGGAGCGTCGAGCGCTTCGCCGAGGTGCGGGCACACGGTGGCGGTTTCAGGCAGATCGATCGCTTCAGTGAGCGGGTACTCGCCTTCGAGCGCAGCTTCGACCTCGTCTTCGAGTTCGAGTGCGAGCGCGACCTGTTCTTCGGCCGTCTCGTTGAACAGCGCCCATTGGTCGAGGCAGTTCACGTGCAGCGTGATGTTGGCTGCGTTGACGCCTTGGCCGATCGTGGCGACGTCGACGGCGGCCAAGAAGCCGCTCGGATCGTCGTTCTCGTTGAGGTCGAAGATCGCCTGGTGCAGGTCGGGCCACTGGGTCTGGCTGTACAGGCTGCCGGTGATGCCGAGTTGGGCAGCGAAGCTGCTGCCCTCGGCGGCGTCGGCGACGATGTCGAGCTTCTCGGCGGCGTCGTACCAGACGGCTTCGGGGTCGCCGTCGTTGAAGATCGGGCAGGCATCGCTGTCGCACGAGGCGAGTGCGGCGGCGAACTGGTCTTCGATGGGGCCGGTCGTGATGCGAGCGAGGTCGATGGCTTCTTCGACGGTTTCGGCTCGGGCGAGCGGGTTGGCGGCGCCGTCGACGACCATGGCTCGGACGTTGTCGGGGAACTTGGTGGCGTACCAGCCGCCGAGCGTACTTCCGTAGGAGAAGCCGAGGTAGGAGATCTGGTCGGCGCCGAGCGCCTTGCGCACTTCGTCCATGTCTTGCACGACGACGTCGGTGCCGATGTTGCCGGCCGCGGGGCCCATCGAGGCTTCGCACAGCAGCGACGCTTCGTTGCCGATTGCGACTTCTTCGGCGGTGTCGGGCAGCTCGTCGATCTGGTTCACGACCTCGAACTGCTCGATGCCACTGCCGCACGCGAACTCGGGCTCAGAGCCACCGACGCCTCGAGGGTCCATGCCGACGATGTCGAACGCGTCGAGCAGTTCGGGTGGAATACCGATCTGTCGGATGAAGGTGACGATCTCGACGGCGCTTGCGCCGGGGCCGCCCGGGTTGACGAAGAGGTATCCGATGCGCTCGTCGGGGTCGGTGGAGCGGTGCACGTTGACGGCGATGTTGAGCGTGCCGAGCGACGGGTCGCGGTAGTCGATGGGCACTTCAACCGTGCCGCACTGGGTCAGATCACCGCACGGTTCC
Source organism: uncultured Acidimicrobiaceae bacterium (assembly GCA_964513315.1). Taxonomy (GTDB): domain Bacteria; phylum Actinomycetota; class Acidimicrobiia; order Acidimicrobiales; family UBA10347; genus UBA10347. The sequence continues at coordinate 2,602 of CAZEMU010000169.1, read as the reverse complement.
CAGTCGATCATCTCGCCATCGAGCGCGAGTGCGTCGGGGCTGACTTCTTCGGTTGCGTCTTCGGGCTCGGCCTCTGGCTCGTCGGCGGGCTCAGGCTCAGCCTCTGTTCTCTCTGCGGGCTCCGGCTCTTCTTCGGCGGGCTCGTCCGCTTCCTCGGTGTCGTCGGCCGGTCCGGTCTCGGTCTCGGTGGCTGAGGTGTCGACCGCGTCGGTAGCTGCGTCGGAACTGTCCGACCCGTCGCTCGATGAGCAAGCCGCGGCAAGCAGGGCGACGAACAGCAGCGCGACCAGCGGACGCAGGAGGTTGTGCATAGACCGAGAGTACAGACTGGGTCGCTTGCCGCCGGGTCGTACCGGCGGTCTTCGCTGAGCGAAAGGTTCGGTTACGGGTTGGAGTACTCGCGAAGCGTCGCAACGAGATCGTCGTTGACGGTGCGGGTGCCTTCGTCAAGGCGATTGGCGAACCGACGCTGTCCCGGCATACGCACGCCGTCCATCGATTCGAGCTCGGACAAGAACCCGTCGCTGTGGGTCGCCCAGTCGGGCCCGCTGAGGATCTCGGGCGACATCGCCAAGATGAACTCGCCGCCGATGGCGGGGCCGCCGTCTCGGTTGTCGTACTGGATGGCTTCGTAGGAGAAGTAGTCGCCCACAAGTCCAGCCGCGAGCAGCTCGATCATCGTGGCGATCGCCGAGCCCTTGTAGCCACCGAAGGGAAGGATGACGCCACCGTCGTGCACGGCTTGGGCGTCGGTGGTCGGGTTGCCGTCGGCATCGAGGCCGACGCCTGGTTCGAGGGGGTGGCCGTCTCGGGCAGCCACCCCGATGTCGCCGCGAGCTTTGGCGGCAGTCGCCATGTCGAACACGTACGGGTCGCGTCCGGGGCGGGGCCAGGCGAACGAGATCGGGTTGGTCGAGAAGAAGGCTCGCTTTGCCCCGAACGGCGCAACCATCGGCGTGTGCACGGTGCAGGCCAAGCCGACCAGGCCTCGTTCGGCGAGTGCTTCGACCTCGGGCCACAGCGCGGCGAAGTGGAAGCTGTTGCGGATCAGCAGCACGGCGACGCCAAGCTCGCTCGCAGCGTCAGCGAGCAGCGGAGTGCCGTATTCGATCGCAAGGGGAGCGAAGCCACGATCGCCATCGAGGCGAATCGCCGCCGGCGTCAGCACCTCTTCGCGAGGCTGGGCGGCTCCGTTTACCTTGCCGCTGCGCAGCGACAAGATGTGGCCGGGCAGCCGGAACAGCCCGTGAGAGACCGCGCCGTCTCGCTCTGCCGTCGACACCGTGCGAGCCACGGCCGCGGCGTTGGCCGCGTCGCATCCGTTCGCCAGCAAGCAGGTTTCCGCGAGCTCGTGGATCTCGGCAACCGTCAGTTCCATCTGTCCTCCGCAGCTCAGTTGATTTGGCGATCTTTGCCGTCCCAGAACGGGGCTCGCAGGTCGCGCTTGAGTACCTTGCCCGGACCCGACTTCGGCAGCGGATCGGTTTGGAAGCTGACCGACTTTGGCACCTTGTAGCCGCCGATCTGGGCACGGCAGTGGGCGATGACGGTCGCCTCGTCGAGCTCCTCGCCATCACGAGGCACGACGACGGCGTGCACGGCCTCGCCCCACTGCTCGTCGGGGATGCCGAACACGGTCGCTTCGAGCACGCCGGAGTGGGTGTAGATGGCGTCTTCGACCTCGGTGCAGTACACGTTCTCGCCGCCGGACACGATCATGTCCTTGCTGCGGTCGACCAGGTAGAGGTAGCCCTCGTCGTCGACGAAGCCGACGTCGCCGGTCGAGTACCACCCGTCGTCGGTGAGCGCGGCGGCGGTCTGTTCGGGTTTGTTCCAGTAGCCGACCATGACGTTCGGTCCTTGGACCGTGACCTCGCCGACCTCGCCGGTTGGGAGCGCGTTGCGATCGCTGTCGCGGATCTCGAGATTCACGCCTGGGGGAGCGGTGCCGCATGACTTGGCTCGGGCGGGGTCGCCGAGGAACCGGTCTTCGTATCGGAAGATCGTGGCGAGCGGTGACAGCTCGGTCGCCCCGTACAGATGGATGAGCTCGCACTTGAAAAGCTCGTCGGCAGCCTTGAGCGTTTCGAGTGCGATGGGCGAGGCGCCGTGCGAGATCCAGCGCAGCGTCGAGACGTCACGCGGCTGCGTCCGCTGGGCTTCGATCATGGCGGCGAGCATGGATGGCACCGCGATCGCGCTGGTGATGCGCTCCTCGACGATCAGGTCGAGTACCGCACCCGGGTCGAAGGCGGGCAGCACGATGTTGGCGGCGCCGACCCAGATGTTGGCCATGGCGTTGTAGACGCCAGCGGCGTGGAACATCGGCGCCATGGTCAGGTAGCGGTCGTCTTCGAGCATCGGTTGGGCGAGCTGGGTGTGGACCGCGTTGGCCATCAGGTTCTGATGGGTGAGCATGACGCCCTTCGACGCGCCGGTCGTGCCGCCGGTGTAGAAGAGCCCAGCGAGCGTGTCGGGGCTGACGGCGGGCTCAAGCTCGGGGGCGTCGGCAAGCAGCGCTTCGTACTCGCCAGTGTCGATCCGAACCACCCGGTCGACCGAGCCGGCGAGCTCGCCGGGATCGCGGTCGCAGATGAGGACC
>CAZEMU010000168.1:3946-7192 GCA_964513315.1 uncultured Acidimicrobiaceae bacterium | reverse complement strand
CTTCGAGAACACGCGACTTGTCGCCGACCTCTCGATCGACAAGACAATCGTGGGCCTCGCCGACGAATCGACCGCTGGGTCCTTCTCGTTCACCGTCGACGTGACCTGCGTTGGTGACCACACCCCTGCGGTCATGACCTACCCGGACCTTGTCCTTACCACCGACACGCCGATCGTCATTCCCGACCTTCCGGTCGGAAGCGTCTGCACGGTGATCGAAGACTTCGATGTCCGCTTCGCCGCCTCGTACAGCCCGCAGGGCGCCTCGGCAGATCGCGGCACCGCCACAATCGTCGACGAGGGCACGTCGATGTCGATCATCAATGCCACGGGCCGAGTCATGTTGGTCAAGACGGCCGGCGCACCAGAAGGTGTGCCCAACCTGCAGACCGAGGCGACCTTCGAGTTCGCCGTCGAGTGTGCCGCACCCGATGGAACCGTCGTGTTCGACGAGATCGTTCCCCTCACCACCGACACCGAGACCGGCAATGGTTCGGTCGGCGCACTCCTCTGGGAGAACCTGAGCGTGGTTCTCGCCGAAGGATCGACGTGCACCGGCTCTGAAGTCAACGTGCCCGACGGCTGGACCGCCATCGACCCATCGCCCCAGTCCGTCCTCGTGACCCGTGACGAGGTCGTGCGCCTGACATTCGACAACGTCGCCGACGTTGCGCCGGTCACCGTCGGAGTCCAGATCAACGGGCTGCCCGACGGCATCGACCCGTCCCAGATCGCCGTGACCGTCGAGGTCACCTGCACGGGCCCAGGTCTCATCGATCCAGTCACGATCGCAATCGAGACTGCGATTGGAGACCCGCTGCTCGTCCCAGGCATGCCGCTTGGTACGACGTGTGTTGTCACCACCGCCGGCACACCGCTCGGCCTGTTCGATCCGTTCGCGGGCGCCACGGTGATCACCGACGGCAGCGAGCCGACGGACGTGGTGCTCGTTGCCGATGTCGCAACCTTCACCATCGACAAGGCCGCGACGCTGCTCGAAGGAACCACGGGAAGTGTCGCTGCGGCCTTCGAGTTCGAGATCGCTTGCGGCAGCGCCAACCCATTCGTGATCGAACTTGTGACCGACGAGGCCGGCATCGGCACCGCAGGTTGGCCGACACTGCCGCTGATCCCTGCAGGCACCACATGCACGGTCACTGAGCTCGCGACCGATGGCTGGCTGGTACTGGGCGAGGCCGCACAGAGCATCACCCTCGAGGTCGGCGAGAACGCTCCGCTCTCGTGGGCGAACGAGTATCAACTCGGCGAGCCCATCCCCGAGCCCGAGCCGCCAGAACCGACCGCCGAGCCAACGCCTGAGCCGACACCGCAGCCACGACCTCAGCGTCCGGTCGTGGTCGTGCAACCTCCGGCGAGTGACCCCGGCCCCTTCGTCTCACCGACCGCTCCCACCCCGAGCCCACCTTCGCCGACCCCACCAGGGGCACTCGCCTACACCGGTTCGGAGCCTTTCCGGATCGCGCTGTCGGGTGTGCTGCTGATCTTTGGCGGATGGATGTTCCTGCTCGGTGCTCGCCGTCGTGAGGACGACGAGTAGCCGTCTGCTAGTACTGCGGCATGGATCTGATCGTTGCGAACGCGCTGCCCGGCGTTGACGAGTACTGCGATCTCCGGATCGCAACCGGGTTATCGGCCATGGACCGCGACGCTGCGGTCGAAGCGCTCCCCCGCTCGTTGCACGCGGTGACCATCCGAGATGGTGACCGCTTGGTTGCGATGGGACGCGTTGTTGGCGACGGCTTGCATGTGCAGGTCGTCGACATCGCCGTCGCACCGGACCGTCAGGGCGAGGGTCTGTCGCGAACCGTGATGGAGAACATCATGGGCTTCATCGAAGGCCTGCCCGATTCGACGATCGTCAACCTGTTCGCCGATATCGATTGGCTGTATCAGAAGTTCGGGTTCGTCGTTCCCGAGCACACGACGGGCATGTCACTGCGTCGTGCCTGACGGAGCCGACAGCCAGTTCAGCTCGGCGGCGGTGTGCGCCCGAGCAGCGAAAGCAACCGATCGCTAAGCGAATCGCTCGCAGGTTCGGTCGGTGTTGCGAAGAAGTCCGACTGACCCAAATCCAGTGCGACCGGAAGCCAGAAGTCGAGCAAGAACTGCGCGTGCTCGTCGGCGATCGGGCTTGGCCGGCCGATGCCGACCCGCAGGTCCCATGCGTGAACGACGTTGTCGGTAATGCGGTAGCTCAGCAACTGCTGCCCGGTGACGTCGCCGAGATCCAAGTGATATTCGCGTTCGACAATCCCCGGCGTGCGGGCAGCTTCGATGGCCTTAAGGGCCGTGCCGCGCCATGTCGTGATCGGCGTCGGGCCGAGGAGGTCGACGCTGAAATCGGTGTCGGTCGTCGCCGTGCCGCCTTCGAGGACCAGCGGCAGGTGCGCCTCGCCCAACACCACGTGGGCGACGAGCTCACGCACGTTCCACTCGGTGCACGGCGTCGGAAGATCCCACTCGTGCTCGGCCACGTCTTGGACCGCGGTGCCGAAGACAGCGAGCGCGTCGACGTAGAGCTGGACGACGTCGGTGTCGTCACTCACGAGTCGCTCACTCCCACTCAATCGTCCCGGGAGGCTTCGACGTGATGTCGTAGGCGACCCGGTTGACGCCGTCGACCTCGTTGATGACGCGGCTCGAGATCGTCTCGAGCACGTCGTACGGGATGCGAGCCCAGTCTGCGGTCATGACGTCTTCGCTGGTGACGGCCCGGACGATGATCGGATAGCCGTAGGTCCGCTCGTCGCCCATGACACCGACGCTGCGGATGTCGGGAAGCACGGCGAAGCTTTGGAAGATCTCTCGCTCAAGACCGGCGTCGCGCAGGACTTCTCGAACGATGTGGTCGGCCTCTTGGAGCACGGAAACCTTGTCTGGCGTGACTTCGCCGATGATGCGAACACCCAGGCCCGGGCCAGGGAACGGCTGGCGCCAAACGATCTCGTCGGGCAGGCCGAGCTCGGTGCCGACTCGGCGGACTTCGTCCTTGAACAACGCCCGCAGCGGCTCGACCAGCTCGAACTGCATGTCCTCGGGAAGGCCGCCGACGTTGTGGTGACTCTTGATTGTCGAAGCGTGCTTGCCGCCGGACTCGACGACGTCGGAGTACAGCGTGCCTTGCACCAAGAATGCGGCGTCTTCGATGCCGCCCGACGCCCGTTCGAAGACTCGGATGAACGTCTCGCCGATCGCCTTGCGCTTCTGTTCTGGCTCCGTCAGCCC
>CAZEMU010000168.1:0-3846 GCA_964513315.1 uncultured Acidimicrobiaceae bacterium | reverse complement strand
ATCGCTTCGACCTGCTCGTCGATGATGTTGGCCATCGTCCAGCTGGTGTCGATCTTGGAGCGTTCGAGCCAGCGTTCGATGACGGCTTGGCCATGCGGCGTGTGCGAAACCTCGGGGTGGTACTGGACACCACAGACGAGATCGCTCTCGAACGCAGCGACCGGCGCATTCGCGGTCGACGCGGTGACCGTCGATCCAGGAGGCGCCTCGGTGATGCAGTCGAAGTGGCTCATCCACACGGTTTGTTCAGTGGGCAAGCCGCCAAGCAGCTCGCCGCCGTCGCCGTCGACGGTGAGATCGGTGCGGCCGTACTCGCCCGCTTCGAAGCGATCGACGACACCGCCACGCTGCTTGGCGATCAGCTGGGCGCCGTAACAGATGCCCAGGATCGGCACGCCGAGGTCATAGATCTCGGGATCGATTTCAGGTGCACCCTCGACATTGACCGACGCCGGACCGCCGCTGAAGATGATCCCCGACGGGTTCTTGGCCGCGTACTCGGCCGCGGACAAATCGTTGGCGACCAGTTCGCTGTACGCGTTTGCTTCGCGAACACGGCGGGCGATCAGCTGCGCGTACTGCGCGCCAAAATCGACAACGAGGACAGGACCAGCTTGATCAGTCATGAGTGCGGGTAGGTGAGGCGGGGTTCAGCTGTGGCCCATGCCGACGGCCTGGGCCTTCTGCAGGCTCTTGCCTTCGGTCTGCAGCGACGGGGCAATCATGAGCTCTGCCTTTTGGAACTCTTTGATCGACAGGTGGCCGGTAGTTGCCATCGAGGTGCGGAGGCCGCCCATCAGGTTCACACGACCGTCGTTCTCACGAGCTGGGCCAACGAGAATCTCTTCGAGCGTGCCGCGCACCGTGGTCTGGACACGAGCGCCACGAGGAAGCGTCGGGTGGAAGGTCGCCATGCCCCAGTGGTAGCCCTGGCCGGGCGCCTCTTGGGCAGCTGCGAGCGGTGAACCGATCATGACGGCGTCGGCGCCGCACACGATTGCCTTGGCGATGTCGCCGCCGGTTGCCATGCCGCCATCAGCGATGACGTGGGCGTACACGCCCGTCTCATCGAGGTGACGCATGCGAGCAGCGCGGACGTCAGCAATGGCGGTCGCTTGAGGAACGCCGATGCCGAGGACACCACGAGTCGTGCAGGCGTGGCCAGGGCCAACACCGACGAGCACGCCGGCTGCGCCAGTGCGCATGAGGTGCAGCGCCGCTTCGTAGCTCGCGCAGCCACCGACGATCACCGGGATCGGAATCTCACGGACGACGCTCTTGAGGTTGAGCGGCTCGTGCTTGGTCGACTTGTGCTCGGCGGTCACGACGGTGCCCTGGATGACCAGGATGTCGAGCTCGGCGGCGATAATCTCCGGCAGCAGCGAGGTCGTGCGCTGCGGCGTAACCGAAGCGCACGCAACCACGCCTGCGTCCTTGATCTGGCGGATGCGCTCGCCGATCAGTTCGGGCTTCATTGGCTCGAGGTAGAGCTCTTGCATGCGCAGCGTGGCCTTTTCGGGCGGCAGTGATGCGATCTCATTGAAGACGATGTCCGGATCCTCGTAGCGGGTCCAGAGACCTTCGAGGTTCAGGCAGGCGAGGCCACCGAGCTGACCGATCTTGACGGCCGTGTCGGGGCTGACGACACCGTCCATCGCCGATGCCATCACGGGCAGGTCGAAGCGGTAGGCGTCGATCTCCCACGTCAGGTCGACGTCTTCGGGGTCGCGTGTGCGTCGGCTGGGGACGATGGCCACATCGTCGAAGCCGTACGCCCTGCGACCGGACTTGCCGAGACCAATGTCGATCTGCACCATGGAGAATCACCTGCCGGAAAACGGGGGGAGGTCGAACCGAAGACGCTGGAGCGCCTCGTGCGTCGACCTTATACGGGTGCTTGGCAAGCGATGAGTACCTCTCGTGACAGGTTCGTCACTCAATGACTCACCAGTCATTGGCTCCCCCATTGGCAACTTTTCCAACAGGCCCGACGGCCCGTAAACGGCCGCCTAGTAGCCCTTGGCCACGTCTGCGGGACCGACAAGTTCGTCGTTGGCCATGTAGCGACGCACGTTCTCGGTCACTCGATCGGCGAGCAGCACGAGACCCATCTCGGGGGTGTTTGCCACATGCGGCGTGATCAGGCAGCGAGGAGACGTCCAGAGTGGATGTCCGTCGGGCAGCGGTTCGGGATCGGTGACGTCGAGCGCGGCTCCTCCGATGGACTCAGCTTCGAGCGCCGCGACCAAGGCGTCGGTATCGACATGGCCGCCGCGGGCGACGTTCACCAGCCACGACGTCGGCTTCATCAGCTCGAGCCGACGGGCCCCGATCACGCCCTCGGTTTCGGGCGTCAATGCGAGGGCGAGGATCACGACGTCCGCCGCAGGTAAGCGCGCGTCGAGCTCGGCCAGCGTCGCCGTCGCGGACGCTCCGTCCATCGGCGTGGCGCTTCTCCGCAGCACGGTTGTCGTGCACCCAAAGGGAGCGAGCAGCGGAAGCAGTTCTTCGGTGATGCCGCCACCGCCGAGGATCAGCACGTTCGCGCCGTGCAGGTTCTGCCCAACGGGTCCAGACCACGAGGTCTCGCGGGCGTACGCAACGATGTTGCGGAACCCAGCGAGCGTCATCGCGAGCGCGGCTTCGGCGACCGGGCGGGCGTAGACGCCCTTGCCGCACGTCCAGATTCGCTTGGTGTCGAGCATGTGGAGGAACGGCTCGATCCCCGCGTACGGAAGCTGCACCCAGTCGAGGCCGTCGTGGACGGTCTCGGGCAACAACTGCGGATTCTGCGGATCGGCCCAGATGAGGGCCGTGGCGTCTTCGATCGGCACCACCGTCGTGCCGCCAGCTTCGACGGCAGCGACCAAGCCGGCGCGACGCCAGCACTCGGGTTCGACAGCTACAGCTCGTTCCATACGCGCAGCGTAGACGGAGGGCTCTTGGCTGTTGGGTGCCCTCGTACGGCCAAGATCGATGGCGTACGATCTGGCCAATGGCAGGGGCGGAAGAACGCAACGCCGAGGCAATGGCGACCCAAACAGCGGCGAGGCAAACGGTATGGCTCCGTCGCCGCGCCGCGCTCGTGATCGCCACCGCCGCGCTGCTGACGTCCGCGTGCATGATCGAGTCACCAACGATCGAGCCCGTCGCATCAGAAACGTCCGGCGACACGACGACTGCGCAACCGACGGCTGATCCCCCCGTCTTTGAACCAACGGTCGCTCCCGAGCCGACGCCAACGCCCGTCCCCACTTCGGCGCCAGAGCCGACGGCCACGCCCACCCCCGAGCCGACCCCAAGCGTGCCGGTCATCGAGGCCCAAATCCCGTCTGAGTTCGTCGAACCCGTCGTGACGGAGCCGGGCGTCATCGCCGTCCCCGTCGGTGGTACGACGACGTTCCGTCTCGCCCGATCCCGACCGGTACTACAACAGCCCGGCCACACGCTGATCTACATCGACGCGGACCGCCTCGCCGAGGTCGACATCTTCAGCCCGGTCGCAAATGGCGAGGGCGACCCGCTCGGCGACTTCGCCGCAGTGATCATCGAACTCACGACCAACACGGTGTTCGCTGACCTCGCGGAGCTCGAACCGGTCACGATTGCCGGGCTGCCGGCACGAGTCTTCGAAGGCTCCGTACTCACTGGCGAACGCGGCTTCCACACCGATACCTCGACGATCGGCAATGACTGGGCTGGCTGGTTCCCGCCGGCCCGCATGCGGCTGTGGGTCATCGACGCGCCCGCTGGACCGATCGTGGTCACTGCCGAGTCACTGTTCGATCCGGGCCAGTACGACGATGCGGTGCGCATGGCCGGCGGCCTGCTCTCGACGATGACGTT
>CAZEMU010000167.1:0-7209 GCA_964513315.1 uncultured Acidimicrobiaceae bacterium | reverse complement strand
GCTAGCCGTCCCTGCGGGGGAAGCGAACCGCGTGCCGGCGGGTTTCAGCTGCGATGCTCCCCCGCCGCTTCGTCCAGCTTCTCCTCACGCTCTCCCTCGTCACCGCCGCCTGCGGTGGCGCCTCGGATCTCGAGGAGGTTGTTGCGGCGCCGGCCGCACCCGCCCAGGCCGACGAGCCATCGAGTGAGCGGACGATCTTTGCCGACGTGAACATCGCGATCCACGACGTGCCGCTCGATGAGATCGTGTTCGACACGTTCGACGGAGGCCAGGTTCCGCTGACCGAGGCCAGCGAGGAGTTGGTCGCTTCGCTCCTCAATGCGATTCGCCCGCTCAACGAGCCGAACTACGTGTCGGGCTCGGCGGCGACGTATCTGTCGCCGGACGATCTTGTCCTGGGGTACATCGCCGACGACGGCACGGCGTGGGCGTATCCGCATCGGGTCATGAACTTCCACGAGATTGTGAACACGACCCTCGGCGATCGGCCGGTCGTGGTGACGTACTGCCCACTGTGTGGCAGTGGGGTTGTCTTTGATCGGCGGCCGAACGATCTTCGCCATCAGGGTGTGCTGACCTTCGACAACACGAGTGCGTTGTATGAGAACGACATGGTCATGGTCGATGCCGAGACCCACACGTACTGGTGGCACGTGGCCGGACGGGGCATCGTCGGCAACCTGACCGGCACCGAGCTGCTGTCGTTGCCATCGACGACCACGACCTGGGCGACCTGGCTCGACACGCATCCGGACACGATGGTGTTGGGCGACGACCAGGGACGTGGGCCGGCCTATGAGTTCGATCCGTTCGTGGATTACGCGACCCGGGTCGACGAGGGCAACTTTCGCTTCCCGCTCGGCCCCGACGCGTTGCTCGACGAACGTCTGTCGTTGTCAACGAGAGTGATCGGTTTCGAGACTGGCGGCGAGTTTGTCGCCGTGCCGGTTCTTGCCAACGAGCCGGTCGCGATCCAGGTCCCGGGCGCAGAACCGATCGTCGTGTTCCTCGACGGTGCCGGCGGCGGAAGCGTGTTCCGTTCCGACGGCGCGTTCGCGTCGGGGCCCGACGGGTTCGTCGACGGTGATGGGGTTGTGTGGGATCTCGCCGGTCGGAGCAGCGACGGCCAACAGCTCGAACCCATCGCGAGCCGCACCGCGTTTTGGTTCGCATGGGTGTCGCTCACCGACGGAGCGACACGCGTCGTCGGACCTGCTGGCGACATCGAGTAGCGCCACTCCCCTGGCCTGAGTCAACGTGGCTCGGCCTTGGCCAGGCTCAGCCGGCGAGCACGCTGACGAGGCGATCGAGCCCGGCGGCGAATGCGTGCTGGGCTGGGCGGCTAAACCCGACCGTCAGGCCGGCTCGCTCCGCCGGCGCCCGGTGGAAGGTCGACAGGCCGAGGAGCCCCACATCGGCCGCCTCGGCACGAAAGAGGATCTCTCGCTCGGCCTCGGGTGACGAGACCGGGATGCAGAGATGCAGCCCGGCGACGCATGGTTGCGGTTCGAAGCCGCTTGCGTCGACCGCGAGACGCTCGATCATCGTGCGGCGGCGGGTGTCGTAGGTCCGACGCATGGTGCGGATGTGGCGGTCGAGTTGGCCGCGTTCGATGAAGTCAGCGAGCGCGAGCTGGTCGATCGCAGACACGCCCGAGCGGAGGTTCGCAGCCGCCGTCAGTCCCGGCCGCAGTTCGTCCGGGACGGCGAGCCATCCAAGCCGAAGTCCGGCCGCGAGCGACTTGCTGGCCGTGCCGGCATAGATCACGCGATGCGGTGCCAGGGCTTGGAGGGCGCCGATCGGTCGGCGGTCGTAGCGAAACTCGCCGTCGTAGTCGTCTTCGATGATCCAGGCATCGGCGAGGTCGGCCCAGCTGACGAGTTGAGCCCGACGATCGGGGCTCATCGTGATGCCGTACGGATAGTGGTTGCCGGGTGTCACCAGCACGGCTTCGGCGTTGCTCGCGGCGAGGTCGTCGACGACGATGCCTTCGTCGTCGACGCGGATCGTCTGGACCTCGAGGCCGGCGACGCGCAGCACCACGCGGTGCATGGGCAACATCGCTTCCTCGACGGCGACATGGCTGATCCCGGCGCGGCGAAAGGCCTCGGCGATGAACCCGAGCCCGGCGGCGAATCCGCCGTAGACGAACATGCTTCCAGCATCGGTGACGACGGAGCGCGTGCGGGCGAGGTGGCCGGCAAGGGTGTGGCGAAGTTCGATACGCCCTCGCGGGTCGGGGTAGCCCATCGCTTCGCCCGATGGATCGCTGACGACGCGACGCAGCGATTGCAGCCATTCGCGTCGGGGGAAGCTCGTGGGGTCGGGTTCGCCGGGGCGGAAGTCCCAGGTCGGGGTCGGCCCCATCAGGTCCTCGTCGTCGACGGGCGGCGCCCCGGTCGGGACGTCGGCGACGACCGTGCCTTGGCCATGTCGGCTGGAGAGGAAGCCTTCGGCGTTGAGCTGTTCGTAGGCGCTGACGATCGTTGAGCGGGACACGCCGAGGTCGTGGGCCAGCACACGCGATGACGGCAACTTTGTGCCCGCGGCGAGGCGGCCCGTTCGTATGGAGTCGCGCAGTGCGGTCTCGATGGCAGCTCGGCGACCAGGTCCCGAGGGCAGCTCCAGGTGGAGTTCCAGCATGGGATCGAAGCTACCAGCACCGTCTCGAAGTGGTCTGCGCACTTCAGTCGAAGTGGTCTCGTTAGTCAAACCACTTGAGCGATACCTTCAAGACCATGACCGTCGCACGTACCACTCGCTTTGCTCTTGGCTGGCTTGCGCTTTCCGCGCTGCAGCTTGGTTTCTGGGCGTTGTTCGCCCCGCAGTCGTTCTTCGACAACTTCCCCGGGTTCGGGCGGACGTGGACGGCCGTTGACGGGCCGTTCAATGAGCACTTCGTCCGCGACTTCGGTGCCTTGAACCTGGCACTCGCCGTGTTGCTCATCGCCGCGGCTATCCGTCTGTCCCGAGACCTCGTGTCGGTCGCCGCGATCGCCTCGCTCGTCTGGGGCGTGCCGCACGTGATCTACCACCTGGCGAATACCGACGGCCTGGCAACGTCCGATGTGGTCGCCAGCGTTGGCGGCCTCATCTTCTCGGTGTTCCTCGCCGCCATGTTGCTCGTGAGCGCCAAGAAGCTCGACCAGCCAGCCACCTCGTCATAACCCCGTAGAACCAGCTGTAGGAGGAATCGCAATGGGACTCGTAGCCACCATGAAGGTCCTCGGCCGAGGGCCGACCTTTTCAGCCCCGTTGCGGGCGATGGCACCACACAAGCCGACGCTGTTCGGTTCGCTGGCGCTCGAGCGCTGGGTGGCGCTCGCCCGCTCGGTCGACCACCGACTTAAGGCCCTTGCTCAGCTCCGAGCGTCATCGATGATCGGGTGCTTGTGGTGACACGACATCGGAACTGCGCTCGGCCGTGAGCTGGGCCTCGATGAGGAAACCATCAATGCCGTCGCCGACTGGCGCGAGACATCGGCGCTCTCCGATCTGGAGAAGCTGGTGATCGAGTACGCCGAGTCGCTGACGATGACGCCGACGACGGTCAACGACGACCTGCGCAGTCGCATGCAGGCCGAGTTCTCCGAGAAGCAGCTGGCAGAGCTCACCCACTTCGTTGCGGTCGAGAATCTGCGGGCCCGTTTCAATCGGGGTTTCGACATTCAGCCCGAGGGCTACTCGGGCTGAATGGTTAGCGAGGGTTGGACTGCTCGACCTCGGTGATGAGGTCGACGCGGCGCTGGTGGCGTCCGCCTTCGAACTCAGTGTTCAAGAACAGCGTGACAATCTCTTCGGCCAGGCCGGTGCCGACGACGCGGCCGCCGATGGAGAGCACGTTGGCGTTGTTGTGTTCGCGGGCCATGCGGGCCAGGTACAGGTCGTTGCAGAGTGCGGCGCGAGCGCCGTCGACCTTGTTGGCGGCGATCTGTTCGCCTTGGCCGCTGCCGCCCATGACGATGCCGACGTCGGCGTCGCCTGCGACGACCGCACGAGCAACGTCAGCACAGAACGGCGGATAGTCCACCGACTCGGTGCTGCTGGTCCCGTGGTCGCGGACCTCGTGGCCGGCAGTTTCGAGGAAGCTGATGAGATATTGCTTGAGGTCGTAACCAGCGTGGTCACTGCCGATGGAAATGCGCACCGGTTCTCCCGTTGTCGACGTGATTAGGCGAGGCGCAGTCTACGATCAGCCCGCATGAGCCTGTGGACACCTGATGGCGAACATGAAGTCCCCCGTGATTCGGGGCCCCAAGCAGCTCCGGCTGATGGGGTGCCTGGGGCGCCTTCGTTCGACGACCTGACCCCCGAGGAACAGGCCCAGGCGCAAGCCATGGCCGCGGAACTCGCCGAAGCACGAGCCCGCCTTGCAGAGACGCCGTCGGCCGTTGTCGTCGCGAACCATGCGATGGGCTTGTATGAGCTTGGTGCGATCCACCTGAGCGACGATCCACCAAACCTCACCGAGGCCAAGGTCGCGATCGACGCAATGGCAGCGATTGTCGACGCTTTGCCGGGTCGCCTCGGCGAGCACGAAGAAACGCTTCGGGCCGCTCGTAGCCAGATCCAGATGGCGTTCGTCGAGCTCAGTCAGCAAGAGGACGGCTGAACACCGTTCGCCCTGACGGCCGCAAACAAGACGGCCGTGGCAGACTCTGCGGCCGATGATGCCTGCACGCGGTTTCGCTTCTGATCGTCAACGACGCGCCCGCGCTGCGTGGGTAGGCGTTGCTGTTGTGGTGCTGCTTTTCGCCGCGGGCTGTGGCCCGTCGGTTGACGAGGAGTTCCCGCCGGGCGATCCGACGATGAGCGAACCCGGCGACAATCCGGTGCTCGGCAGTAGTGGCCCTGGCGCGATCGCCGAGGCGGATACGACGAACTACGGCTTGCTGGCGTTGCTTGCGGTGTGTCTGATCGCTGCGGGTGTACTGCTGGTCAAGGTCGAGTCTTGGGAGCGTCGCCGCGCCGAACGCAACGGCACTGCCTGAACCCAAGCTGCACTCTGGGAGCGCGAGAACTCAGGTCGTGCTGGGGCGCAGCTCGATGCGTACATCGGGGCCGAGGCGTCGAACGTCGACGATTTCGCCGCGCCAAATGTCATCGATCGTTGCGGCCCCGTCGCCGGAGAACAGCGAGCGAGCGTTGTCGCCACCGAAGAACGCGGGCGCCATATAGATGACGTAGCGGTCGACGAGCCCTTGGCGATGGAAGTCGCCGGCGACCGTTGCGCCGCCTTCGACCATGAGTTGCAGGATGCCGCGTTCGGCGAGCTCGCCGAGCACGTCGGGAAGTTCACCGGAGACTTCGACGACGGGCTGCGCTCGAGCATCGTCGGGCGCCGCGCCCAACACCACGCGCATCGGCTGGATCTCGCTGCCGTCGATCCCGATCGGGGCGAAGTCGCGGACGGTGAGCGCGGGATCGTCGGCCCGGATGGTGCCGGCGCCGACCAGGATCGCGTCGCTTTCGGCGCGGAGCCGGTGGCCGTCGGCCCGAGCCTCGGGGCCGGTGATCCACTTGCTGGTGCGGTCGGGCGCGGCCGTGTACCCGTCGAGGGTTGCGGCGAGCTTGAGCACGACGAATGGCCGGCCGGTGCGGCGGTGATGCAGGTAGGCGCGCAGTTGGCGTTCGACGCGAGCAGCGCCCACGCCGATCTCAACGTCGATGCCTGCGTTCTCGAGGGCTTCGATGCCCTTGCCTGCGACGAGCGGGTCGGGGTCGGTGATCGCAACGACCACTCGCTGAATGCCGGCCTTGATGATGGCGTCGGTGCATGGTCCGGTGCGGCCCTGGTGGCAGCACGGTTCGAGCGTCGTGTACATCGTGGCGCCGAGCGTGGCGTCACCGGCAGCTTCGAGCGCGTTGATCTCGGCATGGTTGCCGCCGGGTTGGCTCGTGGCGCCCAGGAACACCTGCGCGTTGGAGACGACGGCCGCGCCTACCCAAGGGTTCGGCGGTGCGATCAGTCGAGCCCCGTCGGCGATGTCGATCGCCCGGCCCATGTAGTCAGCATCGAAACGATCAGCCATCGGAGGAACCTTTGGTTAGTGGTCCGTGGGTGCCGCCGCCATGAGGCGGATGGCGTGCGGGATGACGTCGATGACCGCCTCGACGGTTTCGACTGCCCCTTTGGGCGAGCCGGGTGCGTTGACGATGAGGGCGGTGCCTCGGGTGCCGGCAACGGCTCGGCTGAGTCGTCCGAGCGGGTTCACCAGGCGCATGGCCTCGGCAATGCCGGGGGCTTCGCGTTCGATGACGGTTCGGGTGGCTTCGGGGGTGAGGTCTCGTGGGCCGAAGCCGGTGCCGCCGGTGCTGACGACGAGCCCGTTGAATCCCTCGGCCATGTCGATGAGGGCGGGGGCGACGTTGTCGACGCCGTCGGCCACGACTCGCTGCTCGGCGATCTCGTAGCCGTTGGCGGTCAGAAGCTCAACGAGGGCGCCACCGGACTTGTCTTCGCGCGTCCCGTGGATCACGCCGTCGGAGACGGTGAGAACCTTGGCGTAGAGCCCACTGGTGTCGTGATCTGGCATCGGCGTGAATCTAGCAGCGACGAAATGCGAGCCCCTGCCAACGGGCGGTGTCGTATATTCGCCCGGTGCAGCCCGCAGCGATGATCGAGGCGCTTCGGCTGAGCACGGCAACGCTGTGCGAGTCGATCGCGACACTCAGGCCTGAGGCGTTCGGTGAGCCGAGCACGCTGCCGGGCTGGACTCGGGGCCATGTCGCAACGCACCTTGCTCGCAATGCCGATGGCTTGCGGGTGCTGTTGCTGAACATCCGTACGGGAACCGACCTGGGGATGTACTCCTCGCCCGCTGGCCGCGACGCCGATATCGAAGCCGGAGCAAAGCGACCCGGGAGAGTCATCGGTGCTGACCTGATGCACGCATGCCGAGCATTGGCAGCCGACATCGATGCGCTGTCACCCGAGCACTGGTCGGGCACGGCCGTCTTCCATACGGTCGATGGCCCCAAGGCCAAACCTGCAACCGAGATCCTGGAGATGCGTATCAGGGAGGTCGAGATCCATCACGCCGACGCGAACGTTGGCTACGACTTTGTGTCCGCTCCCCTGGGTTCGCTCGACCTGATTCTTGACCACGCGGCGAAACGCCTGAGCGGCTGCCAACCGATCGGCCTGACGTTGACCGCGACCGACCTCAACAAGACGTTCGTCGTCGAGCCGTCGCCGGGTTCAACGGC
>CAZEMU010000166.1:5964-7277 GCA_964513315.1 uncultured Acidimicrobiaceae bacterium | reverse complement strand
CGGCGGTCACCTGAACAAGCGCTCGGGATCTGCCCCGGCGACGGCTACGCGAGGCTTTGAACGCCCTTCCGCAACTCGGGGTTCAAGTAGCGGTCGATGAGCGCACGTCGTTTGCGTCGCGCACGTACCGAGTTCGGTGCCGCCGAACATCGAGGTGGGCAAGCCGCGTGTCCGAGTCGTGTCCTGCGGCCCTAGCGGCAGTCGGTGGCAACTGCGAGAGCTGCGCACACCTCGGCCATTCTGTTTCCGCTGAGTGCGCCCATGCGCTGCACGAGTAGCGCAACGGCAACAGATTCGACCGAGTCGAGATTGATTGCGCTCGGTAGCGGTACCGGGTCATCCTCGGGCTCGAGCCTCACCTCGCTTGCGAGACCCCGAATCGTCGTGGTGCACGGAGCGATCAGGACTCGGCGCAGCAGTGGGATCGCTGCGTTCCGGGACAGAACGACCACAGGACGTCGCCCGATGTCCGGCGGTTCGCACCACCAGAGTTCGCCTCGGCGCGGAAGGTCCTCAGTCATTGCGAGACGGCGTTGCGGAACGATGCGAGGTCGCCCCACTCGTCGGGGGCGTCCAGTGGGTCGGTCCGGTAAGCATCGGCGTAGGCCTCATCGATGACCGCCGAACGCCACTGTGTCAGCAGCGCCGCCAATGCGAGGTCAATCAGCTCGGCGTCAGTGGCGGTGTTGCTCGCCGACCTGGCTTTGGTCAAGAGCTCGGAATCGACCGTTGTGCTGAGCCGTGTTCGCTTCATGCGACAATCATGCCACGTTTGTGCCACTCCTGGACTCTGGCGTCGGCCTGACCGTCACCGAGGCCAGAGGTCGGGGCTGCGGGCGGTGAGCTTGGTGCCCAAGTTGCTCGTCGGATCGACGGCGTTCCACACCGGCGTGAGCTGTTCCGCAGGCACGCCGGCGTCGAGCGCCTCGAAGGCGACTTCGGCGACGATGCGGAGGTTCATGCCGCACATCACCGGGCATGTGCCGTCGGCGTCATGGCGCTCGGCGAGCAGATGCCGTAGCTCGGTCAGGGTCAGCGTGGTCCCTGGCTCGGCCTCGGCAATCTCGTGCTCGATGTCTGCGGGACTGGGGATCAGCACCGAGGTGCCGGCTTCGAGGTCGGCGAACTTCTTGTCGTTGACCTTGGTGTAGGACGGACGGGCGCTGTCGTAGCGCTGCTGCCAGGTGCGAGCCATCAGGCGACCTGTCCGTCGGCGTCGATCGGGAACAAGATCTCGGTCAGCAAGTCGGCCTCGGCGACCTCGGCGGGACTGTTGAGATAGACCTCGCGAGCAGGCCCAGCGATGGTGTGTC
>CAZEMU010000166.1:0-5864 GCA_964513315.1 uncultured Acidimicrobiaceae bacterium | reverse complement strand
TCGCCGATGCTTCGTCGCCGTCGAGGTCACCGGCGACCGGCACGCACATTGTGATGTCACCGTCGTTGTCGCCGTCGGGGGCCTGGTGGAAGAGCGTGAACGGAGCTCCAGCGGGAAGGGCGCCAGCTTCGCCGAGGAAGGTCATCACTCGACCGAAGCCTTCGGGGATGTGCTCAAAGACATCGGCGTAGGTGGTGGCGGTGCGCCAAGAGGCGACGGTCATTGCGGGATGGGATTGCCCCGACTCGTCGTAGTTCCGCAGAGACTTCACCGTCAGCCGGCTGGCCTTGGCGAATTGTCCGATGGGCATCAACATCACGACATCACCGTCGAGTCTCCCCGTGGGGGAGAGTCAAGCCGAAACTCCAAATTCCTTCGCACGCCCGTCAAGTCTCGGCCATCAGAAGCTTGGCTGTTAGCCCGCAGCGACGGGGCGGCTGTAGACGTCCTTCTCGGCGATGCGGCCGTCAACAAAGGTGTAGCGCTCGATGCCGACACGTTCGAACGGCTCACCGCTGGCCACGTCGGTTCCGGTGATCCGGTACGTCATGAATGTGGCGTCGGGAGCGTGGTGGTAGACGACGTCTTCGAACCGCACATTCGTCTGGGTGCCGGCCCGTTCCTCGAAGAAGGCGCCGACCTGCTCACGAGTGTTCATGACCCGAGGCTCGTCACCGACGAGGATCGAATACGTGAAGTCTTCGGTCACTACCTCGTACATGGCGTCGAGGTCCTTCTTAAAGAAGGCACGGGCGAATGCCTTGAACACAGAATCTCGGTCGTCGGGCTGCAGCGTCACGCCACCATCTTCGTAGCTGCCCGGCACCGCCCCCAAGCTCGGACTCGAGAACTGCAACGACGGCGCTTCCTTATGCCATATTGACTGGCAGATTCCGCAGCCGAGAAGGAGCCTCCATGTCCGGCGATACAGCGATGAGGGAAGTCGGCAACTCGATGCCGGTGCCCGAGTTCGAAACGACCGCGTTCACACCGCTGGCCAAGCCGCTGTCGGAGTCGACGGTTGCGATCGTGACCTCGGCCGCGCTCCATCGCCACGGCGAGGATGGCTTCACTGTTGGCGACACGGGGTTCAAGGACATCGAGCGGGCGGACCGCAACTTGGTGCTCGGCCACTGGAGCCCCAACTTCGACCGCAGCGGCTTTCAGCTCGATCTCAATGTCGTGTACCCGATCGACCGACTCGAAGAACTTGCCGCCGACGGCGTGATCGGCCAGGTCGCCGAGACCCACTATGCGTTCGCTGGCAACCAGCCCGACACCGTGTCCGAGCTTCGTCTCGACACGGGCCCGAACTGTGCCGCCAAGCTGCTCGCCGCAGGGGTTGACGTCGTCGTCCTCACTCCGGTTTGACCGCTGTGCACGCGTACCGTGAGTACGCTCGCCCACGTTTTCGAAGCCGCCGGTCTGGCCACGATCGTGCTCGGATCGAACCTGTCGGTCGTCGAGCGCATGCATCCGCCGCGGGTCCTGCACTGCGAGTTCCCGCTTGGGCGTCCGCTCGGCAAGCCAGGCGACGCTGCGTTCCAACGTGATGTCCTCGAGCGTGGGTTCGCCCTGCTCGACGAGACCGAGCCAGTCCTCGTCCATCACCCCGAGACGATCGAATCCGACGAGACGCCGATGGCGTGCTCGTTGCCTCCTCGGTACAACCCGGATCTGCCCGCAGCGGTCGACGAGGCGCAGGGATTGCGAGCTGCCTACGACCGGGCGGTCGACAAGCGCGGCGCGACCTCGGTCGGGCGTGTGATCAGTGCCGACCAGGTGCCCGAAGCCCTCGGCGTGCTCGACCAGTGGGCCAACGGCGCAGCATGGAAGGACACGCCGCTTCCTGACCCGAATCCGATTGCGGTCTGTCACGACATCCGCACCTACTACGAAGAGGCTGGCCTGGAGCTCGCCGACGGCCCGCCACCAGCCGGACGCGCCGCCGAGGCGTGGTTCCACGAAGAGACCGAAGCGGGCAAGACACTGATGGCCGCTCGCGCCGCACTCAAAGAGGCCGATGCCCCGTTCCCAATGTGGTTCTACATGGCACCCGGCCACCGCTAAGGGGACCGCACCTGAATCGCTGGAGGACCCGTGGCCTAGGGTTCGGCAATGGTAAATCAGGCGCAGGGGAAGGACCGGGCGCACATCCCGCAGAGCGAAGCCGAGCTCACTGCGACGTGGTTCACCAACGTGCTTCCCGGCGTGGGACGAGTCGACACCGTTCGCAGCGCCGAGATCGGCGCCGACATCGGCTTCATCGGCAAGGTGTATCGCTGCCACCTCAACTGGAGCGAAGGCACCGACCCCGAACAGCCGTCGTCGGTCATCGTCAAGATGCCGACCGACAACGATGTGAACTTCGCACTCGGCGAAGCCGCACAGTTCTACGAGCGCGAGATCACCGTCTATCGCCACCTTCGCGATCGACTTGGAGTGAAGGTTCCCGAACACCTCTACTCCGAGATGGATCCGGATCCGGCACCCTGGATCGAACGCCCGTTGCTGTTCCTCGTCGACAAGCTCCCGCTCGGTGGTGTGAACCGCACGCTGGACTTCCTGCTCAAACTCGGTCTCCGAGACAAGCGACGCTATGTGCTCGTCATCAGCGACATCGACGACGCTCGGCCGCCGACCCAAGCCGACGGTGGTTCGCTCGAAGACGCGCATGCCGCCCTCAAGGTGCTCGCCAAGTGGCACGCCACGAACTGGATGTGTGAGGACCTCGTCGCTGAACACAAGCGGCTCTGGTCCGTCGATCGAGCCCATCGCGTCTTCCAAGCCCGTTACGTCAAGAACCTGCCCGGCTTCATCGCACATACGGCCGGGTCTGTCGGGCCGGCCACGCTCGCTCGCCTCGACCAGATCCAAGACCGGCTGCCCGAGATCGTGACCAAGCTTGGCGCTGCCCCGTGGACGCTGCTTCACGGCGACTACCGGCTCGACAACGTGCTGTTCCGTGACAACGGCGACCTGGTGGTCCTCGACCTGCAGGCATTGCTCTACGGACGTCCGGCGGTCGACGTCGCCTACTTCATCACCACCGCGCTCGACCCAGAACACTCCAGCGAAGAACAAGCATTGCTGCGGAATTATCACGACGCGCTCGTCGCCGAGGGCATCAATGCACTGAACTTCGACACACTCGTGGCCGACTGCGAACTCGCTAAAGAGCTCTTCGCACATCGGTTCATCAGCGCAGCCGACATCGTCGACACCGAAGTCTCGGGCGACCGCGACGACCTGCTCGACGTGATGCAGGTACGGGTCTTCGGCTGGCTGAACTAAGGGAGCACCAGTGGGGCTTGGAGCTGATTCCGAGCCTGGCGGGCGATGTTGTCGAACACTGGCGCCGACACTACGTACGTTGTGCTCGGCGGGCGAGCGCTCGTCCCAGACTGTCCAATCGGTACCTGTGGCTCGGTTCTAACCGAAGTCGGGTGCTTGCTATGTCTTCGTAGCGAAGGTCTCGGGGAAGACGATCGGGATCGCACTTCGCTGATCTTGCTCGGGCCAACTGCGTCTAGGGTCATGCGCCACGAGCGAGCAGCCAGCGGGTTGCGGGCAAGGAGTAGCCATGAGCGCAGACCAGCAGAGCCCCGTCGGGTCGGGCTTCGAACCAAAGAGCGAACCGCACCAGATCCTCGACGGCATTGACCTCACCGGCAAGACGGCCGTCGTCACCGGCGGCTACTCGGGCATCGGCCTCGAGACGACCCGAGCATTGGCATCGAAGGGCGCCAAGGTCATCGTGCCCGTTCGTACGCCTGCCAAGGCCGACGAAGCCCTCGCTGGCGTGGACGGCGACGTGTCGTCTGCGGCGATGGATCTCGCGGACCTGGCCTCGGTGCGGGCATTCGCTTCCTCGGTTGCCGCTGCCAACGACAGCCTCGACCTGCTCATCAACAACGCGGGCGTGATGGCGACGCCTGAGCAGCGAGTCGGCCCCGGCTGGGAGTACCAGTTCGGCATCTGCCACCTCGGCCACTTCGCGTTGACGTCAGGTCTCATGCCGCTGCTTGCGCAGGCCGATGCGCCCCGCGTCGTGGCGCTCTCGTCGATCGCACACAAGCGCGGCAGTGTCATCTGGGACGACATCCACTTCGAGTCGAACCCATACGACAAGTGGGTCGCCTACGCCCAAGCGAAGAGCGCCAACGCACTCTTCGCCGTCGAGCTGTCCAAGCAAATGGCTGGCTTCGGTGGGCGAGCGTTCTCGGTTCACCCGGGCGGCATCTTCACGCCACTCCAGCGTGACCTGTCGGTCGAAGAACAGATCCAGCTCGGCTGGCTCGACGAAGACGGCAACCCGAGCGAGGTTGCGCAGGCGATGTTCAAGTCGACGACGCAGGGATGCACGACGACCTTGTGGGCCGCGACTTCGCCGATGCTCGATGAGCTCGGCGGCCTGTACTGCGAGGACTGCGACGTTGCTCCGATGGCGTCCGACGAACTGCCGCCGTTCCTCGGAGTCGCGGCCCATGCCGTGGACGAAGACGATGCGGCCCGCCTCTGGTCTGTGACCGAGGAGATGCTCGCTAACGCGTAGCTGGCGCCGTCTCGGACCAGCCGAGGCGGGCGGCGGTGACCGCGAGCGCAAGCGTCAGTCCTGAGGCCACCCAGAACGCAAGCTGCCAGCCGTCGACGAAGCTCGCTGCGGCGGCGGGCGTGTCTTCGATTTCGCCCAACGGGATGTCGAAGCCTTGGTTGCGCAGCACGGCGACGACGATGGCGGCGGCGAGCGCCTGCCCGACCACGTTGCCGACCGTTCGGGTGACGTTCGTGAACGCACCGCCGACGCCGAACGAATCGGGTGGCGTGGCGCCGAGTATGGCGCTGGAGTTCGGCACGTTCCAGGCGCCCATCGCCAGACCCTGCAAGAACGCGGCCAGCATGATCCAACCCCACGGCGTTTCGGCTCCCACGAAGCTCAGTGCGAGAAAGACGCTTCCCTGCAGCGTGAGTCCGACGAGCGTCGGAGCGCGAGGCCCAACCCGGTCATAGACCCGGCCCGCAACCTGAGCGGACAGGCCCATGCCGACCGCGAGCGTCGAAATGATGATGCCGGTCAGGCGGCCGCTCAGCTGCAGAACACTGAGCAACAAGATCGGCAGCAGCAACGTCACCGCCGTGGCTGCGGTGAAGCCGATGCAGCGGACCAGCGTCGCGGTCCGGAACGCACCGATCCGGAAGAGGCGAAGGTCAAGCATCGGCGTCGGCGATGCGAGCTCGGTGCGGACGTACGCAGCACCGAGCGCCACTGTCAGCACGGCGCCTGCAGCGATGGGCCAGGACTGCCACGACCAGTCGAACGGGTTGTTGATGGTCACTGTCAGCAGCGTGATTGCCGCAATCGAAAGCACGACGGCTGAGGTGCCGCTGCGCCGCGACGTGGTCGCCGGTTCATCTCGAGGGATCAGTGCGAGCACGAGGAGCACCGCGGCAGCGGACGGGATCGCGAGCAAGGCGAAGATGACCCGCCACGACATGACGTCGAGCAACAGCCCGGTCAGGAACGGCCCGGTGGCGGACCCGACGCTGACGGCGGTCGTTTGGGCACCCATTGCCAGGCCGCGCTCTTCGGGAGGGAACGACGCAACGAGCAGCCCAGTGCCGATCGACTGCACCAACGCGTTGCCGATCGAGGTCACGACCCGCGCCGCAATCACCAAAGCGAACGTTGGCGCGAGGCCAGTGAGCGCACTTCCGAAGCCGAACAGCGCCATGCCGCCGGCGAGCACGCGCCGACGCCCGAGACGGTCTCCCAAGTTGCCGAGCGGCAACAAGAGCGCGGCCACGATGAGCGACTCGATGATCACGACCCAGCTGACGGTCGCCAACGTGACGTCGAACTCGTC
>CAZEMU010000165.1:0-7300 GCA_964513315.1 uncultured Acidimicrobiaceae bacterium | reverse complement strand
CGGATCTTCTCGTCGAAGGTCCGGATCGTGCCTTCCATGCGAGCGGTCTCGGGGATGATGTTGTTCGTCGTGCCCGCTTCGAGGTGGGCGACGGTCAGCACGGCTTCGTCGGAGCCAGCCTTGACTCGACCGACCATCGTGTGCAGACCGAGGATCGCCTGGGCGGCAGCCGGGATCGGGTCGATCGCGTCGGCGGGCATCGAGGCGTGACCGCCGCGCCCGACCATCGTGATGTCGAAGCGGTCGGCGCTGGCCATGACGGGGCCTCCCTTGGTGAAGAACATGCCGGCCGGCATGGGCGTGATCACGTGGATCGCGAACGCACGGTCGACGTTCTCAAGCACGCCTTCTTCGATCATGTAGCGGGCGCCGTGGAAGCCTTCTTCGCCGGGCTGGAACATGAAGCGGACCGGGCCGGGTAGTTCGTCCTTGTTCTCGACGAGCATGCGGGCGGCGCTGAGCAGCATGGCGACGTGGCTGTCGTGGCCGCAGGCGTGCATGCGCCCCTCGTAACGGGACTTCCAGGGCACGTCGGCGTCTTCTTGGAGCGGAAGCGCATCCATGTCGGCGCGCAGCAGTGTCATCGGGCCGTCGCGATCGACATGTAGATCGGCGACCACCGAGGTCGTCGATTCGCCCTTGGTGATCGTCAGGCCGAGGCCGGTCAGCGCGTCGAGAATCTTGGCTTGTGTCTCAGGAAGCTGCAGTCCGAGCTCGGGCTCGGCGTGCATCGCCCGACGCAGATCGACGGTGTATTCCTGGAGGCCGCTGGCGGCTTCGACGACATCGGGTCCGAGAGCTGTTGACATGGGAGTCATGTTCGCACGAATCGGTTCCTGGTTCGATTTCAGCGGCATGAAAAATGACGAAGCCCCTGCCGGAATCGGCAGGGGCTTCGCATCATGTGGGCCAGGATGGATTTGAACCATCGAAGTGAAATCACGACGGGTTTACAGCCCGTTCCCTTTGGCCGCTCGGGCACTGACCCATGATTGGGTTGCACACGATACCCATAGGAGCCCCGGCACACACCGCCTTTTCGTCGATGAAACCCGACCGTTCTGCAACTAGCGTGATCGGACCAGCTGCACGAGGGGAACGACACCATGCCAACGTTCGATGTGACGTCCGAAGTCGACATGCAAGAAGTACGCAACGCCGTTGACCAGGCCCAACGCGAGATCCAGAACCGCTTCGATTTCAAGGGCACCGACTCACAGATCGAGCTCACCGAATCGGCGATCACCATGAACTCGGCCAGCGAAGATCGTCTCGTCGCGTTGCGTCAGGTCCTCGAAGAGAAAATGGTTCGCCGCAGCGTGTCCCTCAAGGCGCTCGACTACGGCGACGTCGAAGAGGCCTCCGGTGGTCGTGCCCGACAAACGGCAACGCTGAGCGCCGGTATCTCTTCGGACAACGCCAAGAAGCTCAACAAGTTCATTAAGGATCTCGGTATCAAGGGCGTGTCCAGCTCGACCCAGGGCGAACAGCTCCGTGTGTCTGGCAAGAAGCGCGACTCGCTCCAAGACGTGATCGCAGCACTCAAGGGCGGCGACTTCGACTTCCCCATGCAGTTCGGCAACTTCCGCGACTGATCAGCAGCGTCCCGATCGCTCCTACCCCACTGGGTTGATCGACCCATCGGGCGACATCGGGACGAACGGTACGATCAACGTGTGAACCCAACGCCGCCAGGCAGTTCCGGCGGGTTCTTCGCCCGGAATCTCAGCCGCATCCTCGTCGGAGCGCTGGTTGGTTTGTTGGTAGGGGCGTTCTTCGCGCTGCGCTCCCCTCCCGGCTACGACGCCACCACCGAGGTCCTCGTCACCCGCTTGGCCGCCGCTGATCTTGGCGAGAACTCGCTCGACGGCACGACGCCGCTCGATGCCGAGATCCGCTTTGCCCAATCGGGTGTCGTCCTCGATGTCGTACGGGGCGCAATCCCCACGGCGCCGAACACGATCGACGTCGAAGCGGGCGGCGACAACAACGTCCTTGCGTTCACCGCACCTGGTGACACCGCAGACGAGGCGATTCGCCTGTCACGCAACTGGGCGTCGGCCTATGTCTCGCAGCGCCGAGACGCACTCATTGCGACGTGGACCGACCGGGCCGCGCTCGCCGAGTCCGAGCTCGAACTGCTCATCACCCAACTCGGGACCGCTCGGCTCGCAGGCGACGATGCCGAAGCCGCCAGGCTCGAGACTCGTCGCGACGTCGCCGCAACCGAAGAAGCCGCGGCGACGAGCTCGATCGAGGCACTGCAATCTGACCCGGGCGCCGAACTGTTCGGCGACGTGCCAACCGCAACCGCAACGGGCCGGTCGCTCATTGCGATGACGATTCTGGGCACGCTCCTTGGCGCCGGTATCACCGGCGCCTGGTTGCGTTGGCGCGAACAACAAGCCGACGACGAGGCCGAAGCAGAATCCTGGCTCTACCAGGCCACCGAAGGCTCACTGGACCTCGTGATGACCGCCGGGATGCTCGACATCCCCGCCTTCCTCGCGCCCGACGCTCCGCCCGTGGAACCAGCTGCCCCCCTGGTCGCACCGACGCCACCCCAGCCCGTGGCGGCGCCTGTGCTTGCGCCCGCCGCCGAGCCGGCTCCAGCACTACCTGCCCTGTCGACACCGGTTGCACCCGCACAACCCGCAGCGGTCCAGCAATCCGCTCCCGCACCGGCAGCTGCACCTGCCCCGGTGGCCGCACCCACGACGCCACAACCGGTCGAGCCGGTCGAGCGGCCCCGCCTCGTTCCCGCGGCGATCGCCGCGCCGGATACCCCGCAGTCCGTCCCAGCAGCGGCGCATAGTCGCACCACGCTGACGGTCACCAAGCCTGCGGCGCAGCCGCTGCGGATCGCGAAGATCAACCCCGCTGGCCAAGCCGCCAATGGCTCCGTCACCCGACGGCCGACGCTTAGCCGCGTCGACCAGGCATGGGCCGACGACATCTCACTCACGAGCGACGGCTGACACCAGCCCGACCAGCGCTCAGGCGGTGACGGTCGGTTCGGGCCACAGGCACCGAGTCAGGTGATCGGTTGCGGCCAGCAACTGGTCGGCCAGGTTGAGCGTGGCTCCGAACTCGCGTCCGGCCGGTAGGGCGATGTCCATCGTCGCGTCGCCCGTCGAGATGTAGTTCCGCTCGACTGCGCCTTGCACGGTTCGCAACCACACCGCCGCGCTCATCGAGGCGGGACGCGACGTGACTGCAGCGCAAAGGTGGCGAAGCGTGAACACACGATCTGCGACCTCGGGCCAGGCAGTCATGGTGCGGACGGCCTGCGAACTCGTCATCGTGACGATGAGGTCAGCGTGCCCGACCATGTCAGCGTCGAGCTCCCGGGTGCGTTTGCGGCTCAGGTCGACGCCGCGATCCTCAAGCAACGCCACGACGGAAGGGTCGAGCGGGCGGCCTGCAGGGCCGAACCCGCCGGACGCGACCACGAGCGGGTCGATGCTGCGCAGACGTTGCTGGTGATAGAGGAACGCGGCCGCCATCGGCGACGAACGAACGTTGTCGTCGCAAACGAAAAGGAACCGCATAGCGCAGAGCGTAGGTTCCGAATCGACCGGCTCAGCTGTTCATGAACTCGCCGCTGCGAAGGGCGCGAACACGATCCTCGAGTGGCGGGTGCGTCGAGAACATCTTGCCGAACTGAGCCATGCCGCCACCGAAGTTCGATTGGGTGGCGCCGCCGAGTGGGTTCACGATGTAGTGCGAGGCCTGCTCAGGCGTCACGCCTTCGGCGGGGATCCGGCCCGACGCCATGCCGAGCTTTTCGAGTGCACGAGCGAGCGGTTCGGGGTCGCCCATCAGACGGGCTGCGCTGGCGTCGGCCTTGTACTCACGAGTGCGGCTGATCGCCGACTTGATGAAGCTTGCGGCAAGTGGGGCCAACACGATGGTTGCGATCATCACGATCGGGTTCGCACCGCCACGACCGTCGCGACGACCGCCCGAGAACATGCCGGCGTACATGGCCATCCGGGCGGCGTAGGTGACGCCCATCGCGATCGCTGCGGCCACGGAGCCGATGAGGATGTCGCGGTTCTCGATGTGGGCAAGTTCGTGGGCGAGGACGCCTCGGACTTCGTCCCAGGTCATCATTTCCATAAGCCCGACGGTGACGGCAACGGCGGCGTTGTTCGGATTGCGGCCGGTCGCGAACGCGTTCGGCTGGCGATTCGGGGTGACGTAAAGCTTGGGCATCGGCATGTCGGCCCGAGCGGTCAGGTCTTCCATGATGGCGAAGTACTCGGGGTACTGGGCCGGGTCCGCAGGGACCGCCTTGGCGCTCTTGATGGCCAGCTTGTCGCTGAACCAGTAGCTGCCTCCGGCCATTACGAGACCGATACCGAGACCGATCGTCATGCCACCACGGCCACCAAACGCGCTGCCGAGCGCCATGGCCAAGCCACCGAGCAGTGCCAGCAGCATGAACGTTTTGAACGAGTTGCCCATCTATCGAACCTCCGTGAGGGATCCAACACTAACGGCGCGGCCGCCATTCCCGAACGAAGGGAGGCCCGACGGCTCCGGGGTCAGCTGCGGCGAATCATGCCTCGTAGTAGCCGGAGTGGACGTAGAGGGTTTCGATGCCTTCACTGCGGAACATGTCGACGTTGCGCTGATCGTCGTCGAGCGCCAGTTGGGGGACGAATCCGTGTGAACGAAGATCGGCGACGCAGCGCTGCTTGAAGTCGGGCGACGAGTATCGGTCATCGCCTGGGCCTCGCAGCACCAGCAAGTCCCAGCGGTACCCGTGCTCGGCCAGCCAGTCGAGGGTGACCTGGCGCAAGCTGTTCGGGCGAGCGGTGAGCAGTACGACCTGGCCCGCTTCGGCGAACTGGTCGACCAACGCCCGTGAACCTTCGATCGGCGTGTCGCCGAACGCGTTCGCGAAGAAGTTCTTCCAGTCCTTACGGCCGTCTTGCAAGAAGTGCTGGCGGTGCCAGCCGTTGGCGATGACACCGTCGACGTCGACAAGGACACAAGGTCCTCCGTCGACAGGATCAGCTGCCCAGGTCCAACTCTCGGGCCATGACGAATCGCTCATGCACTCAGCATGCCCGTGGAACTGAGCTGGCCGGCAGAGGGGTTCACGCTGGGCCTACTAGGACCGCCGATTCGATCACCGCCGGCAGCGTTGTGGAGCGCAGCGACACAAGGCGTACTACTCCTCGTCACTCTCGGCGGCACGCGTGCGGATCTCGTCGACGACGCCAGCGTCGGCGAGCGTGGTCGTGTCGCCCAGGTCGCGACCTTCGGCGACATCGCGAAGTAGGCGACGCATGATCTTGCCGCTGCGTGTCTTGGGCAGGTCCGGGACGATGAACACGGCCTTGGGGCGCGCGATCGGGCCGAGCTTGGTCGCAACGTGCTGGCGAATCGCTTCGCTCAGCTCGACCGAGGCTTCGTTGCCACCGCGCAGAATCACGTAGCCGACGATTGCCTGTCCGGTCGTGTCGTCGTTCGCGCCAACCACCGCTGCTTCGGCGACCGATGGGTGATCGACCAAGCCGGACTCGATCTCGGCGGTCGAGATGCGGTGACCCGACACGTTCATGACGTCATCGACACGCCCGAGCAGCCAGAGGTAACCGTCGCTGTCGAGGCGAGCGCCGTCGCCCGCGAAGTAGCGGCCTGGGAACCGTGACCAGTAGGTCTCTTGGAAGCGTTCGGGGTCTCCCCAGATGCCGCGCAACATCGACGGCCACGGCTTCGAGATCGTGAGGTAGCCGCCGCCTTCGGTGACGAGGTTGCCGTCGTCGTCGACGAGCTCAGCGGTCACGCCAGGAATCGTCTGACAGGCGGACCCGGGCTTGGTCGTCGTGACGCCCGGCATCGGCGTGATCATGTGGCCGCCAGTTTCGGTCTGCCACCACGTATCGACGATCGGGCGACTTCCGCCGCCGATGTGCTCGTGGTACCACATCCACGCTTCGGGGTTAATCGGCTCGCCGACCGTGCCCAGCACTCGCAGCGTCGACAGATCGTGGCGCTCGACTTCTTGGGTGCCCCACTTCATGAACGTGCGGATCGCGGTCGGCGCGGTGTAGAGCTGCGTGACGCCGTAGCGCTCGATGATGTCCCACAGGCGGTCCTTGCTCCAGGCGCTGCGGTCATCGCCGTTGCGATCCTGCTCGCGTGGCGTGTCGGGCGTGCCCTCGTACATGACCGAGGTGCAGCCGTTGGTCAGCGGTCCGTAGACGATGTAGCTGTGGCCGGTCACCCAGCCGATGTCAGCCGCACACCAGTACACATCGGTGTCGGGCTTGAGGTCGAAGATGTACTTGTGGGTGAACGCCACCTGGGTCAGGTACCCGCCGGTGGTGTGCATGATGCCCTTGGGCTTCGCCGTCGTGCCCGAGGTGTACAGGATGTACAGCAGCTGCTCGGCGTCGAGCGGCTCGGGTGGGCACTGGTTGCTGGCATTGGCTGTCAGCTCGTGCCACCAGTGGTCACGGCCCTCGACCATCGTGACTTCGGTGTCGCAGCGGTTCACGACGATGACGTTCTCGACCGTCGATTCACGGCTGGCCAGCGCGTCGTCGACATTGACCTTGAGCGCCGAGGGAGCGCCGCGGCGGTAGCCAGCGTCGGCGGTGATGATGAGCTTCGCTTCGGCGTCGTCGCAGCGGTCAATGATCGCGTCGGGCGAGAAGCCACCGAAGATGACCGAGTGCGCGACGCCGATGCGCGTGCACGCGAGCATCGCGATCGGAAGTTCGGGGATCATCGGCATGTAGATCGCGATGCGGTCGCCCTTTTTCAGGCCCATGCCCTTGAGTACGTTCGCGAACTTGGCGACCTCGTCGAGCAGCTGCGCGTAGGTGAAGCTGCGCGTGTCGCCCGGTTCGCCTTCCCAGTGATAGGCGATCTTGTCGCCCTTGCCCGCGGCGACGTGACGATCGAGACAGTTGTAGCTGATGTTGAGCTCGCCGCCGATGAACCACTTGGCGAACGGAAGCTGCCAGTCGAGTACCTGGTCAAAGTCCTTGTACCAGGTCAGCAGTTCGCGGGCCTGGCGGGCCCAGAAGGCCTCGAAGTCGTTGTTGGCTTCTTCGTAGAGCGATTGATCGTTCGCCAGCGCCGCCGCAGCAAAATCGGCACTGGGCGGAAAGGTCCGATCCTCGGTCTCATAGACCTCGATCGTTGCGTCACTCATGCGCCGTTCCCCCTCGGATTCTCGCGGCTCGATTGATCATCGGTTCGGGGCTTGACCTTAGTCCGCACGCCTCGACCTGACCTGAGCGAGCGGGCTGGCCGACCTGAGCGAGCGGGCTGGCCG
>CAZEMU010000164.1:0-7391 GCA_964513315.1 uncultured Acidimicrobiaceae bacterium | reverse complement strand
CGACCAACGAGTCCACGCCCGCCATCATCGAGCGAGCGACTCGACCCGAGTCCCTCGCTGGACTGACGGTGGGGCTACTCGATATCTCGAAGCCCCGCGGCGACGTGTTCCTGAACCGTGTCGAGGAGCGCCTCGGCGCACTCGATGCGAACGTCAAGCGCTATCGCAAACCGACGTTCACCAAGCCGGCGCCCGTCGACCTTCGCCACGAGATCGCCACCGAGTGCGATGCCGTGATCGAAGCCCTCGCCGATTGAGGTAGCTGCACGTCATGCAGTGTGCATGACATCACCGATCTCGAACGCCGCGGTGTCCCCGGTGTCTTCGTCGCCAGCGATCCATTCGTCAGCGCCGCCGAGGCCCAAGCGACTGCGCTTGGCTTCGACGCCGCTCGCCTGTTCGTGGCGCACCCCATCCAGGACCGCACCGACGACGAGATGATCGCCCTCGCCGACGACGCCGTCGACGCGCTGATCGCCAAGATCACCGGCTAGCGCTCCGCCCAACGTGCCACAGCTGAGCTACGACGAGGGCCGTGGCTTCGGCGCGGTCGGCGGTCTGCTTTCGAAGGACGACGTTGCGGCGGTTCGGTCCGAGTGCGAGCAATTGCTCTCGCTTCCCGAACCCGATCGGCACCCTCGGGACAAGGTTGCGCACGGGACCCGCCACCTCTTCGATCTCGCCGAGCGCAGCCCAATCATTGATGCGCTTGTGCAACGTCGGGCGTTGCTCGACGAAGTTGCCGCAATAATCGGGACGAGATTCGAGGCGTTCGAGGTCTCGTTCCGCTCACCGCAGCCCGGCTTCGGAGCACAGAAGCTCCACGCCGACGACGTACCCAAGCTCGACAACGGTGCGGATCGCATGGCAACTGCGATCGTTGCGCTGGTCGACTTCACCGAAGAGAACGGATCGACGAGGTTGATCCCAGGAAGCCATCGACGGGTGGACCTCCAACGGTGCTCCGGCTCACTCGATCACCATCACGACGAGATCCGACTGCTCGGAGCAGCCGGAACCGCGTTTGTCTTCTCCGGACATGTGCTGCATTCGGGCACGCGCAACGATTCAGCGTCCGAGCGCCCCGCTCTCCAACTGGTCTGGCGAGCGTCGCCGTCCTAGGCGGACCCTGAGGTGAGGCCAACGTGCAACGTTTTGGCTGCGACCCCATTGGAAAAAGAAAGAACCCCCGGCCGCTGGAGGGGGGATCGTCGGCCGAGGGTTCTTGTGAGAGAGATGGTCATCAGGAGGGGACATGATGGCCGATCATCTGTGTTTTTGTTCTGCGGCCGGGGGCTGAAGCCAAGCCGCTGATGTATTAGTCGGCACGGCCTATCCCTTGTTGAGGACTTCGGGAAGATTTTCTTCTCAAACTTTGGAGATGGCCCGATCCACGAGCGTCATCGGGTGCACGGTCGGTACCCCAGCTTGCGCAAGATGCATTGAACAGCCCGGGTTCGCACTGGCTACAGCGTCGGGGGTGACCTGGTCGATCGCTGCGACCTTGCGGTCACGAATCTGGCCGGCCATCTCGGGCTGCAGCACGGAGTAGGCGCCGCCAGCGCCGCAGCACAGACCGTCGTCGTTCAGCTCGACAAGCTCTCGCACGAACGGACGCAGCACGGTCCGAGTGGCCTCGTGGACCCGCTGCACGTGGCGCAGGTGGCACGGGTCTTGCACGGCAACCCGCAGATCGAGCGGCTCGACCTGCGGCAGTGCCTCGACGTGGTCAGCCAGGAACTCGCTGACATCGAAGACGCGCTCGGAGAATGCCCGAGCCTCGTCAGTTCCGAGCAGATGGCCATAGTCCTTCATGGCTGCGCCACAACCGGCGGAGTTGACCAGGATCGGCCGCGTGGCCGCGTCGCCTTGGCTCAGCGCCTCGATCAGTTGCGATGCGCGTGAGCGAGCCTCGTCGCCCATGCCGGCGTGGGACTGGAGCGCTCCGCAGCAGGGGGCGAGATCGCTCGTGGGTCGCACGCCGAAGCCAGCCGCCTCGATCACCCGCTGAGTGGCCTGGTGGACATCTCGCTGCCAGGCGTCCATCACGCAACCAGTGAACATCCACACGTCGTCGCCGGACGCAACGAGCGGGTCTTGGCGGAACGGAATGTCATCGGGCAGCCCGAGCCGTTTCGGCACCAGCCCGACCTTGTTCGCAACCGCGAGCGCCTTGGTTCCCGCTCGTAGCAAATTCGGGTGGGCCAGCGGCTTGAGGGCGGCTTGTTGCCAGGCGGGTGTGAGCTTGCCGGCGTCGACCAGCGTCTCGCGGGCCTGTTCCATCAAGTGGCCGTACGGCACGTTGCTCGGGCACGCCGGTTCGCAGCCGCGGCACTGCACACAGGTCGCAAAGGCGTCGACGACCTCGTCGGTGACGGGGGCGTCGTTGTCCTGCACCTCGCGCATCAGCTTGATGCGGCCACGGGGCGACATCGTTTCGTCGCCGGTGACCCGGAACGTCGGGCAATGGGGCAGGCACAGTCCGCATTGCACGCACGTGTTGAGATCGTCGGCGTCGAGTTTGAGGTCCATCAGCGGGCTCCTGCGGCTGCGCCGGGCATGCGGCCAGGGTTGAGCCGGCCTCGGGGATCGAACTGGGCTTTGACCCGGTCGGCGAGCGCTTGCACGCCCGGGTCAACGGCAGGCGGTGGCGGGGCGAGGTTGCTGAGCACCGTGCCGACGCCGATAGCGGCGACGAATGACTCGCCGGCGAAGCGAGACGTGTTGCGCAGCTCGGCGGGTGCCAACGTCCAACGATGCGGGAGCAGTTCTGGGCCCGCGGAATCGTCGGTCCAGGTACCGATCGTGGCGAGGCGCTTGGCTTCGGCCTCGACGGCTGGGGCGTGGCCTTCGAGCTCGACCCAGGTGCGTTCGCCGTTCCAGAGGACAGCGCTCGGACGCAGGATCGTGTCCAGGATTGCGAACGGGTCGGCGTCATCACTGACGAGCCAGCGGTTGACGGCGGGAATCGGGTTCGTGCGCAGGATGACTTCGGCGAGCAATCCAAGGGTGCCGAGCGAGCCGACCAGGAGCCGGGGCAGGTCGAAACCGGTGACGTTCTTGACGGTCGGGCCGCCTCCGGTGATGAGCTTGCCGTCGTCGCTGACGTAGCGGACCTGCAGGGCGGCTTCGCGCACACGTCCTCGTCCGAGCACGTGCATGCTGTTCTCCCCCACCGCCAGCGCGCCGCCGACGGTGCCGTCGCCCGACGGACCTGAGCGTTCGGGAAGCGCCGTGCGCTGACCCTTCTCAGCGAGCGCTGCGTGCAGGTCGGCGACGGTCGTGCCGCAGCGCACGGTGACGGTCATTTCGTCAGGCACATAGTCGACGATGCCTTCGGGGGCTCGCACGGTGCGCACACCGGCCGAGGCAGGACCACCGAGGTCCCAGCGCGTGCGGGCGCCTTCGACAGCGACGGGCCCTTCGGAGCCAACCTCGGCGGCGAACGCCTCGAGCACGGGATCGTCGATGGTGAGCATCGGCATGGTCTCGCTCACAGCCAGACCTCTTTCGGGACCGAACGCAGCGCTTGAATGTCGGCGCAGCTGTGGCCGCTCGGGATGACCTTGCCCGGGTTCGTGCGACACCCCGGATCGAACGCCTGGCGTAGCCGGTTCTGGTGGGCGAGGTCGTCGCTGGTGAAGAACTCGTCCATGTACTTCTGCTTCTCGACACCCACGCCGTGCTCGCCCGACAAGACGCCGCCAGCGTCAAGCGAGGCACGCAGGATCTCATCGCCTGCGGCGTGGACCCGATCGATGACGCCAGGCTCTCTTCCGTCGAACACGAGGAGCGGGTGGAGGTTGCCGTCGCCAGCGTGGAACACGTTCATGACGAGCAGATCGTGGCGGTCGGCGATGGCGTAGATCTCTTCGAGCACGTCAGCGAGTTGGCTGCGGGGCACGACCGTGTCGTGCAGGTAGTAGTCAGGCGCGATCTGGGCGACCGCTCCGAACGCAGTCTTGCGACCCTTCCAGAGCGCAGCCCGTTCGGCCTCGTCTTTCGCCACCCGAACATCGAGGGCGCTGTTCGTTCGACCGATCTCGGCGATGCGATCGGCATCGATATCGATCGACTCGGCCAGGCCATCGACCTCGGCCAGCAGCACGGCCCCGGCATCGGTCGGGTAGCCGGCGTGCACGTAGTTCTCGACCGCTTGGGTGATGCGCTGGTCCATGACCTCGAGCGCGGCGGGCACGATGCCGGCAGCGATGATCTGGCTCACCGTGTTCGCTGCATCTCGGATCGTCTCGAACGACAACAGCAGCGTCTTGACCGCAGGCGGATTCGGCGTCAGCCGCACCGCAACTCGAGTAGCGACTCCGAGCGTGCCCTCGCTGCCGATGAACGCACCGCGCAGGTCATAGCCCGCTGGTTCGTCCTCGAGCCCGCCAAGAACCACGAGGTCACCCGACGGGAGTACGACTTCGACGGCGACGACGTGGGCGTTGGTAACGCCGTACGCCAAGCAGTGCGGCCCACCCGAGTTGTTGGCGACGTTGCCGCCAATCGTGCACACCTGCTGGCTCGACGGGTCGGGCGCAAAGTGGAAGCCCATCGGCGTCAGATGCCGAGTGAGATCCAGGTTCACGACGCCCGGCTCAACCCAGGCGATCCGATTGTCGGTGTCAATCTCGAGGATCTCGTTCATCTTCGTCACGGTGACGACGATGGGAGCGCCCAGCGGAATAGCGCCGCCGGCCAGGCCGGTGCCAGCGCCTCGAGGCACGACATTGCGCTCGTGCTTAAGCGCAATGCGCATGATGGCCTGGACCTCGGCGGCCGTGATCGGGAAGCACACCGGACCGGCGACTCCCCCGTCATAGATCGACGCATCGTGACTCAGCAGCGAACGCTCGGCCCCGTCGTAGCGAACCCGGTCGGGGCTCAGCGCACGGCGGAGCTCCTCGACGACAGGGTCGCCGCTTCCTGAATTGCTGCCGGGCTCAAGGTTGAGCCGCTTCTTCACCGAAGATAGGAACCCGGCCATCAGCTCATCCTTCCGATCCCAAATCTGTGGACTTTTCACGCGTCAGCCGTGAGAAGTCTGCATATTTGGTGGTGCTGTCAGTGGTCGGGAAGCGGTCCGAGGTTGAGAAGAGCGGGCGCACGCTCACGAGCGGAGCTTCTTTGCTTCGAGGCGGCGGGCGTGCAGGATCGGCTCGGTGTAGCCCGACGGCTGCTCGGTGCCGGACAGCACGAGGTCGCACGCTGCCTTGAACGCCGGGCCGTCGAAGCCAGGCGACATGGCGATGTACTCGGGATCGTCGGCGTTCTGGCGATCGACGACGGCGGCCATCTTCTGCATGGTTGCCGTGATGCGGTCGCTGTCGACAACGCCGTGATGCAGCCAGTTCGCCATGTGCTGGGAGCTGATGCGGCACGTGGCCCGGTCTTCCATCAGGCCGACGTCGTTGATGTCGGGAACCTTCGAACAGCCGACGCCCTGGTCAACCCAGCGCACGACGTAGCCCAAGATGCCTTGGGCGTTGTTGTCGAGCTCAGCCTGGATCTCGTCGTCGGACCAGTTCGCTTCGCCCGCGAGCGGGATCCTCAGGATGTCGTCGAGGGTGGCCCGTGGACCGCCAGCAACCAGCTCGTCTTGACGGGCGAGCACGTCGACATGGTGGTAGTGGGTCGCGTGCAGCGTGGCGGCAGTCGGTGACGGCACCCAGGCGCAGTTGGCGCCCGACTCCGGATGGCCGATCTTCTGCTCGAGCATGTTGGCCATGAGATCAGGAGCGGCCCACATACCCTTGCCGATCTGGGCTTGTTTACTCAGACCGCAGGCGAGGCCGACGTCGACGTTCCAGTCCTCGTAGGCGTTGATCCACGCCTGGGCCTTCATGTCGCTCTTGCGCACAAACGGGCCTGCTTCCATCGACGTGTGCATCTCGTCGCCGGTGCGATCCAAGAAGCCGGTGTTGATGAACACGACCCGGTTAGCGACCGCACGGATGCACTCTTTGAGATTGACGGTCGTGCGGCGCTCTTCGTCCATCACCCCGACCTTGAGCGTGTTGCGCTCGAGGCCGAGCACGTCTTCAACACGAGCGAACACGTCGTTGGTGAACGCCACCTCGTCCGCTCCGTGCATCTTGGGCTTCACGATGTAGACCGACCCGGTCCGGCTATTGCGATCGCCACCGGTCTTATCCAGATCGTGCTTGGCGCAGAGTGCGGTCAACATGGCGTCGAGCAGACCCTCGGGGATCTCATTGCCGTCAGCGTCGAGGATCGCTGGCGTGGTCATGAGGTGGCCGACGTTGCGCACGAGCATCACCGAGCGGCCGGGCAGCGTGAACGACAGACCGTCGGGCGAGGCGTAGAGCCGGTCGCTGTTCATGCGGCGAGTGAAGGTCTCGCGGCCCTTGGTGACTTCTTCGGCGAGTTTGCCGGTGTTGAGGCCGAGCCAGTTGCGGTAGGCCAGTGCCTTGTCTTCGGCATCGACGGCGGCGACGGAGTCTTCGCAGTCCATGATCGTCGAGATCGCTGATTCGATGAGCAGGTCCTTGACGCCGGCCTTGTCGGTTGCGCCGACGTTGTGCTCGGGGTCGATCTGGATCTCGATGTGCAGGCCGTTGTTCTTGAGCAAGATTCCGGCGGGCTGGCTGGGGTCGCCTTGCCAGCCGACGAGCTGGTCGTTGTCGGCCAGCGCAGGCGTAAGCACGCCGCGTTCGATCGTGTACGACTCGGCGTCGGCATGGCTGCCTTCGGCCAACGGCGCGACCCGGTCGAGGAAGTTGCGTCCCCAGGCGATGACTCGGTCACCGCGGGCGGGGTCGTAGGGGCCAGGAGTGGGCAGGTCGCCGAGCGCGTCGGTGCCGTAGAGCGCGTCGTACAACGAACCCCAGCGGGCGTTCGCCGCATTGATGGCGTAGCGGGCGTTCATGACCGGCACGACGAGCTGAGGGCCAGGGATCGTTGCCATCTCTTCGTCGACGTTGGTGGTCTCGACGGCGAAGTCTGGGCCCTCCGGGACCAGGTAACCGATCTCTTCGAGGAACGCCCGATAGGTCGCCGCGTCGTGTGGTTGCCCGACCCGCTCCTTGTGCCAAGCATCGATCTGAGCCTGGAGCTCTTCGCGCCGCTCAAGCAGGTCGCGGTTCCGAGGCGTGAAGTCGGCCAGAAGCCCGGCGAAACCGGCCCAGAACGCATCGCGGTCGACGCCAGAACCCGGCAGCGCCTCGTTCTCGATGAACTCGTAGAGCGGCGCGCCTACGGACAAGGCTCGGCCTTGGATGGAGCTTGGGACCTCGATGCGGCCATTGTTTTCTGGGTCCCTGACTTCGCTGGATTCTCCCACAGCTACTCTCCTTTGCGTAGGGCTTATTGTTAACTGTTAACAGTTGACTGTCAACAGAAATTGACTACCATTTCGATGATGGAGC
>CAZEMU010000163.1:3163-7414 GCA_964513315.1 uncultured Acidimicrobiaceae bacterium | reverse complement strand
TAGGGTTCGCCGATGGCTCAGCTGACCCTCGACGAAATCGAAGCAACCTCGCTCCAGGCGCTCGTGCGCCACGGTGCTCGTGAAGACATCGCTGCTTCCGTAGCCCATGCGATCCGTGTCGCGGAGTCTCGGGGCAACAAGATCTGCGGCCTCTACTACCTCGAGAGCTACTGCCTGCAGCTCGAATCAGGTCGTATCCCGTCGAGCGTCGACCCCGAAGTGCACCACGACCGCCCGGGCGCCGTCCGCGTTGACGGCAAGCTCGGGTTCGCCCAGTGGGCATTTGCTGCCGGCTTCGATCAAGCTGTTGCCGCCGCTCGCGAGGCTGGCATCTGTGGCTACTCGGTCGAGCACACTCACACGTGCACGTCGGTTGGCTACTTCACCGAACAGTTCGCTCGAGCTGGCCTGCTCGCCATCGGTTGTACCAACGCCACGCCGCGGGTTGCGCCTCCGGGCGGAAGCGTGCCGTTGCTCGGTACGAACCCGATCGCCATGGCGGTGCCTGATGGCTCCGGTGGTGTGTCGTTCCAGTTCGACTTCTCGACGAGCGCCGTCGCACTCGGCACCATCACGCGGGCCAAGGCCGCGGGTGAATCGATTCCGCTCGGCTGGGCCGTCGACGGCGACGGAAATCCGACGACCGATCCCGGCGCAGCGCTCGAAGGCTCGCTCCAGTCCGCCGGTGGTTACAAGGGCTACGGCTTCGGCCTGATGGTCGAGCTGCTGGCCTCGGCATTGACCGGCGGTCGTCGCAGCGTCGACGTGCCACCGCTCAAGGCGCCGACCGGCGAACCGCACGACCTCGGGCAGTTCTACATCGTCATCGACCCGGGCGCGTACAGCGGTGATGGGTTCCACGACCACCTCGTGTCGTTGGCGGCATCGATCGCTGATCAGGCTGGTGCCCGACTTCCGGGTCAGAACACGGTCGACCAGGATCCGATCGAGGTCGAGGACGACGTCTGGGCACTCGTCACGGGCCTCGCCGGCTGAGCACAATTCGAAGCGGTTGGTCGTCGATGGGTTCGGCGTGAGTAGCAACGACGACGTAACCGTGTTCACGAACGAGCAGCTTGAGGTGTGTGTCTTCCGTCGGCTGGTCGAACGCCCCGCGCCAGACTGCGGTTGAGCGCAACGTGGAACGGCCAGTCGACAGCGATTTCCGCTTGTGGCCGGTCGGCTCCTCGCCTGAGTGGGACGGGCCGGCGCTATCGGGTCATCGCGAGCGGAAAATCAGTGAGTAGCTCGGGGCCAGACTCGGTGACGAGGTACTGGTTCTCCAGCTTGACGCCTTCGCCTCCGCTGCGGGGTCCGATGTAGCTCTCGACCGTGAAGCACATGCCGACCTCAACGAGGCCGTCGTAGCCGAAGTCGTCCCAGGCGTGGGGGAAGTAGACGCACGGGTACTCGTCGCACTGGCCGACGCCGTGGAACAGGCACGAGTAATGGCGGTACTCCTCGACCGGCGGGAACCATGCTTTGTGGCTGAGTTCGTGGAACGTGCGGCCGGGCGCTAACAGGTCGACGTTGCGGTCCATCTGCTCCATCGCGATGTCGAAGACCTTGCGCTGGTGTGCATTCGGCGCGACGTCGCCGACGATCCACGTGCGGCTGATGTCGGTCATCATCCCGTAGGGACCGACGAGGTCAGTGTCGTAGGCGAGGATCTCGCCTTCTTGGATCACCCGGGCGCTGGCCTCTTGCATCCACGGATTCGTGCGTGGCCCCGAAGAGAGGATCTGGGTCTCGATCCATTCGCCACCTCGGCGGATATTGCCTGCGTGTAAGAGCGCCCACACATCTCGCTCGGTCATGCCCGGCTTGAGAGCATCGAGCATCTCGGTCATCGACGCTTCGCAGGCATGCACCGAGCACCGCATCGCTCGGATCTCGTCGGGACCCTTGATGCGGCGAGCGAGTTCCATGACCCGCTGGCCATCGCCAACGGTGATGCCGGCTGCTTCGAGGTGTCGGTAGCAATCGATGGGTGCGCCATCGATCGCGATCCGGGCGCCGGCCCCGTGGCGTTCGGTGATGAGCTCGATCATCTCCGTCGCCCAACGCTGGGTGTGCTCGGCGCGGCGGTCGCCCGCCGTGAAGTAGTTGAGTCCGATCGCAGGACGCACCTCGGCGATCACGTGGCTGTGCCCCGAAAGGAACTCGCAGCCGGTGTAGTCCCAGACGATCACGTGACCGTCGGCGCCGATCCAGGCGTAGCGGGTGGCGTTGTGCATGACCCACAGCTGCATGTTGGTGGTGTCGCTCACGTACCGAATGTTCATCGGGTCGAGCACGATCATGCCGTCGTAGCCGTCGGCTTCGAGCTGGGCGACGGTGCGGTCGACCCGGTATTGGCGCATCGCAGGAAGATCGGGCAGCTCGAGGCCAGCAGCGATCCATGCGTCGGTCTGTTCCGAGCCCGGTCCGATGACGAGGTGATGCCCGTCGGTCGCAGCATGGAGGTTGTCCCACGACCGGTCGGTCAGCGAGGCGACGATGCGGCTCTCGTTCCCGCGGCTCTCGTGCATGGGGTCATGGTCGCAGAGCAGGCGAGGTCTTGGCGAGCCGTCGCGCATGACCTCGTGCCATGGCCAGATGCAACGTTGCTGTTCGTCGAGGGGTCTACCCGCGCAACGCTTCGATGACCGGAGCGAAGTCCGCAACGGCCCGGTCGTAGCCGACATCGGCCAAGCTGACGATGGCCGTGTCGACGCCCGCTTCCGCCAGGCGACCGAACCGGTCGGTGTGCTCCTCGACCGTTCCGGCGGTCCGCCCTTCGACGAGCTGGTGTGCGCTCACGCTGGCGGGTCGCAACTCATCAACCCGTTGTCTGAGTCGATCACCGTCGGGCGCGCACAGGATCGGTGACAGATGGGTGATCTCGATCTCGGTGGGGTCACGATCGAGGTCAGCGCAGTGTTGGTGCAGCACGTCGATCTTGTGGCGCACGACATCGGGTTCGCCGAAGAGGTTGCAGGCGTCGGCGTACTGCGCAACCAGTCGCAGCGTCTTCTGCTCGCCGGAGCCGCCGACGAGGAGCGGGATGCGTTCCTGCAGCGGCCGTGGGTAGCAACGGGCTTCGGGGGTGGAGAAGTGGTGGCCTTCGAAGGGCGGCGTGCCCGGGCCCCATTGCAGGGGCAGGAACTGCAGCGCGTCTTCGAGTAACTCGTAGCGCTCGGCAAGAGGCGGAAACCGGTAGCCGTGGATCGTGTGCTCACGCTCGTACCAGCCGGCACCGAGGCCGCAGATCGCTCGACCGCCGCTCAAGACATCGAGCGACGCAATGATCTTGCCCAGGTGCGCCAGGTTGCGATGGGTCACGCAGGTGACGAGCGTCCCGATCCGCACGCGGCTCGTTCGACCGGCCAGCCATGCAAGTGCGGTGTACGCCTCGAGCATCGGCTCCCAGTCGCGGCCGACCTGGGGGATCTGCATGAAGTGATCCATCACCCAGATGCTGTCGAAGCCGGCGTGTTCGGCCTCGGATGCAATCTCTCCGAGGCGGTTCGCCATGTCGGGGTTGTCGCCGGGCCAGTCCCACGCGCTGATCGAGAGGCCGAACCGCAGGCCCGCGACGGGTCCCGCTGGGCGGTCCAGCAGCGACTTGGCCACAACGACGACCTCGTCGGGCGAATGGACCTCTTCGAAGCCTTCGCCGACGGTGTCACGGACGTCTTCCCAGCGAGCAAGCTGGGCGGTCAAGACTTTGGATGGCACGGCGCTGGCCCGACTGCGATTGCGTTTGCGCACCACGGCAGCCGGCTCGTCGAACCGAACCAAGTATGGGGGAACGTCGTGTGTCGCCGCGATGGCCAGCCACCGGTCGAGGAGCTCGCGATCCATGCCGAGGGAGTCGATCACGGTGATAAGTCCGCGGGTGAGTCGCCGCTCGACGATCTGCTCCACCAACGCAAAGGCATCGGCGCTCGCGGCCAGATCATGGATGTGCTGGCCGACCACAGACCGAAGCTGGTCCGACGACACGATCTGGTTCGGCTCGAAGTTCGCGGCCGCCCAGGTGGACTTCCCGGAGCCGGACGGGCCAGCCAAGACCACCAGCGCGTTGCTCGCCAACCGAATCGTCACGGCGCCATCTTGTCAGTCGAAGTCGAGGACGTCCTCAAGTACGTCGCTGAGCCGGTCGCCGAATGACTTCTTGCGCTTCTTCGATTTCTTCGACTTCTTGGATGACTTCTTCGACCGGTCCCGGTCGTCGTCGTCATCGTCATCGTCATCGTCCCAGGAATC
>CAZEMU010000163.1:0-3063 GCA_964513315.1 uncultured Acidimicrobiaceae bacterium | reverse complement strand
CGTGGCGAGCTTGTCGAGTTCGCCACGATCGAGCCAGACGCCCTTGCACTTGGGACAGACATCGATCTCGACGCCACCGTGAACGTGGGGCTCGAGCACGGTCTCGATGCAGAGCGGGCATTGCATGTCAGATCTCCGGAATGCGGTCGAGCGTGTCGTGGGACGCAGTGAGCGATCGGGCGTCTGCATCGAGCGTGTCGATCCAGTGGCCGAGGTCCGCGAAGACCTCGTCGGATTGCATGGCGGCCATGGCCCGCTCGGCGGCGAAGGTCTCAAGGTCGGCGAGCGAACGCTCGATACCTTCGGCGATGGCATCGCGGCGATTGTGTAGCGCATGCACGGCTTCGTGGCGTCTCCGCAACGCGAGCACGTGGGGCGTATCCGGGTCGGTCGGGCGCGGCTTGGAACGTAGGGCGGCCTTGAGTTCATCAGCGATGCGTTGCTCGTCGAAGCTCGTGAGGCTGTCTGCGACCTGGTCTCGGTCGGCGAGCGCCTGTTCGATCGCAGCTCGCACCTTGTCGACCGTGTGCAGCACCACGGGACGCGGCTCGCCGTGTTTCAAGATGGCCTCGCGTGCCGCGTCGACCCGTTGGAGTTCAGGTGCCTGCTTGCCGAACCGAAGCATGCACAGACGGTATCGGCCGGGCCGCTTCTACTTCGTGCGGATCGTGCCGAACGGTTCGTCAGTCACGCTGGATCGGACCTTGTTCCCGCTGCCAGTGACGATGTCGAGCTCCGTGCCGGGCTCATCGTGTGGCGTCTCAATTTGGGCGATGCCGATCCAGCGGTCGAGTCGGTGGCTCCACGTTGCGTTGCGCAGCCAGCCCACTTGCTGGCCAGAGATCGACGCCGGCCATGGGTTCCGGCACCACTCGGCGATGTCCTTGTTGCCATTCAGCGTGACGTTCACGATCGGGCGGCGCACCGCCCGCTTCTGCCGTTCGATGAGTGCGGTGCGGCCACAGAAGTCGATGTCGGCATCGAGCGAGGTGTATGCCGCAAGACCTGCCTCGATCGGGTCGGTGTCCGGGTCGTTGTCGGAACGGTGGCTGAGGAGCCCGCTCTCGATGCGCTCGGGCTGGTTCGGGTTACCCGGACCAATGCCGTACTTCTCGCCCGCGGCCATCATCAGTTCCCAGAGCCGGTTGCCCTGGCTTCCGTCGGTGAGGAACAGCTCGAACCCGCCCTGCTTGCTCCAACCCGAGCGACACAGCACAACGGGGATGCCATCGACGGCTGCTGGCGCGTGGTGGAAGAACCCGAGGCCGTCGACGAGTTCGGCGCCAAAGACATCGCGGGCAAGGTCGTCGGCCATCGGGCCCTGTAGGGCGAGGGGTGATACGTCGGGTTCGGTGACGTCGACGTTGTCACCACGTTCGCCCGCAATTGCGCTGACCCACAGCCGCATGTCGCTATCCGCGATCGAAATCCAGAACCGGTCCTCATCGACTCGCAGGATGACGGGGTCGTTGATCAGGCGACCTTGGTGGTCACACATCGGGGCGTAGCGGGCGCGGTTGACCTTGAGGCCGGTCAGGTTTCGCGCCGAGACGTACTGGGCGAGGGCGGCGGCATCGGGGCCTGCGATCTGCACTTGGCGCTCAGCAGCGACGTCCCACAGCGCGACTCGCTGGGTGAGGCGCTCGTACTCGGCATCGGGATCGCCGTAGCCCGTCGGCATATACATGTTGTTGTAGATCGTGAACGACGACACACCAGCGGCGACGGTCGAGTCATAGAACGGAGACTTGCGGATCCGGGATCCGATGCTGATCTGTGCCACTGGCCCTCCAGGTCGCGCGGCCAATCAGTGTGGCCGCTTCGACCTGAAACTGGACGACCGTTCAGTAGTCGTTTTCGACATGCGGGATCAAAGATCCGTCAATCGCTCGAGGGG
The DNA here is from genome assembly GCA_964513315.1 of uncultured Acidimicrobiaceae bacterium. GTDB lineage: Bacteria > Actinomycetota > Acidimicrobiia > Acidimicrobiales > UBA10347 > UBA10347. Next base: position 1,166 of record CAZEMU010000163.1, on the reverse strand, counting down.
CTGGGGCTCGAGGACAGGGCCTCGAGGAACTGGCGGGTCGGCTCATCGCCGGGGAAGAAGAGCTCGATCCGAAACTCGGCCAACGCAAGGTCCTCGGCCGTTCCGAACTGCGCAATCGTCGAGAACATCGACAGCACCGCATCGCCGAGGCGCAGATCGAGCGTGACGATCGGAGGGAACGGCTCGTCGGTCGGTTCGAGTTCCGGATCAGCGGCCAGCTTCTCGACTGCCGCATCGAGGACAGCGTCACCGCCGACCGCAGCCGACTCGGTCCGCAGGCGTGAATGCATGTAACGCCCAACGCTGGACCAGTTATCCACGAGGTCTCGGATGCCGCCGGGCGTGGTCATGGCGTCGAGGAAGTCGAGGTCGTCGGGCAGGCCAAGCCCGGCGAACATGGCACTTGCGGCCTCGTTGCGGTCGATGACCTTCCAGTGCCGATCGAGGACAACGGCGGGGTAGGGGTTGTGTCGATCAAGCGTCCACCGGATCGCATCGTGGATCGGTGCCATCGCCTCGGAATCGAGTTCTTGCTTGTGCCACATCGGGGAGAAGCCCGCCGCGGTCAGCAACCGGTTCCGCTCACCACGCGGCAATTCGAGGGCCTCGGCCAGATGCAACGCCATCGGACGGCTTGGCTTCGATCGGCCAGATTCGAGGAACGAAATGTGGCGCGCCGAGACCTCGGCTGCGTTGCTGAGGTCGAGCTGACTCATGCGGCGAATGCCGCGCCACTCTTTGAGAACGGTCCCGAATGTCGCAGATGCCATGGGCAGAAGGTACGACGAGCAGGTAATCCTGTCACTTACCTCGGGGGTAATTGAGTGGCATCACGTCGGAGCGCACGATCGACGTATGCAAACACGAACTGCTCCCATCAACACCCACACCGACGCCATCGTCACGACGGATTCGACCGATCCCGAGCTCGCCAGCATTGGTCGAGCGCTCAAAGCCGCAGCCGTCTTCGTCGCTCTGACCGGACTGTTGTTCAGCGCCGGCGCGATGACGTCAACGGACTTCGGCGTACGGTTCCTGCTCGACATCGTGTTCTTCCGAGTCGGCGATGGTCCCGACGCGTTGGAAGAATCTCATCGTCTGGTCAACGCGGTCCTTGGAGGCGTGATGGTCGGTTGGGGCGCCATGATCTGGCTGCTCGTCGACCG
>CAZEMU010000162.1:0-7560 GCA_964513315.1 uncultured Acidimicrobiaceae bacterium | reverse complement strand
ACCGAGCGGCGTGCGGCCGATGTTGTGGGCGCAGGAAGCAACTCGGTTGACGAGCCGGCCGAAGGCCGAGTGGCGCCCACGGAGGGAATCGAACCCCCGGCCTAGGACTTAGGAGATCCAATCCCGGGTTTTCCGGAATCGGTGCGGTGGCGCCAACTTCGTTGAGATTGCAACGATCTGCGGCGATTTTCGTTTGCAACGGTTTGTCGCTGTTTTCACCCTTTTGGCGCCCTTGTGTGTGATATTTGTGTGATGGCGGCCCCCGATGGAGCTGCCTCAGTCGTTGAGTAGTGGCACGAGTTCGGGGTGGCCATGATGGTTGGCCCATCCAACCGCATCGGCGTCGGCCAAACCATCACGGATTGCCGGATCTGCGCCAATCGACATGAGCCAGGACACCAGTGTTGAATTGCCCCGCCAGCATGCTGCATGAAGGGCCGTGCCGTTCCAGTGATAGCCAGGCGGCCGGTTGTTCACCCGAGCGCCTGCAACGTGGAGCCGCTTGGCTGCGGCGAGTTGGCCGGAATTGACCGCCATGACGAGTGCGTGATCGATAATCGCCGAGGGGTCGTTGGCGAGCTCATCCGGGACGGTGTCGGGAAAGGGCGAGCGGATCGGGCCAGCATGGGTCCCGATCGGTTCACCATCGAGGAAGCCTTCAATCGCTTCGAGATCTCCGAGTCCTGCCGCAGCGGCAAGTGATCGGATCGCAGCCTTTTGCTCAACCAATAGTTCGAGGGTGTCTTGGCTGGCCCAATAGAGAGCCTCTTCGAGAGGAGCCCAGGTGTCCTTCTTGTCATAGTCGGCACCCGAATCGATCAGGAACTGCAAGACGGCAGTCGAGTTGCAGCCGGCAGCGGACACGACTTCGGGCCAGGTATTGGCCCCTCGATCGACGAGCACGCGCGCGGCGCCTACCGGGTCGACGATGTCGCCGTGGTCGCATGCCACGAGCTGTAGCAGCGTTGGATGACTACACGTCGAGCGGCGTGTGACGAGTCCTGGATTCGCGGTGAGTTCGCTCACGAGATCCTCTAGCTGGCCGGTGTAGATAGCGATTACTGCAGTCTCGAACTCAGGATCCATCGTCGTCTCTCTCAGTCATGTCCAAGTCTGATCCCTCGGGCACCCAATCCAGTATCGCGGGTCGAGCGGCGGGCGTTCGTACGAACTCCCTTGCGGCCTCTCGCATCTGTGACGGGCGAACAGCGGCCCGATCGAAGAATCGATGCATGGAGTCGTTCTTCGCGAACATCAAGTCTTCGAAGGCGCCGAGCAACGAGCCATCTCGAGACCGCCCCCACCACGCGCCGCCGCCTTCATCGCGAAACAGGACCACAGCCGCATCATCTCGCCCCATGCCCAGGCACAGCACGCCCGTCTCGCTGTGCAACTCAACCAGAGTTGGCCGAGCGTGCACAGCGAGCCGGTTGAGAACCTCATCGAGCTCGGCGACAGTTTCAACCTGCCGCGAAAGCTCAGAATGTTGGATTAGCAAGGTCACTTCATCGACACTAGGGCCCGTGCGTCGCGGGGACCCCACAGCCGATACAAGAGCGGGCGACAGGGCAGGAGAAACTAGCCTCGACTGCAGATGCCGACTCCTCACTTCGATTTAGGAGAATTGTTCTCAGCTGTCGATGCCGAACGACAACGTCAAAGCCTGACCTGGGCTGCCATGAGCCGTCAGATCGGCGTGTCACCGTCGACCATTCGGCGATTCAACCAAGCGAGCGACGCCGAAGCCGACGGCGTGCTCGCAGCCATCCGCTGGCTCGATGCGATACCGGAGAGCTACCTAAGGGGCGACAAGGGCGTCGGTGCGGCGCTGCCAGCTTCCGGCGATGGCTACGTCCGTGTCGACATGGACGCGGTCGCAGCAGCTCTTGGCGACAATCGCGGCGCAAACGGTCGCACCCGAACAACTATTCAAAACCTCGTGGCTGCAGCTCACACAGCGCAACAACCCATCGCCACACTCACCCGCATCAGCGAGATTTAGCTCAGACCGAGCGGGGGACGTCAGCGATTAGCGGCAAGGGCCTCGCGAAGCTGATCTACCGTCGGCGAGCCGTCCTCGCCGTGATAAACCCGGCACGCCAAAGTCCCGGCAGCTGGTGTATCGGGATCAGCGAACGGGTCGACACCGTCGATCAGCACGGTTGGCGACCCCCTAAAGCCAACGGCAGCCGCCTCCTCGGGAGACTCGACGAGCTGCATCTCGATACTCATCGAGCGATCACCGATGGCTTCTTCGAGGCGCTCGTGTGTCGTCTTCCAGTTCGGGCAGCCACTGAAGTATTGGAATACAACCTCGGTCATGGGTTTCCTTTCGTCCGCCGGACGGTTGACTCACGCTCAGCGGGTGAGGTTGATGATACGACGGGCGCCGTTGGCGACGATGGCGAAGATGAAAGCGCCCGCGATCAAGTCGGGGAGGGCGGAGTCGGTGAGGAGCACAGCGATGGCGGCTGCGATGACCAGCGCGTTCACCTTGATGTCGTTGGCGGTGAAGATCCAGCTGGCTTGAAGGTGAGCGTCATTGGTCTTGATGCGGTGCAGGATCACGATGGTCGCCGTGTTGCCAGCGAGAGCGATAGCGGCGAGAACGATCATTGTCGTGATGTCGGGCGGTTCGCTGTCACTGATGGTGCGGCGGACAACTTCGACGAGGCCGACGATGGCAAGACCGAACTGGAGATAGCCGCTGGTGCGGGCGAGCCGGTTCTTGCGCGTCGTCGCTGCACCAACAGCGGCGAGGCTGAGCGCATAGACGGCCGCGTCAGCGCCCATGTCGAGGCCGTCGGCAATGAGGCCCATGGACCGGCTGACAACCCCGAAGCTGAGCTCGGCGACGCAGAGTGTGGCGTTGATGAGCAGTGCTATTCGTAGTGCGGTCCTCTCCCGCTCGGGATCGGAGCGGTCGGCTGCGGTGCCGCCGTCGTTGAGATGGATAGCGCCGAGGTCGAGAGACTCTAGGGCGTCTGTCACGGTGGCGGTCTCGTTGGCGTGTTCGACGGTGACTTGGCGTGTCGTCAGGTCGACGGCGACATAATCGATGTCAGCGAGCTGGGCTAGGCGCATCCGAATGAGTTGCTCTTCGGCGGTGCAGTCCATTGCGTCGATGCGATACCGGCTGACTGTCATGACTGCTGCGGGCCTAGTTCGCTGCCGATGCCCGGCAGGAAGCGACCGACTCGTTCTTCGTACTCGCGGTACGCGTTGGCGTGGATTCGGCGCAGATGTGGTTCCTCGACGAAACGGACTTGAAGCTCGATGGCTACGACGAGGCAGATCACGGCGATGACGGCGACGAGGTTCGGGACCATGGCGGCGAAGCCGACAGCGGTGAACATCATGGCAGTGAAGATCGGGTTGCGCACGACAGAGAAGACGCCACCCGTCACGAGTCCAGTGACCTCGTCGCGGTCGATCCCGATTCGCCACTCACGGCCCATGCTCAATTGGGCCATGTAAGTCGCAGCGATCCCTACGACAGCGACTACAACGCCCACGACCGGGATGATGCCGCTGTTGGTGAGCGGGCCCAGGCCAGCCATGGCAGCGATAGGAGCGGCGATCGCACCAGCGAACGCCACGATCAACAACAGGTACGCGATGCGTTCGATGGCCGAGGCGTCAGGGGCGAACGCCCCGGGCCGGATGCCCGAGTCGCCGGTGGTGCGTTTTTGCACGACCGACCGGACGACAAAGACGACGAGGAACCAGACGACAAACAGAACGAGGGCGAGAACATTCATAGCGTCGTCATCCTTCGGTGCCGGGGTGATGGGCGAGATGCTCACGCGATATGTCGAGCACCATACGGACGTGGGCATCGTCGAGCCGGTAGAAGATATTGCGCCCGTCCCGCCGATTCCGGACAACTCCGGCGGTGCGCAGCAGACTCATCGCCTGTGACACCTTCGTCTCCGTGGTCTCGACCACTGCAGCGATGTCGCACACGCACAGCTCGCCAGCCTCGAGAAGCGCAAAGAGGATCCGAACCCGTGTCGGATCTCCCAATAGTCTGAACATCTGGGCGAGGGCGGTCGCCTCCTCGACATCGACCAACGACGCCGCGAGGGCAACCTTGGCCTCGTCAACCCGTCGCTCGGCGCACGTCTCAATTTGGTTCGATACCTTCACATCTCTGAAGATATAGAGATGATGAACAAATGGCAACCGCGGTCTTGCGGAGATGCCCGACCGGCACGCACGCTCGGTGGTGTTCCAGCGCGGATCCTGGTGGTCCGACGGAGGGTGTGGAGCGCAAGCCGAAAGTGCTTGAAAAGCAGGTTCCTGCGGAACCTGCAAGTGTGTAGAGCTGGATGATCTGCGCGTGCGGCCCCTCTCCGGCCCCGACCAAGGCGCCCCGGCGCCGCCCCAAAGAGCCACATAGTCCACCACCGAGGGCGCAGCCCTCGATCGACGCCACAGGCGGCGCAATGACGCGACTGCACGCACCGGGCTAGTCATTGGCGAGCCGCGCGGGGAGAGGCACTCGCAGTTGGCTAGGGGAGGCTGGAGACAGCGGCAAGGCGTTCATGCATCGAACAAGTCGTGCAACCGGCGAGGCCAGGCCAACCGCCGCGATTTCGTTGCAAGATGCGAAAACGCGTGCGGCTGGGGAAGCCGGCCACTCAACGCGTGCGGCCCCTGGCAAGCCGACCACTCAGCGTGTGCGGCCCCTGGCAGGTCGACCACTCAGCGTGTGCGGCCCCTGGCAAGTCGACCACTCAACGCGTGCGGCCCCTGGCAAGCCGACCACTCAGCGTGTGCGGCCCCTAGCAAGCCAACCGGTTCCGTCGTGCGGGCCCGCGCATCGTTGGGAAGCTATGTGCGGACTATTTCATCGGGGTGTGTTCGCAACTTCGCCGCACTTTCTATATAGAAAGTGCTAAGGTAAATGTGTGACCGACGACATCCACCAGGCACTGGGCGCCGGACAACCTGCTGGTACGACTCAGATCACGCTGTTTGTTCCCAGTGTCGACCGGTACGACCAGCCAATCGACCAAGAGCGATTTACCGAGGATTCATTGCGAGCTTTCGGCAAGTTGTTCCGCGGCGCCACGAGCTTTCCCCCAGGGCGTGGCGTCTGGCGGGATGACGATGCAGAAGGCCACCTCGTCTTTGACGAGACGCAGATGGTCGTCTCCTATGCAGATCCGGTTCTGCTGGCCGACCCGAATGTGCTGTCAGAATTACGCAGCTTTTTGCATCGCCTCGGACGCGACGCAGGACAAGGTGAGATAGGCATTGTCATCGACGGTCAATATTTCGGAATCTCCGACTACGACTCGGAAGGAGCATAGAAATGGAGCACAAAGAAGTTGAGGCCCTGAGCACGGCTCTTGGCGCCTCGCGGAGCTTCGAGGCGGGGAGGGTGAGCGGTCCGCTTGATCTACTAGCGCTCCGACGCGAGATCGGCCATCGCTTCAGATCAAGTGGCGGTCGACCAAGCGACCCTAGCTGGACCATCAGCCGTCAGATCCCGTTCAGCGAACCAAGTTGGAAGCGGCTCCGGGTAATTGCGAACGAGATCGGCGTGGACGCGAGGCGAATCGGCCCAGGACAACTAGCCGCAATGCTAGTGGAACATGGTCTACGTCGAATCGAGGACGACCACTGGCACGACGTTCTCGCTAGCAGCCGTAGGGCGCCTGAGTTCACGGGTGCAGAAACTGCCGACATCGTCGCTGTCACCTTTCGCCAACTCGTGGATTGGACGACAACGTACGGTGAACTAGCAAGTCGCACTCAAGGGGCACTCCTCTTCTTTGACCACGATGCAGTTATCAGACTTAAGTGGCTTCGGCTCCTATCGTCTGCGGACTTTGGCCCGGAAAGGCTGCCAGCGCTGCCCTCCCGAAGCCAAATCTCACATCGCTACATCCTTACGTCTAGGAGTGGCGTGGTTCGATATACCGACGACTCAGCCGAGTTCGCTGAAATCATTGCGACCGATGGCGAATTCGATGCGGTCATCGATCAGTTACCTCTGCGCAAGAGGCTGCTAGGCGTACGCGACATGGAAGGAGAAGAAGAGAATGGCACCGAAGCTCACGCTGTTTAGTTCCGCCGAGACCTCCGTTTCGGGGGCCTGGGAGAGTCCAGGACTCGCGCAGAAGACCGACTTTCAGGCGCTGTCTGTAGGGGAGGGTTCGGCGTTCAAAGTCCGCGCAGCGAGTTTCCTTGAAAGTGCGGGCGCGACCTTCACACGGCAACCATTTGAGCTAGAGGGCATCCCTGTCGACGGTGAGATCCAGAGCCGATACGGCCAGAGCTTCCTGGTCCTAGCGAGAGGTACACCCGACGAGAAGAAGCGAAGCGGATTGCGTCGCACGGACACGGTCGAGAAGGTCGGGTTCAAGGCCATGCGACTGGCGACCCGGACCGATAAGCCGATTCTGATCATCACGTCCGATTTGCCTAGCCCCAAGTCCAAGGCCGGGCTGTACCTCTCGGAACTAGCGGACACCGTCTGGGATTGCGTTGCGGTGCGAGGGGATGTTCGCGGGTTTCAGCGTCTTCATCGGCACCTGAACGAGCGGCTTCCGATGTCGCCTCCTAATGCACCGTGGCGCGGATCGTCATGGCGAGAACATCCGAATCCGTATCAACAACAGTTCGAGTTCCCGGTCGAACAATCAGTGGAACGCAGCGTGGGCTGAACAATGCATAAATCGAATCTCCAAGCAAAAGCGATGCGGCCAATCTGCTGGAACGGCGGGTACCACTGGCGTCCTAGCACTCTGCGTCGTCCAGCGCCCGCCCTGGTCGCATGACTTCCCCTGCACTCGAAGCACTGAAGGTCCGGCAGTCGCTAGTTGAGTCGTTCGGAGACAACGCGCTACTTCTGTACGCGCTGGAGACTCGGTTCGCTATCGACGACATCGAGACGGTCGCAGCAACATGTCTGACGGACGGGCCCGGCGACCGCAAGTGCGACGCGGTGTACCTTGACCGAGATACCTCGACCGCCGTCATATGTCAGGGCTACTACTCGACGGTCGACAAGGTCGCTGCGCCAGCGAACAAGGCATCAGACCTCAATACAGCTGCGTCGTGGATCTTCGGACTGAACTTTGATCGAATGACGGAGAGCCTTCAAGCGGCAGCGTCGGATCTCGATCTGGCGATTCGCGAAGGTGAAGTCAACTCTGTCGAGCTGTGGTATTCGCACAATCTCCCCGAGTCGCAGAATGTTCGTGAAGAGCTTGAACAAGCTGCCGCGACAGCACGCAGTCTGCTGTCCACGACATATCCGGAGAGCGAGATCGGTGTGACAGCCCTCGAAGTAGGTGTCGAGAGATTGAACGAGTGGTATGCGTCCATTCAGAATCCAATCCTCGTCGCTGACAGGATCGAAGTCGAGGTCGATGGGTGGTTCGAGGAAGTTGGCGAAGACTGGACTGCAGTCTGCGTGTCAGTTCCGGCTAAGTGGTTGACGACTGTGCATGAGACCTACCAGGACAAACTCTTCTCGGCGAATGTGCGTGGATATATGCCGAGCCGAAAGACGGCCCGAAACATCAACCACAACATCGAGCAAAC
>CAZEMU010000161.1:0-7566 GCA_964513315.1 uncultured Acidimicrobiaceae bacterium | reverse complement strand
ACTTGGCTGATGCCTTGAGGCGATAGCTGTCCTCGAGGTAGCCGACCAGGTCATCGGGGTCGACGTCGCCGATCACGACGAGCACCTCGGTGTCGTCGACGCCGTCACGCCGGTCTTCCATGGGCAAACGGTAGCGACCGGTGCGACACTGCATCGGTGGCCGACGCTCCCTTCCTGATCGACGTTCGTCGCGTCGACGCCGACGATGACTGGCTCGATGACGAGCGGTCGCCAGCGGACCCCGAAGCGCCTGCCGACGCGGCAGACGCCGAGTCAGAGTTCGACGCTGACGACTTCCCCGCTTGGTACCGGGACCGCGTTGACGAACCACCGGACGAAGAGGCCGATGCTGTGCCGCCACCCGTTGACCCGATGGGTTGGGTCGACGCCCTCGCAGCGGTGCGAACGCTGGACCGGCTTGAGTTTGGAGCGGTCACGGTGATCGCCGGCGACAACGGAACGGGCAAGTCGACCCTCGTCGAGGCGATCGCGATTGCAGCCGGGTTCAACCCCGAGGGCGGCAGCCGCAACCTGCAGTTCTCGACCTTCGATACACACAGTCCGCTCGCCGACGAGCTGATCCTGGCGTGGAAGCGTCGCCCGAAGTGGGGCTGGTTCCTGCGGGCCGAGACGTTCTACGGGATGGCCAGCCACATCGCCGAGGACACATGGCTGCGCCCGACATTCCCGGACTTCCACAACGCGTCGCACGGCGAATCGTTTCTCGCTCTGGCCGACTCGAAGTTCCGCGGCGAGGGTCTCTACTTCCTCGATGAGCCCGAGTCAGCTCTGTCGATTCAAGGTCAACGCCGCTTCGTCGACATCATGCGCCGCTCGCTCGACCAGGGGTCGCAGTTCATCGTTTCGACGCACTCGCCGCTGCTCATGGCGTTCCCCGATGCGGTCGTCATCGAAGTCGATGTTGACGAGGGGCTTCGTCGCACCACCTTCGATGACCTCGCGTCCACGAGGGCGTGGCGAGGCTTCTGGGAAGATCCATCCGACTGGTTCCGGATGTAGCTCGGCTCGGCGGCTTAGGCCGGCGGCGTACCGGCGAACGGTGTCTCGGCTCGGCCGGTGATGCCTTCGCCCGACAAGTCGATTGCCAGTAACGCGCCCTGTGCGACGCCATCACGCCCAGGCTCATCGGTCGCGATCGAGGTCACGAACAGCGTGTCGAGGTTCGGCCCGCCGAATGCCGGCATCGTCGGCTTCTTCACCGGAACATCGATACGACGCTCAACCACGCCGTCGGGCGAGATTCGGGTGACGGCCCAGCCGTGGACCGACGCTGACCAATAGCAGCCGTCGCTGTCGACGCAGGCGCCGTCGGGCTTGCCGTCGACGGTGGTGTAGTCAAAGAACTCGCGTTCGTTCGTCCGCTCACCGGTTGCTGCGTCGTAGTCCCACATGACGACCGACAGCGTCGGCGTGTCCGCGAAATACATACGCTCGCGTTCGGCATCGAAGCCGAGCCCGTTTGCGGTCCCGACTCCGGTCCGCTCGATCGAGGCGGTGCCGTCAGCATCGATGCGATGCAGCGAGCCGACCGTCCTGGCCGCCTTGGTGTCCTCGAACATCGAACCAACCCAGAACCGGCCCGCTGTGTCGGTGCGGCCATCGTTCATGCGGATCCCGGCGCCGGCTTCTTCGAGCGTGAGCCATGGCGTCACCGTTGCACTGTCCCAGTCGAACCAGACGACCTCGTGCTCGGTCGCAACGAGAAGCACGCCCGGCGTCGAGGTCAGCGCAAAGGAGCCAGGACGCCCTGGAAGCGGCCGCTGCTCGTCGACGCCGGTCGACGGATCGAACCGGTGGATGGCCTTGCCGTCGATGTCCTCCCAGTAGAGGACGCCTTCGTCGGGTGACCAAAGCGGGCACTCGCCAAGGAGTGCTGGATCGGCAACGGCAACTTCGACGGAGGACATTCCGACAGGGTACGCGTGTGCGGCTCAGGCCGAGGGACAGGCCTTGCCCAACCAAATGAGAGAGCGATCTCATTGACGAGAGCACAACATCCACTCTACTATTCTCGGTATGCCTCTCCTGGGCTCGCGGCGGGCGGAGAGGCAGACGGCGACCACGGCCGAAAGGCGCAAGTCCGTGAGACATGCAGAGATTCATGACGTAGTTGATGGCGCTGTTCCGCGTTCATCGTTTTACGACTCGCCGTTCGGGCGCATGTTCGGCCGCCTCGAACCCTGGATTCCTGCTGGCGCCACCGATGCGGAGCGCGAGTCAACGCTGCTGGACTTCGCCCGTGCGCACATGGTCGAGGGCGCCGACTCGCTGTTGTCCGAGAACAAGTCGATCGCAGCTGGCTACACCTACTTCGGCCAGTTCGTCGATCACGACATCACGTTCGACCCCACGTCGTCGGTGCGACGCCAGAACGATCCCAACAAGCTCCGCAACTTCCGGACACCGCGCTTCGATCTCGACAGCGTGTATGGCTCCGGCCCCGAGGCCAGCCCGTACCTCTATGACGCCGATGATCACGGCAAGTTCCTGATCGGCAAAGGCGAGTCCGACCTCGAAGACGATCTGCCCCGCAACCACCAGGGCATCGCACTGATCGGAGATCCTCGCAACGATGAGAACCTCATCGTTTCCCAGCTCCAGCTCGCATTCCTCAAGCTGCACAATCGAGCGCTCGACGGTGTGCGACGCCAACACCCAGAACTCGATGCGGGCCAGGCGTTCCGCCGGGCGCAGCAGATGGTGCGCTGGTTCTACCAGTACGTCGTGTGGAACGACTTCGTCCGACTGCTGGTGCACGACACGCTGCACAGCGACGCCTTGGCGACCCTGGTCGACGACGTCAGCAGCTCAAAGAACACAACCGCTCGAGCCGCCCGCCGACGCTTCTATCGCTGGAAGCAAGCGCCATACATCCCTGTCGAGTTCTCGGTTGCCGCGTATCGATTCGGCCACTCGATGGTGCGCCCCGGCTACCAGGTGAACAGCACGATCGGGTTCGGCGAAGAGTTCGAGCTGCCGATCTTCTCTGACCCGACCGATCGTTCATCGGATCTGCGAGGCGGCCGTCCACTGCCCGCCGGCTTCCAGATGCAGTGGGACTGGTTCTTCCCGATGCCCAGCTCGGGCCAGCCGTTCCCGCAGAACTCACGTCGGATCGACACCAAGTTGTCAGCTGCGATGTCCCACATTCCGATGGGTAACGACACGGTGCCGTTGGCGTTTCTCAACCTGCGGCGCGCCTGGCGAATGGATCTGCCCTCAGGCCCGGCCGTTGCTGACGCACTCGGTATCCCGGTCGCAGGTCGACCGGTCATCGAGGCCGGTACGCCCGAAGAGTCGCTGTGGTTCTACATCCTCAAAGAGACCACGACCCTTGGTTCGATGAGCGGCAAGATGTTGGGCCCGGTGGGCGGAACGATCGTGGCCGAGGTGTTCGCCGGCCTGCTCGACGGTGATCCGCTGTCCTTCGTGAATCTCGATCCGCTCTGGACACCAGCCAAAGAGCCGGTGCTGGTGGAGCTGCTCCGCACAGCATCACCGAACAATGACGACTGGGGTGTCGGCGACCTGCTGGTCGCTGCAGGTGTCGACACTCCAACGACCGCGACGTCCGACCCCATTGTCTTCCCCGGCACACGGGGTCGGCGTCGCATCCCAACGGGGTGAACTCGCATGGCGTGTGGGTCGTATGGGCCAGACGGCGGCCCCGATGGGTTTTCGCCGAAATCGGGTAGTAGCGTCAGGTCGCATGTGCGGCAATCACGCAGCTGACGGTTCCCCCATCGATCACCATCACGGCCATGCGCCGAGGGTGTTTCGCCCGACACCGCTGCCGCGGTCACGCCGAGCGTTCCTCGGTGACGTCGGCAAGGGAACGCTTGCGATGGCTGTCGTCACGCCGCTCATTGCCGCGTGCTCATCCTCGTCAGACGGTGGAGCCGTTGCGACTGCAGCGTCCGAGTCCACCGAACCTCGCCCCACCGTCGGCCCTGAGTCGGGCGCGTCAGACGTTCCCGACACTGAGGACGAGGCACTCAGCGACGCAACTGCAGCGCCCGAGGGCGCTGAGCTGCGCTGGGCGCGGGCGAACCTCGGTTTCGTGTCTGCCTATGTGCTGGCCCGGGGCAACAGCGCCGCGATCGTCGACACGGGTGTCGAAGGGTCTGCGAGCGCCATCGGCAGTTCGTTGAACTCGCTCGGTCTGAACTACAGCGACGTCGACCACGTCATCCTGACGCACAACCACGCGGATCATGCAGGTTCGATCGACGCGGTTGTCGCAGAAGCCGTCAATGCGACGGTCTATGCCGGCGAGGCGGATCTTGGCGGCATCAGCCAGAGTCCTATCACGGGGCTGCGCGGCGGCGAAGACGTCTTTGGCTTCGAGATGATCGCGACCCCAGGCCACACGGCCGGCCATATGTGTGTGATCGATCATGGCGCGGGTCTGCTCGTCGCAGGCGATGCAATTTTCAGTGAAGCTGGTGGCGTGATCGAGGGTCCCGAGCGGTTCTTCGCTGATGTCGATCAGTCACGCGAGAGCATCAAGATGCTCGCCTCGTTGAGCTTCAACACGCTGCTGTTCGGCCATGGCGAGCCGATTGAAGATCGCGCCGACACCGCTGTCGCCGCACTCGCCGCGTCGTTCTAGCTAGCTGGCTTCCCGAAGCGTGTCCGGGCAGGGCACGGCGCGAAGTCCCATGATCGACGCACGGTCGCCGGTCTCAAGGCAGTGGTGCAGGCTGTGGATGCGCTGGCTTGCCGTCGTCTTGTGGAAGCTCGGCATCACCGCGTGCACGGCGGCGGCAAGGCCGGCGCCGATCAGCTGGCGGGAGAAGCCCATAGCGACTCGAAAATGCTCGCCGTAGGTCTCGCCTTCGCTCTCGGGATGAGCGGTGAACCAGGAGGTGATTGCCATGGGGAAACAGTACGCGAATTGTCCGACAACTTCTCCGCTTGTTTTCGCTCATTTCGGCCCAGCAATGCAATTACGTAGCGCCTTTGTCTCATGAGCTGCAATAATCATCGATTGTGGACCAAGTTGATCGGGAAATACTGCTTTTACTGCAAGAGGATGCCAGTCTGACCGCTCGGGAGATCGCGGAGCACGTCGGACTGACGCCGACCCCCTGTTGGCGGCGCGTCCAGAACCTCGAAGCGGCCGGCGTGATTACCAAGCGAGTCGCTCTGATCGACCCGGCGAAGGTGAATCTCGATGTCACCGCGCTCGTGCAGATCCGGACGAACAATCACTCGGCGGAATGGCTCGATGAGTTTGCGGCTGCAATCGACACACTGCCGGAGATCGTGGAGGCGTATCGCACGAGCGGTGAGATCGACTACATCCTGCGTGTCGTCGTTCCATCGATCGACGCGTACGACGGTTTCTACCGTCGCCTGATCGATGCGGTCGACCTCTACGACGTGCGCACGGTGTTTGTGATGGAGCGGATGAAGCAGACCACGGCGCTTCCGCTCACCTACCTCGACGCGTAGTCGGGTCAGCTCGCCGAGTTGCTGTCACTCGCTCCCAAGTCGGGCGCCTCGTGAGTCGGCGGATTCCAGCGCCCGCGCAACAGCGTTCAGGAGTTCGGCAAGACGATGATCGCCTCGTGCTCAATCGTGGCGACAGGCGCGCCATCGGCGTACATGCGCATGTCGACGAGCGCTCGTTCCCCGGCCCGAGATTCGAACCGCTCGAGCAGGTTGGCCTCGACGCGCACGGTCGAACCGACGGGGGCGAGGCCCTCGTGATAGATCTTGCTGCGCACGTGAATCCACGGCCCGGTGACCAAGTTCTCGATGAACATGCTGTTTGCGAGGTTCGCCCAGGTGACCGGGTGGGCGATGTTGTGCTCGGCGTAGATCCCGAGGTCATCGCCACATCGGATGCCGTAGTCGGCCTGCGCTTCATCGATCACGACCTCGATCGGTCGAAGCGCTTCGCCGTCACGTAGCGCGGGCGCCTCGACCTGCTCCCAGAGGTCGAGCGTCGCTCGACCGTCGCCCGCGACTTCTGCCGTGAGGGAAGGAGCGTCGTCGGCACCGCCCACCACGATGTCGACAGGGTCGTTGTCGAATACGGGGCGTTGAAGGCGCAGCTCGCCGCCGCCGCCCTTGAGCCAGTCGAGTCCCCGCGCCGCTACGGGAACGTGCGTCAGGTAGGCGTAGATCGTCGTACCGGCAACGAGTGCCCGCTCGAAACCGGCCGCGCGTGCACCGGCATCGGTGTGAATGATGTTGTCGGCGTGGTCGGGCAGATTGATGGCATTCGTCGACCAGGATTCCAGCGCAGCGGGCATAGCGAGATCGTAGGACGAGGCGAACGAACCTCGTCAATAGGCAGCTCAGGGTTACGCTCACATAGGTGACGTGGCGTACGAGCGAGCATCTTGTGCACGATCGTATGCACACGCGCAGCACGCACTTCGTGTCGATCGATCTACCGCACCGCTCAGATTCGCTTGACCGGCCGCCGCTGATCGTGTGCCTCGACGGCGCCTGGATGGCGGGCACGGTCCGCGACGCGACTCGCATCATGAGCATGAGCGGCGAGGCTCCCGAAGCCATCGTCGCCGGCGTCTGGTTCGACGAGCCAACGATGCCCGACTATCTGCGCGCCCGAGCCCGTTGGTACACACCAAGCCAGTGGGCGCCGCCACGTGCCACCGGCGTTCGTGACGTTGCCGCCGAAGACCTCGGGTACGCCCACACCTATCGAGCGTTCTTGCGCGACCGGGTGCTTCCGTTCATTGCCGAGGAAGTCGCCTACGGCGAAACCTGGCTGGTGGGTCACAGCTTCAGTGGCCTGTTCGGCTTGCACTGTTTGCTGCACGAGCCGGAGCTCTTCGACAAGTACCTGTTGGCGAGCCCATCGATCTGGTGGCACGACCGTTCGATCCTGGCGCTCGAAGAGCAACGAGCCGGAGAACTCGAGGATCTCGACGCCACGGTGTTCATGTCCGCAGGCGAAGCCGAGATCGCCGATGCGCGCGACGAAGAGATCTATCGCATGCGCGAGAACATGCTCGAGATGGGCAAGCGATTGCGGTCGCGGTCTTACCCGAGCTTGGACTTGACCTGGACGGTGCTCGCCGGTGAATCACACAGCTCGACGACGAGCAATGCGGTGAACAAGGGCATTCGGGCGCTCTACAAGAAGCGCAGCGAGCCCGCCGACCCGTTGACTCAGCGAGCCCGTTCGACGTAGCGGGCGACGATGTTCTCCAAGAGCTCTTGGCGGCCAGATTGACGCTCGGGCTCATGGCGTTCGAGTACGTGGTCGCGGAGACCGCCAAGGGTTTCCTTGCCCGCCATGACGCGCGTACCGAACGGGGTTGACCAGCCCGAGTAGCGGTCCTCGATCGCGCTGCTGAGCACGCCGTCACTCAGCATGGCGTGGGCCGCGAGCAATGAACGAGCCATGGTGTCCATGCCGCCGATGTGAGCGTGGAACAGGTCGTCGCGCTCGCTCGACTGGCGGCGCAGCTTGGCGTCGAAGTTGAGGCCGCCGGTGGTGAAGCCGCCGCGGAGATGTCAACGTCGTGGAAGCAGAAGAACGGCGCCCCGAGCTTCTCGAAGAAC
>CAZEMU010000160.1:1876-7689 GCA_964513315.1 uncultured Acidimicrobiaceae bacterium | reverse complement strand
GACTGGGCGAACGAGTAGTCCGCCTTTCTCGCTCGCTCGAAACGCTGGTTCCAACCCTCAGGCTCGGCGGTCCTAGCGAACCAGCGCCTCTAAGCAGTCCCGCCGAACGGGTGTCAGGCACCGTTCGGGGAGCGGCTACTTGTCGAGAGGGGCGCTACTCGGCAGGGGCAACGAGGTCAGGAAGTGCGTCGCGGATCTGGCGGATGGCCTGATTGATGCGCTGCTCGTTCTCGATGAGGGCGAATCGCACATGGCCTTCGCCGCCTGGACCGAAGCCGACACCGGGTGAAGTGGCGACCTTGGCCTCGGTCACGAGCTTCGAACAGAACTCGACCGAGCCCATGTGCTTGTACGGCTCGGGAATCGGCGCCCAGGCGAACATGGTGCCCTTGGGCGGATCGATCGGCCAGCCGATGCGCTCCAGTCCCGTACACAGCGTGTCACGGCGTGACTGGTAGATCTTCTGGACGATCTCGGGGTGATCCTGGGCTTCGTTCAGCGTGACCGTCGCCGCGATCTGGATCGGCTGGAAGGCGCCATAGTCCAGGTACGACTTGATCTTGGTGAGTGCGGCCACGACCTCGGCGTTGCCGAGCATAAACGCAACCCGCCAGCCGGCCATCGAGAACGATTTCGTCATCGAGTACAGCTCGACGGCGACGTCGGTCGCGCCATCGACTTCGAGGATCGACGGCGGCTTGTAGCCGTCGAAGCCAAGCTCGGCATAGGCGTTGTCGTGCACCAGCAACACGTTGTTCTCGCGTGCGAACTCGACGGCCTGGGCCATGAAGTCAAGGTCGACGCAGGCACCGGTCGGGTTGTGCGGGAACGACAAGACGATGACCCGAGGCTTGGGCCAGCTGTACTCCCATCGCTCACGCATGACATCGAAGAAGTCGATGTCGGTCGACATCGGCATCTCACGGACTTCGGCGCCGGCAAAGATCGCCGCATACCGGTGAATCGGATACGACGGCGTCGGCACCAGCACGGCATCGCCGGGCTGGAGCAGCGTCCACATCAGGTGGGACAGGCCCTCTTTGGCGCCGATCGTGTTGATGATCTGGGTCTCGGGGTCGAGCTTCACGCCAAAGCGATGGTCGTAGTAGCCGGCCATGGCTTCACGGAGCTTCGGGATACCCCGGCTCGATGAGTACCGGTGGTTCCGGGGGTTCGCCGCGGCTTCTTGGACCTTCTCGACCGTGATGTCTGGTGACGGCAGATCGGGATTGCCGAACCCCAGGTCGATGATGTCGTCACCCGCTCGACGCCCGGCGATCTTCAGCTGATCAATGATCGTGAAGACATACGGGGGAAGGTTGGTGATACGGCGGAATTCCATGACTGCTCCGAAGCGTCGTTGATTCGGTTTGGGGGGAGGTGAAAAGAGATAGAGAGACCGATTCGCGTTGCCGGCTATTCAGCCGACGCTGGGCGGCCTTCTTCGACCCACATGCGTAGGTCCTCGAGCGCGGTGCGCAAAATCCGGGACTCGGCCCGGCGACGCAGAAAGCCCGACATGGGCATCGACACATCAACTTCGAGCTCGTAGGTGACCTCGGTACGAGGGCCAGCGGCATCGGGATCGAGCGGCGTCAGCAGGTAGCGGCCGTCGAGGCGGCGCACCAGATCACCTTGCGCAAGGCGCCAAGACACCCGCAACGGGTTCGTGCCGTAGAAGTACTCGAGCACGTAGGCGGCGCTGCGACCCATCGCCGCAGCCCGGTACGAGACCAGGCCAGCTCGACCGTCTTCGTCCATTCGCTGGATTTCGACTTCCTTGACGTTCGTCGCCCACTCCGGATACCGGTCGTAGTCGACAATGACGTCGAAGATGCGCTCTGCGCTGTCTCGGATGATGGTGCGCTCGAACGCCCGATCACTCATTGAACGACTCCTTGACCTGGGTGCGGGCTTGGGTACGCGGATCGTCTCGTTCGCCGAACACGCCGTAGCGAGCTGCCCAGAGACCTCCGAGGCCAAGACCCAACATGGGTACGAGGATACCGAAGGCCTGGGCCGTGAACGGGCGAATTGCCGCAGTCGTGACAGCCGCCACGGTTTGGACGAGCGTCACGAGGTGGAAGCGCCACTGCACGCCCCGAGGACTGCTGCCGCTCAGGCCGTAAATCCCGGGGATCGTGATGGCGTCGGTGCGGCTGCGGCTGAGCGCTCGGCCATAGGCGCCGAGGAAGGCGAGCGTGCCGATTGCGAACAGGACGCAAGAGAAGATGGCGAATGGGATGCGCAGCGGTCCGGGGGCAATCGCTGCGATGACCGCAAAGACGATGAACGCCACCGTGGCCCACACGTTGGATCGCCAGAGGCCGGAGCCGGGTGCGTCGTCGGGTAGTTCCAGTCGGCCGGGTAGCTCGGGGAGCTCCATGCGCGCAGGGTATCGCCGAGCGGTGTGCGCTTCGTGCCTGGTAGCAGCCGGTGGCGCATCGAGGAGAGTCGCCGGTGCCGCCACCTAGAAGGTTTCGCCGGTCGGGTTGCCCGCTTCGAGTTGTTCGATGGCGTGCTGCAAACGGTCAGCGAGCAAGTCGTAGCTGAACTGGGTTTCGGCATGGTGGCGAGACGCAGCCCGCATGGCAGCATCGTTGTCGCGCTGTTCAAGCAGTTGAGCGAGCGCTGCGGCGACTTCGCCGACGTCGTTGGGGTCGTCGACGACCCAGCCGGTTTCGCCATGGGCGACGGCTTCTGCTGAGCCTCCGGAACGACCGGCGATCTGGGGGCAACCCGCTGCTGCAGCTTCGACGAAGACGATGCCAAAGCCCTCTTGTTCGAGGCCGGCCCATCGTTCTCGACACAGCATGGCGAAGCCGTCGGCGCAGCCGTAGAGGTCAGGTAGGTCGTCGTCGGCGACGAACCCGAGGAGTCGAGTCGGCGACCCCGACGCGACGATCCGCTTGCGGAGGCGTTTCTCGTCTCGGCCGGTGCCTGCGACCACGACCTGCAGGTCGGGGTGCTCCCCCGCCAGCTTGGCGGCGGCATCGATCAGGACGTCGAAGCCCTTGCGAGGGACCAGGCGACTGACGCCCACGATCAGTGGCGCGTCGGGGTCGAGGCCGAGGCGTCGGCGAGCGGCTCGGCGGTCGTCGGCATTGAGCGGTTGGAATCGTTGTGTATCGACACCCGGTGGTACGTAAACGACCGGAGGGAAGTCATCGACGAGGCGCCGGGCCTCTTCTTCGGCGAAACGGCTGGCGCTAATGATCAGGTCGGCATGCGAAACCGTCGAGCGCAGCATCGAGGCGAATCCGGGCAGTCGGGCGGGGACGCTGACCTCGGCGCCATGCAAGATGGCCGCATAGGGCACACCGAGGTCCCGGACGATCGTGCCCAGCGGCCAGGCTGGATCGACGACGACTGCCGACGCGTTGGCCTCGGCGACAGCCTGAGCTGCGCAACGTCGGACTCGGGGCGTGGGTGGAAGCCAGAAGCGGTCGTAGCGGTGCACCTGGTGTTGCTGGGCCGCGTCGAACTCGGCCGCATCCTCGTGTGGCGACGTCAGGACATGGAATGAGTCTTGAGGCAGCCGCCGCCACAACTCCCACAGGTAGGTCTGGATGCCGCCGACCTTGGGTGGATAGTCGTTCGTGAGCAGCAGGTGGGTCACGTCAGACCCTGCTTGCTGCGGGCCCAGCGGGCATGTTCGGCCAGCATCGCATCGACCTCATCGGCGTGCGGGGCCGAGCCGGGCGGGTCAAAGTGATCGAGGATCGAGCGGGCCGTCTCTCGCTGCTCTCCCGAAAGCTCTGCGTTGCCGAGGGCGACGAGCGCGTTGCGGCGCACGTAGCGCGTGTCCCGCTTGGGGATGTACCACCGGCCGACGGCGTCGAGCAGCGCGTCTTCGTCGACGCTCAGTAGCTCGAAGAGGTCGAGCGAGGTGACTTCGTCGCCGACTCGGTCCGTCGGCTCGTTTCGGCTGGGCGGGCACACGGTCTGGCAGTCGTCGCAGCCGTACATGCGGGTGCCCAGGGCGTCGCGGAACTCGATCGGGAAGTCGCCTTCGACCTGCAGCAGCCACGCCAGGCAACGCCGAGCGTCAACGACACCGTCGGCGACGATGGCGCCGGTCGGGCATCCGTCGAGGCAGCGGCGACACGTGCCGCACTGGTCGGCGATGGGTTCGTCAGCGGGATAGGGCGCATCGGTCACAATGGCGCCAAGCACGTACCAGCTGCCTTTGCCCGGCAGCAGCACGTTGCTGTTCTTGCCGGCCCAGCCGATCCCCGCCCGCACTGCAGCCGCTCGATCGACGAGCGAGTTGTCGTCGGCCATGATCCGGGTCGCGTAGCCGGCGGCGCGCAGCGGTTCCGCCATCGCTTCGAGCGCGGCCCGGAGCTCGCCGTAATGATCGCGCCATGCGTACGCAGCGATCTCGCCTGCTGGGCCAGCCGCAGCTTCCGGACTTCGCTCTCTCGTGGTCGGGATCTGGGCATCGCATATTGCCTGAGCATCAGCGGCCTGGGTTGCGGCCGAATGACCCGAAACGGTGACATCGGCAGCCGCAGTTGTGTGACCCGCGCTGATGCCACTTGGGCTCGCCACGTCGGGGCGGTTGGCGTAGGGCCAGGCACCGACGATCAAGGTGGTGGCCTCGGGAAGGATGCGCTGTGGCGTCGTCGACCGTTCTGGGTTGCGATAGGTGAACTGCATGCCTGCGTGCAGGCCTTGGGCCTTGCGTGATTCGAGCACCACGCGAGCCTCGGTGAACGGCTCGCTGTGCGTGAACCCCACCGCATGCAGCCCGGCTCCGAGACCAAGGCTGCGCAGCGCTTCAGCTGTGGGCGGCGAGCCCGGTTCGTCAGTCACGTCGAGGTCCTACGAGCGGTACGGGCTCGCCGAAGCGTCAGGTGACGTCGATGACGACGGCAGGGTCGACGACATTGGCTTCTTCGCCGATAGCGGCCCGACGAACGTGGTCATCGCCAGCGACGACCACGATCGGCTGGTCAGGCGGGAAGCCGAGGCACAGCGCACGCACTCGGTCAGACACCGTGTCGGCACCGGTGACGTGATGCACGCCGATCGCGGCCAGGTTTGGCGCTCCCCCGACGGGCGTCGACACCGGCGTGACGACCACTTCGACAGGCACATCGAAACGATCTCGCAGCGCGGCAATACGTTCGAAGAGCTCGCTCGGTCGCACCCCGGTGCGCCCACAGAAGCTGCGCGCGTCGACAATCGCCGTCACGCTCGGCTGGCTCAGCAGGTACTCGACCGCTTCGGGGGTGTCCGGTTCCATCTCGGGCGGAAGCACCATGCGGCTGCGTCCAGCAGCATCGACGAACAGGCTCGAGCTGCTACGTGTGGACCCTGACCCAGCCACATCGGGTTCGACGACCGGCGCAGGCGCCTCGGCGACAGGGACGGCTTCTTGGGGAGCGGTCATGGCCGACACGTCGAGGACTGGCGCTGCTCCAGTCGGCGCCTCGATCCCCTTGTCCGGCGCATCTGAGGCCCAGACTGGCTCGGCTACTTCGGGAGTTGGCGGGGTCGGCGGAGCGGGCGGCGTCATCCCCGGGATGGCCAGCGACGGCGCCTGGTAGCTACCAGCGTCGGGTGCTGGCGTCGGGTATTCGACGACCGGAATGTCAGCGATATCGAGCACGGGCGCCTCGGGCAACGGGATTCCGGCCACCGGAAGCTCTACGCCCTCGTCGGCTGGGCTCCCAACAACAGGGCTCTCAACAACCGGGAGAGCCGGCGGGGCTGGCGCATCGGCCGCAGATGGCACCGCAATGGCTGGAGCTGCCGGCGCGTCTGCTGGCGGAGGTGGCGTTGGAATCGAGGGAGCCTCGACCACG
>CAZEMU010000160.1:0-1776 GCA_964513315.1 uncultured Acidimicrobiaceae bacterium | reverse complement strand
GAGCCTCGACCACGGGAGCCTCGACCACAGGTGCTTCCACCAGTGGCAGAGCCGGCACCAGCGCTGGCGGGGCCGGGGTATTGGATGCCAGCGGCTCATAGGCGCCCGAGCTGCGTTGCGAGCCAAGCGAGCGGGCACGCTGCGCCAGATCTTGCAGTTCCGTCGATGTCTCCGCGACGGGCTGCGCCGTTTCACGCCGGGTGGCGGCTTCTTCGAGTTCTGCGATACGAGCAACGAGGTCGTCGTGTTGCGCCGAGCGGTCGGCGATTGCCTCGACAGCGGCGGCCGATGCCAGGGCTTGCGCCGTCTGTGATTCGAGCTCGCGTTCGAGGTCGCCGATGCGACGGTTGAGCAGCGCGTTCTCTTCGGAGAGTCGCTTGGACTCGGCCGCGAGTGCGTCGCTCTCGTTGGCCCGTTCGGTCAGTGACTCGATGCGACGGTTGAGGTAGTTGACCTCGTTGCCCCGCCGTTCGTTCTTCGACTCGGCCTTGTCGGCACGTCGGACGGCATCGTCGCGGGTGGTGGTCAGATCATCGACGAGTTCGGCGAGGCGTCGAGCTTCGGCCTTTGCGTCGGTGAGATCGTGGAATCGGTTGTCGTGATCGGCGGCTTCGGCCTGACGAGCAGCTTCGAGCCGTTCAAGGTCGTCGCCGAGCTGACTACGGATCTGGTCGACTTCTTCGAACCGCTCGATCGCCGTGGCGAGCAGCAGGTCGACGTGATCCTTTTCGTTCTTGAGCCGTTGGGCGACGTCGGAAAGTTCTTCGCGTTCGGCGGCGCTTGCGTCGAGAAGTGCACGCACCCGGGCGAGCTCACGACGCTCTTCGTGGAGCTCTTGGCGAGTCGTGCCAGCAGCTCGTTCGATGTCGTCGGCTTCGCGGAGGCGCTCTTCGAAGCCTTCGATCCGGTTGCTGAGCTCTGCGAGCATGCGGTCACGCTCATCGAGCTCGGATGCTTGTCGTTCGACGTCGGCACGCAACGTGGCGACCTCGCTGACGAGTTCGTATCGAGCCGCACTCGCAGCGATCGGATCGGTTCGAGCCAGTGATTCTTCAACGTCGGCTGTCGTGAGGTCTTGACGAGCCGCCGCGTACTGGGCTTCGAGCGTGTTGAAGCGGTTGTCGACTTCACGAAACAGGCCACCGACCAGGTCATCGACCTCGGCATCGTCGTCTCGACGAGCTGCGCCGATCATCGGTTCGTTCGCGGGCGACTGGCCTGCCTCGTCGGCTGGATCTTCGCTCTGAGGCTCGTCGCCGCTGGTCAACGCTGTCTCCCGTGACGTTTCGATGCATTCGCCGCTTAGGCGTGCCGGGTCATCGAGGCGTATGCCTCGACACACCACTGTAGATCCCGTGCGGCTCGGCATCGCCCACCTTCGCCTCATCACTACCGGCGCGGCACTCATGCCGTCGTAGGGCCCGTCGCGCTGCGTCGTCATGCGGCCTCGTCGTCAGACCGGTCGCCGACCTGGGGCTTCTTGGTCGGCACTCGGTTCTCTTGTGTCGACGCACGCCGCCTAGCCCCTTGGTCACCGACTGGCGCCGACGGCGGCGCTGGCCGACGAGCTCGTGGTGACGGGCGGCTCGGCCGTTGGGGCGCAATCTCGTTGGCCGTCGCTGGTCGGGTGGTCCAGGTGCCGTTCGGGCCGCGCACGATTGTCAGTTCGGCGGCGTGGGTGTCGTGGTGACAGGTTGAGCAGGTGAGTGCGAGGTCGTCGATGTTGGTTTCGCCTTTGGCGGGTGAGTTCCAGGGCGTCAGATGGTGGACTTCGCA
>CAZEMU010000159.1:0-7692 GCA_964513315.1 uncultured Acidimicrobiaceae bacterium | reverse complement strand
TACGCCTCGGCGATGACGGCGCACCCTTAGCCGCAGGCCGCGGTGGCGGCGGAGGTGGCGGAGGTGGCGGCGGCGCTTTGGGTGGAGGAGGCGGCGGTGGCGGAGGTGCCGGCGGTGGCGTCGGCGATGAAGCACCCATCAGAACTCGGCCCAGCCCGGCCCGGCTGGCGGGGCTGATGGCGGTGTTGGCGCGACATCAGCGGCACCGTCGTTGTAAGCCGCTAGGTCGGATTCGTAGCTGGCATAGGCCGAGTCATAGGCAGCCCAATCAGACGCCACCGAACCCGTGACCGCCGCCCGACGTCGACACTCCGCCGCCATCGACAACAACTGCGACGCAACCCGCCCAGTATCAGCTCGAGACCGGCGCAACACGTCGTTCGTTTGGGCCGTCACACGCCCGCCCCACATCGTGCGGGGCCCCATGGCGCGTTGAGGACGCTGACCCGCCTGTTCGACCAGGCGCGCCGCTTCTTCGAATCGGCGCGCAGCCTGTTCGAATTCGACCTGCGTCGGCAACCTCAACAACTCCTGGAATGTCTCACCCACAGGCGACGACATCGCCGACGAGCCCACACGGGCCCGTCGACAACATGCCCGAATTGGGCGAAGCGTCTGCGTGAAACTCAGATGGACTGGATTAGCTGAGTGCTCAGCTGATCGACATTCCCTGATTCATGGTCTCGTCGAGATGGTTGCGCTGGGCAACAACGGCATTCTCCATCGACGTGGTCGATGCCTGCGCCTTGGTCAAAGCTGCAGAGAACGAAGCCTGGTAGGTCTCGAGGGCGTCGGCCATCTGCTGGATCGAAGCCTGGAACTGGGTGAACGCGTCGGCAGTAGCGGCCTCGGCACGCTGCATGGCCGCGTCGAAGTCAGCAGCCGACGAGCGGAAGACCTGAGCGTTCGAGCCGGTCCAGTTGGTGGCATTCGCCGTTGCCAGCGAGCCAGCGACCGACGAACGCAGCTGCGACATCTCACCCTGGATCTGGGTCAACGCCGCACGGGCGTCTGACGTCACCGACGACACGACCCGGCGGGTTGCACCGTCAGTCGAGCCCTGGCAGCGACCAATCTCGCTGGTGGTCGAACGCATCCGCGTCGCCAAGTCCGACATTTGACCAAGATCTGCACCAAGCACAACAAGCTCCTCACGCAATGCCCGCTGCGGTGAACGACGTCCACGCAACACAACGAACCCCCGTAGGACAGCAGATGGAAACACCCCGGTCAATGAGGTCGAGCCAAATATCCCCAAAATGAGAGCGCGCCATCTACTCCTTCTCCTCGTGAACGCGCCAGCTGCGTTCGTATGAACGACCTGGGCGTCAAGTCAGGTCCGGGGTTCGCAGTGAGTGCCGACGGTCTACGCTGCGGACCATGTCCGGTCTAGACGCCATCGCCGCCCTCCACGTTGGCACCGACACCGTCGCCGGAGCACTCGTGCAATTCGAGCCAGCACGCATCGAACGGGCAGTGGTCGCCCGACTCGAGGCAGCCCAGGACCTATCGCTCGTCATCGCCGAAGTCCTCGCCGGGCTCGGCCGACCACCACTCGTGTCGATCGCCGCAACCTTCGAAAGCGGCCAACTCGGCCCGGTCGATGGCACCGCCGAACACGCCCAGACGCGAGCCGATCGCACCGGACTCGCGACCACCTGGGTCAACGCAGAGAACCACGGTGTCGTCGTTGCAGCCCACCACGTCGACCGCATCACCCGAGCCGCCGTCGGCGCCGGACTGACCGTCAACCGCGTCGAAGCCGCCGACGCAGCGACCAACCGGGCGACCGGCGGCGGCCGGCGCATCAAAGACGTGGCCATTCCCTACGACCTGATCGAGACGTCGACCATTTCTTCTGGCCAACTCAGCGCCATGGCCGGCACCGCACTCGGACTGGCGAGCGACGCTCCCGGAAACCTCATTGGCCCCCAGGCCGTCACCGCCGAACCATCAGGCGCCGGTCGAGGAGGCACCGGATGGTCGGTAGCCCGCATGCCCGCGCCGATCGACTTCAGTCGGCAACTCGAATCGAATCACCAAGAGTTCCACTCCACCATGGTCGCCTTCGCAATCTCATTCGTTGCACTCATCGCTGCACTTCTGCTTCTCTAACGCCATGGCACTCGACACCTGGGACAGCAACGACGAGCGATCACAACGCTTTGGCCCATTCGAGCGCGTCTTCTGGCTCGTCGCAGCCCGCGTGCTCATTCCCGTCAACGGCCTCATCGTCGGCTACCTCATCGGTCAAGCATTCTGACCAGCCAGACGCCCTGAACTCTGCAACCCCTTAGCGGTTGCCCCGTCGACCGGCGCTCTCGCGAAGCAACCCCGCGAGCGCAAGCTGGACGTCGCCGACCGTGCTGATCGAATCGAGCACGGCCTCGTCGACCTGCGCGGCCACCATCTCTTCGATCGACTCAAGCAAATACAACAGGTCGAGACTGCCCAATTCCAGATCGTCGACCAGACGATCACTCAACCGCACCTCAGGAAGTTCGACCCACTGGGCAAAGACTGAGCAGAACCGCGCCTCGTCGACCACGACCGCAAGCAGCCGATCCGGGCGACTCTCGCTCACGCCGCGCCGCCCGAACCCTCGGCCTCAACCTCGGCGGTCAGCAACGCCGCCAAGGACTCCCCCTTGCGTTCTTCGCGCACCGCCCACTTCTCCCGGTGCACCGCTAACACAAGGAGATCCTGCCAGCGGCCCTCGATCCAATGATGCTCGACCAGGCGGCCCTCAATGTCGAAGTCGATGCCAGCACCATTCTTGAATGCCTCGAACACGACCTCGGTCACATCGGCATACAGCTTGCGGTACGGGAACGCACGAAAGACATGGTCAACAAAAAGCGTCAAAGCTTCGAGTGGCCACGCCCGGTTGCGCAGATCTGGCCGAATCATGATCGCCAGACGAGCGTGCAGGTTCGCCTGATCGGCATTGTGAATATTGATCACGCCGATCAACGTTCCGTCGCGCAACGAGTCGATGGCGTACTGGCAGTCGACCCCCGACCACAGCGCCTCTCCGTAGCGCTCAGGCGCCACGGTGTGACCGCGATGGCGGAACCGCTGCGACGTAACCGGATCCTGCTCCATGAAATAGAGCAGCGGATAGTCATCGGTGTCGAGCGGCCGAAGCCGCACATGGCTCCCCATGACCGTGGCGTCAATCTCGAGGTCGGACTCGGCGAAGCCGCCGTCGAATCCATCGCCGCCGAGGGCCCATCCTTCGTCGAACTGGTCGCTCATGAAGTCACCATGCCGCAACTCGGGTGTCGAGAGCAACGCTTCGCAGCAGGGTTGCGTGAGCGTCGGGGCGAAGACACGCGGTACCGTTGGCCACACCATGTGGGTGACCGTTGTGCGCGGCAATGCAGAGATCGACCTCGAACTCGAGCACGTTCAACAGGCATCGGTCGCCCAACTTGCGCAGGCATGCGGTCTCCCGGCGGGCGGCCTGATCATCGACGGCAAGAGCTGGCCAGCCGCCGCAGCTGTCCGAGACGTACGCCTCGCGTCGGGGGCCCGGCTCGAAGCCCAGTTACGCGACCACGGTGCACTCGCCCTCGCCCGCAACCCCGTTGCGATCCTTCGCCACGTCGGCGGCTGGGCCGCTTCGGGCTCCCTCGCGCTCGACGCCGGCGACTACGGCGTCGCCGGACGAGAGCGCATCGGCCTGGGAGCCGAATCGATCGAAGATCCCGACTTCTACGTGCGGGTCACCGCCGACGGAGCACGAGTCAAGCCCGGTGAGGGCCGCTACGTCTTCGCCGACAAACGCCCCGCTGCTGCGGTCAGCAATGCACGCGACTCGCTCATCGTGACCGGCGGCTCGGCATTCGCCTTTGCCGAACCACCCGACCACGTGCCACCCACCGGGCCAATGCTCTGGAACCGACCACCCCGGCTCGCTCCTGCCGAACCCGAGACCGACGTCGAACTACCGATGCGGCCCCGCCCCGTTCCCGGACGTCAAGCACTGTCATGGGCCATGCTGCTGGCCCCGATCCCCATCGGCATCGTTATGGCATTCCTTTGGTCGCCGATCTTCGCCCTGTTCATCCTGATGAGTCCGATCATGATGCTCGGCCAGTGGGCCGAGGGCCGAAGTACCGAACGCAAGGAACGACGCCGCTTCGGCCGCGAATTCGCCGACGTCATGCAGACCGTGCGGGCCGAAGTCGCCAACGCGACCGACCGAGAACAACTCCGCCGACGCCGCCACCGACCCGATGTCGCCGACCTACGCACCTGGGCATCGGGCGCCGACCCCCGACTCTGGGAACGCCGACGCAGCCACGACGACTTCCTCGTCCTCTCCGGCGGTTACGCCGACCAGCCCCTCGAATTGACTGCAGCAGGCCCCGGCGCCGGTGACTTCGCCGAAGCCAAACAGGTGCTCGAGAACTCCGCCACCGTGGCCGATGCCCCCGTCGACATCGACCTGCTCGTCGACCGGTCCGTCGCCGTCGTCGGGCCGCGTTCGCTCGCACTCGCCCAGGCTCGCTCGCTCGTACTCCAGGCCACGACACTGCACGGACCGGCTGATCTCGAACTCGCCGTCATGGCCGATTCTGACCGGCTTGCCGACTGGGACTTCACCAAGTGGCTGCCGCACCTGCGCACACTCGGCGGCGGCATGCGAATCGCCACGACCATCGACCAGATCGACCCGCTCCTGCCCGAACCAGACGACGAGCCCTCCATCCTCGCCAGCAACGAAGAACCCACCGGGCCGGCCCTGTTCTGCATCGTCGACAGCCTCGCCATGGCTGTCGCTGCCGGATCACCACTCCGAGCCGCCATGGCCGAACTCCAAGGTGTCGTCCACGGAATCATCGTCGCCGAACACGCCGAACACGTCCCGGCCTCATGCGGCTGCATCATCGAGATCGACCGCACCGGCGCCGTCACCGTGCGACGACCAGCGGCCGGTGTCGAAACGGCACCGGTCATCCCCGCCGGGCTCGCCGCTGGCGATGCCGTCGAATGGGCCCGGTCCCTGGCCCGCTACCACGACCCCGACGCCGCCGGTGCCAGCACGGGCATCGCCGGCGCCCTCACGCTGACCGACCTGACCGGCGTACCCGATGCTGGCGAGATCGTCGAACGATGGAAGCGGCTCGAGACCGACCCGACACCTCGTGGCGCGATCGGGGTCACCGATGCCGGCCCGCTCATCGTCGACCTCGCCGAAGACGGCCCTCACGGTCTCGTTGCCGGCACGACCGGGTCGGGCAAGAGCGAACTGCTGCGCACGATGGTGGCGTCGATGGCATGGGAGGTCGATCCCGATCACCTCAACTTCGTGCTCATCGACTTCAAGGGAGGCGGCGCATTCGACGTGTGCGCTGACCTGCCCCACGTCGTCTCGGTGGTCACCGACCTCGACGAGCACCTCGCCGAACGGGCGCTTCGCTGCCTCAAAGCCGAACTGCGGCTGCGAGAAGAACTCCTCCGAGACCATGCCGCGACCGATCTGGGCGAGTACCTCGAAGGCGGCGGCGACCGTCTCCCACGGCTCGTTGTGATCATCGACGAATTCGCCACCCTGGCCGTCGAGCTGCCCGACTTTCTCGACTCGCTCGTCGACATCGCCCAGCGCGGCAGATCACTCGGCGTCCACATGATCCTGGCCACCCAGCGTCCATCAGGAGTGCTCGACAACAAGGTGCGAGCCAATACCAACCTGCGCATCGCGCTCCGGGTCCAAGACGACGGCGACAGCGACGACGTCATCGGCACGACCCAGGCCGCACGGCTGTCGCGCCAACAACCCGGTCGAGCGTTCGCCCGGTTCGGCCAGTCCGAGATCACCGAGTTCCAGACAGCACTCGTGACCGGAACCCACGTGCCGGCCGAAGAACGAAACATCGCGGTCCGCCCATTCTCGATCCTGCCGGGACAGACCGACGACGCTGCGGCCCAACCCAACACTGTCGCGACCACCGAACCTCCGACCACCGATATCGAACTGATCGTCGCCGCGGTCCGTGACGCATTCGACGCCGGGGGTTACGACGAACCCCGAATCCCATGGCCCGACCCGCTACCCGAGCACATCGATGTCGCGAGCCTCGAACTCGACGAGCACCAACGCGAACTGCATGGCCACTTCGCCACACCAATCGGTGTGATGGATCTACCCGACCGCCAACGCCAAGAAGCCGTCGCTTGGAGCCCGACGGTTGGCAACTCGATCCTCTACGGCATCAACGCCGCTGATGTCACCAACACCATGACCACGATCGCGCTCGGCCTGGCCCGATCGCACTCACCAGGTGCCCTCCACCTGTACGGCCTCGAATACGGAACCAACACCCTCGCGCCGCTGGTGGATCTTCCGCACTGCGGCGACATCGTCGACGGCACCGACCTCGAACGCACCATGCGCCTCATCGGACTCCTCAACGCCGAGATCGCCAGACGCCGCGACCAGATGGCCTCGGGCGCAACCACAACCGCGCTCACCCTCTTCATGGTCGACAACTACGCCGGGCTCACCGAGATGCTTGAAGAAGCCGGCGAGTTCGACGCCATGTCGCACGCCGCCCAGATCGTCCGCGATGGCCCAGCAGTCGGCATCTTCTCGCTGCTTGGGGCCCAAAGCGAACGCGGCGTGCCCCTTCGTCTCGCCAACCTCGTCGAGCACAAACTGCTCTTCCGTCTCGTCGACCCCAACTCGTACTCTGCTTTCGGACTGCGACCCAAGGACATCCCGGCGCTCGGCCCGGGCCGATTCATCGACCCCGAGATCCGGGAGCTGGTGCAGGCAGCCCACGTGCGCGGTGAACTCGCCGACTCGGTCGCCGAAATCGCGGCGCGATCGGCGCAGCACCCCGTCGACCCGACTCGGCGACCCGCACCCGTCGAGGTGCTTCGAGACCACTACGACAACAGCGTCATTGATTGGCATCAGGGCTTCGCCGACAGCGAGCGCCTCGTGCTCCCGCTCGGCATCGATGCCGCCAGCCTGGGCACCGCGTCGTTACCCCTGGCCGCGACCGAACATGGCCTGATCGTCGGAGGTTCCGGATCAGGGAAATCGACCACGCTGGTCGCGCTCGCGCTCGCCGCCCGCAGCCTGGATCCGACCCTGCCCATCGTCGGCGTTGCCCATCGCCGCTCGCCGCTGCGCGAGTGCCCGGCACTCGACTCGCTCGTCGGTCGCACCACCTCGACCGAGCGGCTACGCGAGCTCGTCGACCGCGACCGGGCGCTCATACTCATCGACGACGCTGGCGCCCTGTCCGAAGCCCACGCCGAGGTCCTCGCCGAAGTCGCTGGCGCCATGGTCGACGGTCGACACATGGTCGCCACCTGCCGAGCCGACTATCCCAAGGAATTCGACAGCTGGGTCGGGCCGCTGCGCCGCAACCAGAGCGGTATCGCCCTGCAGCCAAACCCGACCGACGGCGACGCCCTGCGCACCATGTTGCCCATGCATCGACCCGAGCGCTTCCCCGTTGGCCGCGGCTTCCTGGTAGCGAACGGTGTGCCCGAACTCGTGCAGCTGGCGCTACCTGCGGCCTACGACCCGGTCCCTCGACCTGAGGACACCGACAGCGGATTGGGCATACCTCGTGTCGAGGTGCAACAAAGTGGTGCCGAAACACCAGGCGCTCGCATCGATCTCGGTCTGAACAGGTTCACCACCGACCCCGATGCGCTGGCGAACGAGGC
>CAZEMU010000158.1:1454-7861 GCA_964513315.1 uncultured Acidimicrobiaceae bacterium | reverse complement strand
GGATCGCCTGGGCGCCGCAATACGTGGTCCCACAAGAACACGGCATCCCAGCCAGCGGCCTCGGCCGCAGCAGCGACCTCGACCAGCTTCATCGGGTCCGCCATGTCGCCATAGGGCGGGATCGTCAGCGCATGTTGCATCGACCCAGTCTGTCGCAGCGCCAACGTCTGCGGCGCCAAAGCTCTTGCAACGAGGGTCCTTGGATCGAAGTGCCTGCCGAGCATCACCAAAGCGTGGACGCGCCGGGGCGCGTCAGTCCGGAAGGATCTCGCCGGTTGGGGCTGTGACCGTGAAGGTGCCGTCGCCGTTGCGGACGACCGAGTAGCCGCGCTCTTTCAAGCGGTTGTGTTTCTGACAGGCGGGGGCGCCGTTGGCTTGTTCGGTGAGCCCGCCCCGGGCGGCGGGTCTGGTGTGATCGATCTGGCAGCTGGTGGTGGGTACCTCGCAGCCGGGCCAGAAGCAGCGTTCGTGGTTGAGCTGCACGCCGAGTCGGGCCAGGCCGGTGAAGAAGCGGTGTTTGCGGCTTAGGTCGAGCGTGATGCCTTGGGCGGACACGACGGCTCGGCGCCAGTCGGAGATGACGGCATCGGCGAACGCCATGTCGGGGTCGAGCCCGTGACCGTCGAGGTCGTTGCAGCGGTGCTGATCGATGTCGATCGGTTCGGGGTTCTCGCCGAGGAAACGGCGGAAGGCGTGTTCGAACGACTGTTGGCTCCACACGATCGTGTGGCAGGTGTCGATGGCGACCGAGGTCTCGCGGTTGCTTGCCGCATCGGCGAAGATCTGGGCGAGTGCGTCGGCTCGTCGTTGGGCGGGGGTCCGAGCGAGATCGTTTGCGCAGACGGCATCGCCATGGATGGCACGCGCGGCTTCCCAGTCGGTCAGGTTCTCGGCGCTGATGTAGGCGTCGAAGATGCGGCGCATCTCGGAGCCCTGAAGCGAACCGGAGCTGCCTTTGAGTGTCCATTGCTGGGAGAAGTGGTCTTGGACGAGCGAGGCATCGCGGTTCTCGTGGGCAGGTTCTGGGCGGGGTTCGGGTCCATCCATGTCGTGGAGGCGCACCCAGTCGGCGACGCGGCGCTCGAACGTGGGGAAGGGCTTAGCGGCGAGTTTGAGGAACCAGTCTTGGGCGTCGATGAAGGCGGAGCGCGACCGCGGGTTGGTGAACGCTCGACCGAGCACGGCGGCCTGGTCGACGGACAGCTCGCCGGCGCGCCAGGCGCCATCGATCTGCTCACAGTCGGTGACCATCCGCCGGATCTTGTCGGCCCGCGAGGTTTCAGCTGATGACAATCGTCCGAGGTGGCGGGCCATCTGATGAGCCGCGCTGTGGCCGTGGAGTCGATGGACTTTCGAACGTTCGACGGCGGCGATGGCGTCGACTCGTGCGACGGCGGCGAGCCGGTTCAGCCGCTCGGCGCGGTCGAAGACATCGACGGCCATTGACCCTGAAACGAAGTCGGTCGATGGTTCGGCGACGGCGGCCTCGAGTTCGGCAATCGCACGATGCAGCGACGGCTCTTCGAACGGCGACCGATCGAGCGGCGGCGAGGTATGCAGTTGTGAAGTCGGCGACGCTGTGGACACCGGTACCTGCCTGAGGTCGAGTGGGAAGCCTCGAATAGGACGGGTTCACCAAGGTGGTGGGTCGTCAGCCGAACTGGATGGGCTGACAGACAAGCCGCTTCCGCCGAACGAGCCGGCGGCGCAGTGAGATCACCTTAGCAGGAGTGAATCCGAAAAGCGAACATATGTTCGCTTTCTTTCGAACCTGTTCCGGGGAGCCCGGTGTTGGGCAGATCCCGCCGCTCGATCGTGATGTCACGGCATGTTGCGATAACCCGGGGTGCGAGATCGGGTAGCGGGAAGTGCGACGAGCCGGGAGTGTGTGTGGCCCCCTCGGGCTCAAGCCAAGATCGTCGACTGGACGCTTGACGAGATCCGGCCCGGCGACCTCGTGTTCAGCTCGAAGCCTCAGGGCGCCGACTTCATTCAGCGAATCAATGACCTGAGTCGTCACCCATGGCGCCACGTTGCCGCCGTCGTCGACGACGGCGGCGAGCGCCACGTGGTCGAGATCGACAAGAACACCTTCGGTTACCGGCCGCTCACCGACTTCGTCCAGGCGTTCGACCGCTGCGGCGTCGCTCGCCTCGGGCTCGACCCAGCGTGTATCGACCGTGCAACCGAGTGGATGCGCGAGAAGGTCGACTGCGAACACATCTACGCCTGGGACGACCTGCTGTTGGCCGGGCTGCTGGCGCTCGTCACTCGCGGCATCTTCGTGACCCATCGCGACCAGGTGCGCGCCGCGCTTTACGGCGCGTACGAGGCGGCCAAGGTCGGTCAGGAGTCCGGCGCGGTCGACTCGTTCACCTGCTCGGGCTTCATCCAGTCGGCCTACGACGAAGCCGGTGGCCGGTGCGCCATCGTCCACGAGGCATGGCGTCATGCTCCGGCATGGCCGCCTCGCATCGCCTCGCTCGACGAGCTGCTGGGTGGTACCGCAGGAAGCAGCCTTGCATTCGCCGACGCCTCGCTGCTCGAGCTCTACGAGCTTTCGCTCACGCTGGACTGTGACGGGGAGTGGCGGCCGAACAAGGATCAGCTCGGCGAGCTAGTTCGCGTCATCGCCGGCGCAATCGGCGGCTGGCGTAGCGGCGACGCTCCGACCAGACTGGCGATGGACGGCCGCTGGATCACACCATCAGATTTGTGGACGTCGGCCTCGGTGAGCGCAAAGGGCTATCTGTCGAAGCCCAGGTGAGGATCTCGTCGACGGGCACCCGGCTGGTCAGAACGGGCGTCGCCCATTCGATGCCGTTGTGGGCGGTGTACACCGCGGTGCGGGCCTCGGTCAGCGCGTCGTCGATCCGGTCACCCTTGGCGAGCGCGGTCAGAAAGGTCGTGCCGAACGAGGAGGCCGCTCGATTCTCGATCCGGTATTGCATGCCGACCGCAGCCGGAACGCCTTGGGCCACCAAGCTCTCGGTCACGCCGGCAAACGGGTCGGCGAGCGATGTCCGGGCGCCGTTACAGCTGTTGCACAGCACCAATCGCAGGTCTTTGCGCTTGAGGGCCACCGCAAGTTCTCGACCCGAGACCGGCCGAGG
This sequence comes from uncultured Acidimicrobiaceae bacterium, assembly GCA_964513315.1. Lineage (GTDB taxonomy): Bacteria > Actinomycetota > Acidimicrobiia > Acidimicrobiales > UBA10347 > UBA10347. The sequence continues at coordinate 4,748 of CAZEMU010000158.1, read as the reverse complement.
ATTGCCTTGCTCGTCGGCGAACATCACGGCGCCATCATCGGCGCTTTCGAACCAGTGGCCGTGAGCGACGAGGTGCACGACGTGCGGGCTGAAGTCTCGGGCCGCCACGCGGAGGTCTTCGAGCGTCTCGCCATCGACGGTCCGAAGCGCCACTCGATCGATTGCCGCGAGCTGTGTCTGCAGCTGATCGATCTCGGCGTCGGCATGGAGGGGTGCAGTGCCTCGTGGATTGGTCGCCATGACCAGGACCCGGAGCGTCTCGATCGGATCCGCACGACGAGTCTGGTTGGTGTCGAGGAGACGAATGACCGACGTGTCGCTCGACATGGCCAGGAACTGCGCTCGGTCAGCGTCGAACAGGTACTCCCACGGGAGGTCGCTGGTCTGTTGGTCGAGGTCGAGCAGGATTCGCAGTCGGCTGTTGGCTTCGAGCGCGGTGCCGAGCGCCGTGCGGTAGTGGTCGTGGGCCGGCTTCGGGAAGATGGCGTCGAAGAGCTCGGAGCCGTAGGCCTCGACGGCGGCCTGACCACGAGGCCCCAAGCTCCGCTGCGTCGAGTCGAGCAGGTCGGCCAGGCGCTGCGCGGCTCGGTCCTCGTGGTAGCGGACAAGGAACGGCACCTTCACGACTTCGCGTCCACCGATCAGCAGGCTTGCTGTGCGGCCGGCGGGTCCTTGGCGAACCCGCACGGTGAGCTCCACGACGTCTCCGCTTGGCGAAGACTGGACCGCTCGACGGGTGGGCGAGAACGGCCGCAACCACCGCTCGACTTTCGTTGGGGTGAGCGTCATGGCGTCTGGGGTACGGCGTCGCGTTGCATCAGCGGGGTGCGCATCGCTCGTGGTGTCGAGGTCAGACGCCCGGCGCGAGGGCAGCGGGCGGCTTCGATCCACGCGGTGAGTTCGGCGGTGCTGGTCGGTGGGTGCGTGGCGATGGTGGCGCCGCCACTCTCGGCGAGCAGTTGGAGTCGTGCGGGCACGGGGGGCGTGATTGGGTGCAGCGGGACGGCGAGGATGGCGCATCCGTTGCTGGCGGCTGCGGCGACTTCCCAGTCGACGAATCGACGGGTCCAGGTTCGTTGGCCGACGAGGACCAGTGTCAGTTGGGCGTCGGCGACGTAGCGGCGGGCGATCTCGTCGAGGATGTGTTGTTCGTCGTGGGCTCGTGCGATCGGGTCGTCGAGCGTGACGCCGACGGTGCGCATCTCTCCGAGCGAGGCGCCGTGGGTGTCGAGAAACGCGTGCACCCGGTCGATGTCCAGCGGGTCGTAGCTGAGGAAGGTGGCGCCCATGGTCTGGGGCCGCGGTGCTTTCGGTTGTGGCGTTTCGGGTTGTGGTGTCATCGTTCAAACCCGGCTGCTCGGCTGATCGGGTCTGAGACTGTTTTCGCCGACTGCTGTGACAACCTCAGCCCAGGATTGCCACCAGATCCGTCCCGTCGGCGAGCGCTTGAGCCTCGGCGAGTGCTGCCTCGTCGCCGGTCATCCGGTGAAGATCGACTCGGCAACGCACCGCCCAGACAGGGATTCGCCACCGGTCGGCTTCGTCGATGGCGAGCCTCATCTGGCGATCACTCTCTGACGCGTCGCCGTTGTGGTGGGCGAGCAGGGCGAGGCCTCGGCGGGCGGGTCCGAGGTGAGCGACGCCGGCGCCGAGCAGAATCGCGGTGCCCTCGTGCGGCCGCAGCAGCTCGGCGACGCGCTCGCGAGCGGTGTCGTCGAGGACGTTGGCCGCGCCGGCGAAAAGTGCGCCGATTGGTGGGTGCACGGCCTGGGTGGTCGTGGCGAGGTCGGCCAGGACCTGGTTGGCCAGTTCGCGGGCTTCGTCGCGGCGGCCATCCGTTGCGGCGAGGGCGGTTGCGCGGGCTGCGGTCGAGATGAGCGAGTCGCGTACATCGGGGGCGGCGGCTTCGAGCAGCGGCAGAAGGGCGCCGTGGGTGTCGGTGACCCAGGCCTCGGCGAAGGCTTGGGCGGCGCGGGCGGGGAAGCCGCCGGCCAAGCCGTGTTCGGTGGCGATCGCCAGGCCGGCGTCGGCGATCGTTCGTGCGGTTGCGAAGTCGCCGTCGCACTGCGCGTGCAGTGATTGCAACAGGTGGAGGCCCCACCGTCGGGTCGGGTGCGCCTGCGTCGCCGGTGCTTCGTTGAGTTGGTCGAGGTGTCGCTCGAAGCCTGGCCGGTCGCCGATGACGAGTGCGTGTTCGCAGGCGATGTTGTGGAGCCGCGCCTGGTCGACCGGGTCGGGCGCCGATTCGGGTGCTGGTGGCGGCCCGGGCCAGGTCTCGACCGGCGTGCCCATGAGCGCGGTCCAGACGGCGAGCCAGTTGACGGCCGCTTCCTCATCGGTGGCCCTCGGTCGAGCCAGTCGCTCGGCATGCAGGGCTCGTGCCTCTTCGCCGCGTCCGGCCAGCCCGAGTTCTCGACACAGCGTGAGGTCGAGCCGGCGTTGGTCGTCCTGGCCCAGCTGATCCCGGGGGACCTCGAGGAGCAGGTCGAGGCGGGCGGCATTGGCTTCGAGGAGCTCACCGCTGTCGACCCCTTCGACGATGACGGCAAGCATTGCAGCGGCGTCACCCTCGGCGCGTGCCGCTTCGAATCCGCGGCGACGAATGACGTCGGCCACGCCGCCGGAGCGTTCGATTGCGTAGGCGTACCGCCCGAGCGTGGCGGTGTCGAGCGTCGTGAAGTCGTCGGCTGCGGCGAACGCAGAGGTCGCCTCGAGCCACGACTGCTGCTCCAGATGGGCGTGCGCCGAGGCGAGCAGACCCTCGGCAACCTCAGCCGGGTCAGAGACCGGGAGCGCTTCGACCAGGTGACGAGCGCGGCGATGCACATCGTCGGCGGACCCCGCAGTCGCGGCGGCGTCGAGGTGTAGTGCCCGGCGGTCGCTCGGCGTGAGCGTGGCGGCGAAGGCGTCGCGGATCAGGATGTGGCGGAAGCTGTAGCGGTCGGGTCGGGCTTCGGTGAGGATGAGTCCGGCGTCGATCAGTTCATCGATGGCGTCGGCGAGGTCGGTCGGGTCGCCTCCGCCAAGTGCGAGCACGTCGCTGAAGGTCCACGTGATCCCGGCGAGCGCTGCCATCGCAGCAACCGACTGAGTCTTCGGCGAGACCGTGCCCGTCCACACCGAGTCGGTCCAACCTGGTGCCGATGTCTCGATCGACGTCAATGCCAGGCTCTCGGTGTCGAGGCTGGCGACCACGTCGTCGGCGATCAGCGGCAGGTCGGCGCGCAGACTGCGCAAGCGGCGTGCGAGTTCGCTGCGCTGGCGGCTGGTCGACGACGGGTGGATCCCGCCGAC
>CAZEMU010000158.1:0-1354 GCA_964513315.1 uncultured Acidimicrobiaceae bacterium | reverse complement strand
GCGCGTGATCGAGTCGTCGAGCAGTTGGGCTGCGGCAGTGTCGTTGCCGTGAGCGTGCAGGAACTCGGCCGAGGCTCGGATGAGCTGCTCGTTCCACGATGTCTTGGCTGCCTGCGCAATGGCGTGCAGGACCGAGGGTGTGACCTGGTCGGTCGTCGAGCCGCAGAGGTGGCCGAGAACCTCGGCCCGGGCCGCTTCGATGGTGGTGCGGGCGGCGGTCACGAGCTTGCTCTCGCTGGGCTCGGGGTACGGGGCATCGGCGAGCAGCGAGCGGAGACGGTCCTCGGCGATCGAGGCCAGGTCGTGGTTCGTGTGGTCGAGGAGCTGCCAGGCGTCGATCTGATCGGTCGCCAGGTTGAGTGCGTAGCGCCGGCCGCCGCTGGTGATGGCGTCGTGGGGGAGTGATCGCCGCATGCGCGAGATCGCCCGGCGGATGTTCTGGTCCCAGTTGGGCCCGGGCGTGTCGCCCCAGATCTCGTGGGCAAGTTGTTCGTCCGTCAGCCCGTCGGGCCCGGCCGCAGCAAGGATCGCGAGCAGGTTGCGCCCGGCTGGCGCAACCTGTTTGACCTCCCCCTCGTGAAGGACCTCGATGGCGCCGAGCACCCGGATCGTCACAGCTCGACGTTACGTGGAGGCGTCGGGAAAAGGGTCATCGCTACGACGCTTTGTTCGATTTGGTCACAATTCGGTCACACCGCTTGCGCAAAGTTGCCTCCCAGGCAGAAGGGGAAGGCGATGGGGCGCCAAGACGAGATGAAGGACGCCGTGCGTCCGCTGATGGCGGCGATGGCACAGGGCTGTTCGGACTCGCTGTTCGATTTGCTTGAGCGGTGCACGCCTGACCTGGAGAAGATGGTCGTCGGCATTCTGTGTTCGCTGAATCGGCGAGACATCGCCCGGTCGCCCGATCACGTGTCGTCGTTGGTGATCTCGGCCGGCTTCGTACTGTTCGATCGAGCTGGAGGCTGGCGCAGCGATGGCGCGCTGCCGTGGGTCTACGCGTATCGCTCGATCCGCGAGGCGATCGTGAAAGACGTCGGCCATGCGTTGGTCGACGTCGACGTGGACACAAACGTGGCGGATACATCTGCGGTGTCGAGCGGCGACGCAGTCATCGACTTGCGGGACATGGCGACCCGCTTCGACGAAGTGGCGGCGTGGATCGACGCAGTTGAGTCGGTGGCCAACGAGCGTGACCGCCAGGTGCACCTGGAGTACCAGGTGCAGAAGCGGCTCGGCGACCCGTCACCGGCGAACACCGTGGCGGCAATGTTCGACCTGTCGCCGGCGAATGTCCGCCAGATCGACCGCCGCGTCCGCCAGCGCCTCGAGGACTCGCCGTTTGGGGAGCTGC
>CAZEMU010000157.1:1289-8129 GCA_964513315.1 uncultured Acidimicrobiaceae bacterium | reverse complement strand
GCCGTGCCGACGAAGGCCGCCAGCAGCATCGCCGTCGCCGCAACGGCGAGGGCCTGATTCGAACGAGAGATGATCGGCCGAGGCTACTGGGGCCCGGGCCTAGCTTCTAACGCTGGAAGGCGATCTCGGCTCGATCGAAGAGTTGGTCGAAGTCGTCGTTGGACTCGGCGGCGACGAGCTGGTCGACCCAGCCGTGGAACCGCTGCCCGCCAGCCTCGTTGCGGCCGAACAAGAACTCGGTCTTGGCGCCCGTCTTCACCGCCCGCTGGATGCGGTTGCCGGTGAAGTAGTCCTCGTCGCGCACGACCTTGAGCAGGAAGCCCATCTGCGCCTCGATCACCGGACGCAACTCATCGCTCGGCTCAAACGTGGCCAAGAAGTTCTGTGTCGTCACCGAGGTGTCCGGATCGTCGCCCGGGTAGAGCGCCGACACCATGTACATGCGCCCGCCGCCGTCGACGCCCTCGGCCTCGACCTTGAACCCGGCGATCGACACGTGCGGGAAGATCGTCCACACGCCCGTCGTGATGTGCTCGTCGGTCCAGTCGGCCTCGTCGACCTCGCCGATCGTCTTCGAACGAATGTCCGGGGAACTCACCCGCTGATGCGGACCCCAGGCGTCGTAGATCGCCTTGTTGCCGTAGTCGGGGCCGAACGTGTTCTTGTGCAAAATCGGCAGGTGGTAGAAGTCGAGGTAGCCGTCGTAGGCGACCTTCCAGTTCGGGCCGCCAACCGATTGCGAACCCACGAAGTGACAGTCGGCCAGCCCGAGGACTTCGAGCATGTCGCCGTAGCCGCACAAGTGACGGTCCAGGTCGATCGAACCGTTCGGCTCTAACCCAACGAACACGATCCCGGCCCGCTCGCCACATGGCAGCGGAGTAAGGCCGTGGCAGTCGGCATCGATCTCGCCGAACTCGTCGCGGTCGAGGATGCCGACCAGTCGTCCATCGCTGTCGTAGTTCCACGCGTGATACGGACAGGTGAAGCGGCGAGATGATCCGCTGCCCGGCTCGACCACCATGGCGCCACGATGGCTGCACATGTTCACGTGCGCCTTGAGTTCGCCGTCGCCCGTGCGAGTGATCAGAACCGGCGTGCCCGCGATCTCGAGCGCCTTGTAGCTGTGCGGCTCGCGGAACTCGGCGCTGAATCCAGCCACCAACGGCGTGCGGCGGAAGACCCGCTGCATCTCCAGCTCCCAGCGCTGCGGGTCGTAGTAGTTGCTCGCCGGAACTCGTCCGACGCTGTCCGCCAGGGGAGTGGTGCCTGCATTGGCGTGGCCGACCGTGCGCCGCGTCAGCTCGACCAGGGTTTCTCTCGCTGACGCGGTTGCTCTCACCGACACAGTTCTCCTCAGTCTCTCTTGGCTGCTTCGGACATGCGGTGGTTGGTGAACTGCGGTCCGGCGACCCAGCCACAGAGCTGCGGGTCGCACTCGCGCAATTCGCCGCTCACCCATTTGCCCTGATCGGTGAACACGCCCTGCTGCTCGCCGTCGGTCACTCGGATGCGGCCGGGGCCGCCGTCGTCAGACTCGTAGCGTTCGTACAGCGCACCCGTGAACGGATGCTTGATCCCGGCCGGCATTAGGCGCCGGCTCCGTTGCTCGTGCCGTTGATCTCGACCGCTTGCTCCTGGCCTCGTTCGACCCATTCGCCGAGCTTCTGGTGCAGCCAGCGAACCTTGGCCTCTTGGTAGTTGCCGAGCGTTATGCCTGGCTTGCGGGTCGTCTCGAGCCCGAGCTGGACCTTGGACATGTTGAACAAGTCCTGGTTGAACACCTTGCCCAGCATGCCGAGCTCTTCGGCATCGGTGAAGGTCTCGTGCTCTTCGAGCCAGTGCACGTCGCATGGCGGCGGCTTCTCGTCGCCTTCGTAGGGCGCCAGGAAGATGCACTCCATGATCGCCGAGCGGTGATCGTCGCCGTTCGGACGGAACCGGTAGACGATCCGGTTGAACGCACCCCATGGATGGAAGTTCGGGAACACCGTGTAATCGATGCTGTCCATCATCTCGGCGTCGCTGAGTGAGTCGGTCCACTCGTCGCCCGCCAGCAGTCGCCAACGGTCCCGGCTTCCGGCCGCAGCCATCGCCCGCATGTCCGCTTGGTCGGGCAGCTCGAATGGCAGATCTTGGTCGTGGCGAATGTCCATCATCGACCGCATCATCTCGGCCGCCGTCGGCTCCCAATCGATGAGCGGACTCGGCGTGCCTGCGGGCGTGATGACGCGAGCGAAGTTGTCCCACACGTCGACCTGGCTATTCGTGTCGCCGAGGTACGGCATGATCTGCGGGTGCGTCGCATTGACGTGGTACGCCTCGCAGAACGCCTCTTGGGCGATCTTCCAGTTGGCGTGGATGACCTTGGCGATGTGGGCTTGCTTGTAGCGCTTCTCGAGGTTCCACACCTCGAACTGCTCGGGCAACTCGCCCAGAAACTCTTCGAGCGTCTCGGTGTTGTCCGGGTTCGGGTTGATGAACACGAAGCCGGCCCACTCGCCGACCTGGGCTTCGGGAAGATGGAAGTCCTCGGCGTCGACGTGGCCGAAGTCCCAATCGCCAGGGATGTCCTGCAGATCGCCGTTGAGCGTCCAGGCGAACCCGTGGAAGGCGCACCGGATCTCGCTGCATCGACCGTCGTAATCCTTGAGGCGGCGGCCGCGATGCAAACACGCGTTGACATAGGCCTTGATGCCGTCTTCGGTCCGCATGACGAAGTAGCTGTCGCGGACGATCTCGTAGACCTGATAGTCGCCGACTTCGGGGATCTCGTCGGTGCGACAGACGAACTGCCACGCCTTGCGCCACACGTGCTCGACTTCGAGCTCGTGCCATTCGCGAGTGGTGTAACGCTTGATGTCGACGTCTTCGGAGCCGAGGTAGCGCGCGCTCTCGAGTCGCAGGACTGCAGGCACTTCCTTGGTGTCGGTATCAAGTAGCTGCTGGTAGGAAATGCCGGGCGACCGGGCATCCACCCATTCGGGTTGATCGCTCATGCTTCGAAACTAACCGCCCGATCAATTAGGCGCGCAATTCATCGTCGACGCAATCGCGGCCACTTCGCTCTGCTGACCGATCGAACCTAGGTTGTGGTCGTGACCAGCGAGGCAACGACCGAGACTCGACGCACGTTCTGTCGGATCTGTCACGCCGCGTGCCCGATGGATATCGACGTCGAGATCTCCGCAGCAGGCGAACGCGCGGTCGCTGTCCGAGGCGTGCCCGAGGATCCGCTGTTCGAGGGCTACACCTGCATCAAGGGACGCCAACTCGCCGAGCAGCACCACGATGCGGGTCGGCTTCGGTCGTCGCTGCGCCGCCGTCCCGATGGCACGTTCGCACCCGTCAGCTCGGCCGAGGCGCTCGATGAGATCGCAGCGAAGATCGCGGAGATCGTCGCCGAGCATGGGCCACGAGCGGTCGCGAGCTACACCGGCACGGGCGCCTACCAGAACTCAACGTCGGTTCCCGTTGCGGCGGCGTGGCACCGCGGCTTCGACTCGCCGTCGTTCTATACCTCGCTGACCATCGACCAGCCCGCCCACCGATCAGCGCTGCTTCGCCTGGGCGCATGGGAAGCCGGGTGGGGCAACTTCACCGACGCCGACGTCACCCTGGCGATCGGCTACAACCCGATGGTCTCGTCGTACGGGCCCGCCGGCGGCTTGCAAGGCACCAACCCGTTCGTCGCCATGCGCCGGGCCAAGGCCCGTGGCCTCAAGGTCATCGTCATCGATCCCCGTCGATCCGAGCTCGCGACCCAAGCCGACGTGTGGCTCCAGGTGCAGCCGGGCGAAGATCCGACGCTCCTCGCTGGACTCCTGCGCGAGATCCTGACCCGCGACCTGCACGACGCAGCGTTCTGCGACGCCTGGGTTGCGACCGGTCAGGTCGAGGCGTTGCGCTCTGCGCTCGACCCGTTCACGCTCGACTATGTAGCGAAGCGCTGCCGCGTCGATGCCGACGATGTGCGAGCGGCCGCCGAGCTGTTCGCCGCCGGACCTCGCGGCACCGCCGGAACGGGAACCGGTCCGAACATGGCGCCACACGGGACGCTGACGGAACACCTGGCGCTCACGCTCAATGTCATCTGCGGTCGAGTGATGCATGCGGGTGAGACGCTCGAGTCCGGCTACTTCCTGTTTCCTGGAGACACCCGCCGAGCCCAGGTCGTCGCTCCGTCGGATCCCATGCCTGGTGCCGAACATCGCATGGGGGCGCTCCGGGGTCTGCCGGGCGAGATGCTCAGCAACCGGCTCGCCGACGAGATTCTGATGCCGGGCGAGGGGCAGGTGCGGGCGCTAATCGTGTCTGGCGGCAATCCCGTCGTCGCCTTCCCCGACCATGCCAAGACGATCGAAGCGCTCGAGTCGCTCGACCTGTTGGTCGTCATCGACCCGCGCATGACGCCCACCGCCGAGCTCGCTGATGTCGTGATCGCGCCTCGGCTCGAGCTCGAACGGGCCGACGTCCCCCACATCCAGGACCGCCGCTTCCCCCGGCCCTATGTCAACCACACGCCCGCGGTGCTTGCGACCGGCGATGACGTGATCACCGAGTGGGAAGTCTTCGCCGGGATCGCCGCCCGCAACGGCACGCCGATCGACCTGCCGGGCGGAAGCGTCGACCTCGACCGGGTCGCCGCTGCGGCGGACCCGCTGACCGACGAGGACCTGATCGACCTGGTGTACGGCACCGCCCGCATGCCCGTCGACGAGATTCGGAGCAACCCGGGCACGATCCACGAGAACGATCCGGTGCGAGTCGTCGAGGCGGACCCTGATGCTCCGGGGCGGTTCGCCGTTGCACCAAACGACGTTGTGGCCGAGCTTGCCGAGGTCTTCGCCGAGTCGTCAGGCGCGAGCCTGCTTGGTCTTGACGGCGATGCGTGGCCGTTCCGGTTGGTGAGCCGACGGATGAAACACGTGCTGAACTCGCTCGGGCGCGAGCTCGCTCCGCTGGCGGCGAAGGGCACCACGAACCCGCTGTATGTGCATCCCGACGACCTCGCCGAGCTCGGCGTCGAGCCCGACTCGCTGATCGACGTGACCTCGCCGTTCGGTCAGGTCGTCGGCGTGGCGGCAGCGGCGCCCGAGATGAAGCGCGGCGTCGTCGCGATGTCGCACGCCTGGGGTGGTCTGTCGGCGACCGACGACAAGGTCCGCAACGAAGGCTCGCCCACGAACCGTCTGATCAGCACCGACGTCGGCTACGACCCGATCACCGGCATGGCCGTACAGTCGGCGATCCCCGTCAAGCTCGCCGCGATCGAAGGAACTGCATGAGCCACGACCACGCCCGCATCTCCACGCCAGAAGAGCGCGAGCTGCTGCTTCCCTTCGTCGACGACGTGCACGCGTTTCTTCGTGCCGTGCTCGCCGGCATCGACGGCCCGATCGTCGAGGTTGGAGCGGGCGACGGCGTCATGGCCGAGCGACTCCGCAACGACGGGTTCAACATCGTGGCCATCGACTCAAGCGAGGCGACGGCCGCCGCAGCCCGGGAACAAGGCCGTGACGTGATCCACGCCGACTGGCGTTCGTGGGACGGCGGAGGCCATGCGCCATTCGCGGCGGTCGTCTTCACCCGCTCGCTCCATCACATCGATCCGATCGACCACGCGATGGATCAGATCGTCAAGCTCGCGCCCGGTGGCCTCGTGGTCGCCGACGAACATGGCTACGAGCTGCTCGACGCGGCTGGCGCTCAGATGCTGTTCGATGCGTGGTCGCTTGTTGCCGCTGCTGGCATGAGCGACAAAGACGCCGTCGCGGTTGCCGACCCGGTCTTCGCCTGGGAACACCGCATGGAAGTCGAACACGAGATCACGCCCGGCCATCGACTGCTCTCGGCCATCGGTGAGATCGCCGACATCGAACAGCAAGGCAACGGCCGCTTCGTGTCCCGGATGCTCACGCACGCGCTCGACCCAACGCACCCCCGGGCGGCCGATGTGCGCGACTTGGTGATCGCGATCGAAGACAGCCGCATTGCTGCGGGGCTCCTGCCGGCGGCTGGGCTTCGCTTCGTCGCCCGAGTTCGGTGACGCGGCCCGCTGCGGTGGCTATGCGGTGAAGAAGTCGGCGCGTGGCGTGTGCGTGTCGTCGTAGACGGGCTCGCTTAGGTCGACCCGGTACTTGCGATTGTCGGCGCCGATGATCCCGCAGTCGCGCAACGCGCCGCCCATGTTGAAGTAGTTCTCGTGCTGGAAGTGGGCGGCGAGCGCGGCCTCGTCGGTCCACAGTTCGTAGACCTGGATGCGCGTGTCCTCGCACGGATCTGGCGCAAAGGAGTAGGCCAGGCAGCCAGGCTCGGTCCGGCCGGCCGCCTGCAGCGGGGTGCCGATCTCGACGGCCTTGTCACGGTCGTCTTTGTTCGCGAAGTCGATGGTGCCGGCGATGATGATCATGCGGGAAGTCTCGCGCACGTGTGCCACGATCTCCCCATGCACGCTGCGCTGATCACCGGCAAGGAAACCGTCGAACTCGTCGAAGTTCCTGACCCGACACCCACTGCAGACGGCGTCGTGGTCGACATCCAACTGTGCGGAATCTGCGGCACCGACATCCATGCCTGGCAGTCGGGTGATCCCTACAACCCGGCAATCTGTGGCCATGAGTGGACGGGGCTCGTGTCGGCGGTCGGCGCCGACGTGCGGTCGTTCTCCGAAGGTGACCGCGTGGTGTGTGCGGTACCGCCCGCGTGCGGTCGATGCGACGCATGCATCGCCGGCCAGACCACGTGGTGCCAGTCGACGTTGCTCGTCGCGGTCGGGCGGGACCCCCATGCTCAGCCGCATGGCGGGTTCGCTTCGCAGATCGCGGCGCACCAGAGCCG
>CAZEMU010000157.1:0-1189 GCA_964513315.1 uncultured Acidimicrobiaceae bacterium | reverse complement strand
CGTTCGGAGACGATTCAGCAAGCTGTCGACCGTGCGCGACGGGGCGGCCGTGTGTGCTTGATCGGGTTGCCGATCGGCGAGGCCACGATCAGCCCCGGTGTGTGGCTCGTCAAAGAGGTCCAGTTCTCCGCCGCGCTGGCGTACACCCACGATGACTTCGAGCGTTGCATGGGCATGATCGCCGACGGCCGGATGCAGCTCGATCCGATGCACAGCTCGACCGTCACGGTCGCCGACCTCAACGACGCGATCGCTGATCTCGCCAGCGGCACCAGCGCCGAGACCAAGGTCCTGGTCTCGCCGAGCTGACTAGCCGCGGCGGCCAGCTTCGCCGATCACGGTTCCGTTGCCCTGGTGGAAGCGGTGCGCGACCATGCCCGACATCGTCTGGCCCGCGTCAACGACCAGCGTGTGGCCGCTGACGTAGCGGGACTCTTCGCACGCGAGATAGAGCGCTGCGTTGGCGATGTCGAGCGGGAAGCCCGAGTAGCCGAGCGGGGAGCCCATGCCGATCTTGTCGGCGGCGTCGTCGGTATTGGTGTGATCGCCGCTGATGACGGACGCCGTCATCGCGGTCGCCGTGTTCCCCGGCGAGATTGCGTTGACGCGGATCTGGTGCGGGGCGAGCTCGTTCGCCACCGACTTCGTGAGCCCGATTACGCCGTGCTTTGTCGCCGTGTAGGTGTGTGGGCCGAGCCCGCCGAGGATGCCCGCTGTGGACGAGGTCGAGATGATCGACCCGCCCTGGCCCTGAGCGACCATCGCTGCGCCGGCGTGCTTCATGCCCAAGAAGACGCTCGACAGCAGGATCGCCACCGTCTCGTTCCACGCTTCGTAGGTCGTCTCGGTGATCGAACCGATCGCACCGACGATGCCGGCATTGTTGAACATCACGTCGAGGCGGCCGAACTCGCTCGTCGCCATCTCGACCGCTGCGGACACGTCGGCCTCGGACGTCACGTCGCAATGCGCGAAGCGAGCCGCGTCGCCCAGTTCGGCGGCGAGTGCCTGGCCGGGGGCATCTTGGATGTCGGCGACGATCACCTTGGCGCCTTCTTCGACGAAGCGACGGACGGTGCCTTCGCCGATGCCGCTCGCTCCTCCCGTTACGACTGCAACCTTGCCGTCAAGACGTGCCACGTTCGTTCTCCCCATCGTTGTCGTGTGAGACTCGGTCCCATGGTCGAAC
>CAZEMU010000156.1:0-8330 GCA_964513315.1 uncultured Acidimicrobiaceae bacterium | reverse complement strand
GACGTGGAATGGCTCTCTGACCCCGCGGCCTGGTCGGCGCTCTTCGCGCTGCTGGCACTCGAAATCGTTCTTGGCGTCGACAATGTCGTCTTCATCTCGATCCTGGCAAACAAGTTGCCCGAGGACGAGCAAGACAAGGCCCGTCGCGTCGGCATCGCAGCGGCTGGCGGCATGCGCATATTGTTGCTGCTCGCGGTCGGCTGGATCATCTCGCTCAAGAGCGAGCTGTTTACCGCCTTCGGGCAGAGCTTCAGCGGCAAGGATCTGATCTTGCTCGCCGGTGGTCTCTTCCTGATCTACAAAGCCACCAAAGAGATACACCACAAACTCGAGGGCGAAGACGAGCACGCCGAGGCCAAGGTTGCGCCGACGTTCGCGGCGGTCATCGGCCAGGTCATGCTCCTCGACCTCGTGTTCTCGGTCGACTCGGTCATCACCGCGGTCGGCATGACCGAGTACGTGCCGGTCATGGTGATCGCCATCGTCATCGCCGTCATCATCATGTTGGTGGCGTCGGGCGCGATCTACCGCTTCGTCAACAATCACCCGTCGGTGAAGATGCTGGCGCTGGCCTTCCTGCTGCTCATCGGTATGACCCTGATCGCCGAAGGTATGGGCGAGAAGATCCCGAAGGGCTACGTGTACGCCGCCATGACGTTCTCGGTGTTCGTCGAGGTGCTCAATATCGGCGTCCGTCGCAAGACCAAGGAACCGGTCCATCTGCACGAACGCATGTCGCCCGATGTCGACTCGGTGTACGCGACAAGCAACGCCGAGTAACCAGCGGGCGGCGAGAACCAAACACGAAGAGACCTCGCCGCTCCCTTCAGATAATCGCTTCAGACTCGCTGGCCCGGGACCTAGCGTGCGAGTGTGCGCATCATCAGTTGGAACGTGAACTCGATCCGTTCTCGGCACGAACGGACAACGGCGCTACTGGCTCGTCACAATCCCGACGTCGTGTTGCTGCAAGAGACCAAGTGCACCGACAACACGTTCGAGCCGATCGCCAAACCATGGCGCGAGCTCGGCTACGAGGTTGCCCATCACGGCGTCGACCACTGGAACGGGGTCGCGATCTTGTCGAGGTGCGGCCTCGACGACGTATCGATTGGCTTCCCGGGCACGAACCGCGAGCCGTACGACGAGGCCCGGTTGATCTCGGCGACGTGCGGCGGCATCCGCCTTCACAACATCTATGTGCCGAACGGACGCGAGCTCGACAACCCGCACTATCTGTTCAAGCTCGTCTGGCTCGAACGGTTGCGCACCGTGATCGATCCAAGCCGACCAACGCTGCTCGCCGGCGACTTCAACGTGGCACCCGCCGACATCGACATCTATGACCCGAAACGTTTCCGGCGCACGACCCATGCCAGTCCACCGGAGCGAGCTGCAATCGAAGCCCTGTTGGACTGCGGTCTGGTCGATGTCGCTCGCAGTAAGGCACCGGACACCGAAGGCATCTACACCTTCTGGAACTACCGGCCCGGCCAGTTCGAACGCAACCGAGGATTGCGCATCGATCTGGCGCTCGCGACCGCGGATGTGGTCCCGCGAATCGACGCGATCACCGTCGACACCGCCGAGCGAGCGCCGCTTGCGGACGGGGCCGCAGGCGAGAAGCCGTCAGACCACGCGCCGCTCATCCTCACCTTGGCCTGAGCGGTTCGACCCTGACCTGCAGGCGACTGCACGGCGACACCGTGGGCCAAAAAATGGGCGTCGTCCAGGACGAGCGTCAGCTCGCGCTGCGGAGCACCTCGAGTGCTTCGTCGGCGTGCTTATCCATGCTGGTTTCACTCGCCGTGTAGTGCATGAGCGTGCGATCCGTATCGATCACAAAGGTCGCTCGCTTCGTCGGAAGCGGCCCCATGCGCTTGACGCCATAGGCCCTGGCGATGTTCTTCTTCGCGTCGCTCAGCAGTCTGAAGCCGAGCTCGTTCTCTTCGTCGAAATCCTGAAGCAAACCCACCGGGTCTGCGCTCACTCCCACGATCTGTGCACCGAGTTCAGCGAACTCTGACGACAGATCACGGAAGTGCTTTGCTTCGACCGTTCAACCAGGCGTCTTGGCCTTGATGTAGAAGTAGAGAACGAGCCGACCGTTCGCCAACAGTTCACCGAGGCTGACGGTGTTTCCCTGCTGGTCGGGCAGTTCGAACTCGGGAACCTTGTCACCGATGTTCACACCAGCAACGCTAGCGCGCATGATGGAGTGATGAGCGAGCCCAACACCGTCAACCCGTCGGCCGCAGCCCCAAGTCGCTTCAGTCTGACCCCGCAGCCTGCACCGGGTGCCATCGTGCGAGCCCGAGGATGCGAGCTGATCACCGACGATGGCCGCCGCATCCTCGACGCGGCCGGGGGCGCCGTCGTGAACAACATCGGCCACGGTCGTCCCGAGATCGCCGACGCCGTGGCGGCTGCTCTGCGCGAGCTCGACTACGTGGTGCCGCTCTGGCCGACGCCGAACCGGACCGCGCTCGCGAACTATCTGGTCGAGCGGTGGCTTCCGGACGGCTTCGGCCAGGTGTTCTTCGCCGGAGGCGGAAGCGAAGCGAACGACACTGCCATGCGGCTCGCTCGGATGTACCACCTATCACGTGGTGACGAGCAGCGTCATCGAGTGATCGGTCGCGTGCCGAGCTATCACGGCTCAACCTTGGCCACGCTCGCCATTGGTGGCCACATGGATCGACGCGACGGCTTCGACCCGATGCTGGCCGAGCACCCGAAGGTTCCATGGGACTCAGCCGACGCGATCGCCGCCGCGATCGAAGGCGCAGGTCCAGACACGGTGGCGGCGTTCATCGCCGAGCCCGTCATCGGTGCCTCCGGACCGGGACTTGTTGCACCGCTCGACTACTGGGCTCAGGTCACCGAGGTATGCCGTGAGTACGGCGTGCTCATGATCAGCGACGAGGTCATGACCGGCTTCGGCCGCACTGGGCTTCGTTGGGGCTGCGACCACGATCGTTGGGAGCCCGACATCATCGTGTCGGCGAAGGGCCTCACCGGCGGCTATGCGCCGCTGTCCATGGTCGCCGCCCATGACCGGGTCGTCGCACCGCTGATCGAGGCCGACAAGGGCGTCATGTTCTTCACCTACAGCGGCCACGACAGCGCGTGCGCGGCGTCGCTGGCGGTGCTGCGCATCTTGGAAGACGAAGCCCTGATGGAGCGCGCCGCGGTCCAAGGGGAACGGTTGCGGTCAGCATTGACCGACGCTCTCGGCGACAGTCCACATGTCAACGCGATCCGCGGCCGCGGCCTGCTCCTTGGTGTCGAGCTCGAAGGGGTCGCGTCAATCGATGTCGTGATGGCCGCGCTCGACCGAGACGTCTGGATCTACCCGGGTGGTTCCGGACCAGCGGTGAACGATGGCCTGCTCTTCGCTCCCCCGCTGATCGTCACCGACGACGAGATCGACCGCATGACCGCCGTCGCCGCCGATGCAATCGAAGCTGTGACTAGCGGTTAGCCGTCCATTTGAGTTGTAGGGGTTCAGCTGAAGAGGGCCGGCCGGTCAGGCAGTGTGACCTCGACTCGGCCACCCCCGTGGAGTGAGTCGAGCACAGCACCGACGACGATCTGCGCGACCAGCCCATCCCACGTGCTCGGGCCCGCAGCGGCCGGGTCGCCCAAAGAGCGCACCCAGGCATCGTCTTGCACCCGGTAGGCGTCGGCGAACCAGCTGAACCAATCGCGCCCGATGGTCTGGGTAACACCGGCATTGCGACGCTCTGTTGCACGCACAGGTCCCGCAGTTGAGATCGTGCTGTTGCCGATCGTGACGTCCACCATGACCTCGTAGGCAAAGCCGTCGTCGTCGAACTCGACCATGCCATGACCCCCGCCGTCGAGCTCGCACATCACCACGACGTGGAGCAGGTTGCCATCCGCACGACGAGTTGCGTAGCCCGTCACGCCGATGATTTCACTGCCGCTCATGAATCGGATCGAGTGCAAATCGTGGACGATCGACTGGCCGACCACACCAAGGTCGGTCCGCGCAACTGCGTTCGTGTTGCGATGCAGCGAACGGATGAAGTGCAGCGGCGCATCGTCGGCGATGGCGTCGATGACTTGGCGATGCGGCACGTCGTACTCACGCATGAAGCCGAGCTGCACGACACGGCGGCCGAGTGCGACCTCGGCGTCGACGACCGCCTGAGCGTCGGCCACCGTCGTGGCCAGCGGCTTCTCGCACAAGATGCGCTTGCCCGCGGCCATCGCCGCGAGCGCAAGTTCTGCGTGCGTGTCATCGGGCGAGGCGATCACGATCGCATCGACCTCGTCGCTCACGGCCGCGGCCATCGGATCGAGCGTTGACCCTGCGCCGAGCTCGGCCGCCAAGTTCGCCGCGTTGTCGCCGAAGGGATCGGCAATCAGCGCAACCTGGGCGCCCGGGATCCTGGCCAGCGTGCGGGCGTGGAACGAGCCCATACCTCCAGCCCCGATGAGCGCGATCCGATGGAAGTCGATCATGCCTTCATCATGCCCGATCGGTCGTCGGCCCGACTTGGTTAGAGCGAGATGCCTTTGCGATCGACCTCGGCTTCGCGCTTGTCACGGCGACGCAGGTGGACTTCGCGGTGCTTGACGCGCCAGCCGTCAGCGGTCTTGACGCACTGGTCGTAGTAGCTGGCCGTGCCCGTCTTGCCGCCGCCGATGAGCGCCACGATGCGGAAGCGCAACTCGGCGCCGTCGTCGGCCGGGTCGGCCCACACGTTCGTCATCATGTGGGTGCGCGGGTGCGCAGCTTCGTTCTCCATGAAATCGACGATGTCGTCGATACCGGTGCACACACGAGACCCGACACCGGTCAGGTCGAAGACGCCGTCTTCGGTGAAGATGGAGCGGAGACGGTCCCAGTCGCGGTCATCGATCGAGTCGCCGTAGCGGCCTGGGATCTCGTGCAACGCGAGTCGGTCGTCAGCCGAGAGTTCGGTCATCAGCGGTCCTCGGGGCGGTACATGCGGATCGGTTTGGGGTCGGTGATCCAGGCACCTTGCTTGCGCCACGGCTTGCCGGCGAATGCGCCGCCGTCGACGACTTGGGCGTGGCCAGTGACGAAACTTGCGTCGTCGCTTGCGAGGTAGAGCGCTGCCTTGGCGATGTCGCCAGGCACGCCGACTCGGCCGAGCAGTTGTGTCTTGCCGACCGCGGCCTTGAACTTCTCGAGCTGCTCGTCGGTCGTTGCCGGATGCCCTGCGGCGAGCGGTGTCGCCACTGGACCGGGGCAGATGGCGTTGCAGCGGATGCCGTGCTCGCCGAGTTCGAGCGACGCCGACTTCGTGAGATGGATCACGGCCGCCTTGGCGACCGAGTAGAGATGCGGCGACCAACCGGACTGGAGCCCGGCGACCGACGCGGTGTTGATAACCGAGCCACTGCCTTGAGGCCGCATGACCCGGGTTGCGTGCTTGATGCCGAGGAAGACGCCCTTGACGAGCACGTCCATCGTCAGGTCGTAGTCCTCGACGCTGGTGGTTTCGAGCGGGCCGAGCGCACCGCCGAACCCGGCGTTGTTGAACATGATGTCGAGGGCGCCCCAGGTGCTGACCGCCTCGTCGACTGCGGCCGCGACCTGTTCTTCCTTGGAGACATCGACCTTGAGGAAGCGGGCCCGGTCGGCGCCCAACTCGTCGACGACAGCCTGGCCCTTCTCCTCGTTCATGTCGGCAACGAGCACATTGGCGCCCTCTTCGACGAAGAGGCGGGCCGTCTCGGCACCGATGCCACTGGCTGCGCCGGTGATGACGGCAGTGCGTCCTTCGAGTCTCATGTGTTCCTCCTACGGGAAAGGTGTGGGCGACGCGAGCAGCTCACCCATGCAGTTGTTCGGCCCATTCGTCGCGGAGAAGCACACCCGCGCCGAGTAGTTGATCGGTGTCGGCCAGGCTCAGGTCGAGCCACTCGGCCATGACGTCGTAGTTGTGTTCGCCGCGGACCGCGATCGAGCCCGGGTCACGCGTCGGCGATTCGCTCATCACATACGGCGAGCGGATGACGTTGCGAGTACCGCCGTCGCGATTGTCGATCGTCGCGACGGTCTCACGATGTTTGATCGTGGGTGAATCGAGCACGTCGCCGAGCTCGCGGATATTGCCCCATGCGAGGTTCGCTTCGTCGAGTTTGGCGGTGAGCGTCGCCCGGTCCGGTTGCTCGAGCATCCACTGCTCGATGAGGCTCCAGCGGTCGGCCTTCTTCTGCTCGATCGGCCGATCTTTGGCGCCCGGGTCAACCAGGCCATGCATGTTCGAGAGCTGATACCAGAACCACTTCACCTCGCCGGACAGCAGGATCGGCCCGCCAACGGCGTCGAAGATCTGGCCGCCTCGAGGATCGTGCCCGGCGTCGTCGAGGATCGATTGACTCGCATCGCTCGAGAACGTCATGACGTCCATCATCGCGATGTCGATGTGCTGGCCGATGCCGGTCTGGTCGCGCACTCGAAGCGCGGCCAGCAGCCCGATAACGCCGTGCATGCCCGAGAGAACATCGGCCGCGCTGAAGCTGACGTCGCGCGCTTGCGAGGGCACCTCGGGGACATGAATTGCGCCCGCTTCGCCATGAAGGATGGCGGCATAGGCCGCCCGCCCGGACTCGGGTCCGGTCTGACCAAAGCCGCTGATCGACACCATCACGATGTCCGGCTTGACCTCGCGCAGCGACTCGTAGTCGATGCCATAGCGGGCCATGATCCCGGGGCGGAAGTTCTCGATCACGATGTCAGCTTCGGCGACGAGCTGCTTGATGAGATCGGCGCCACCTTCGACCCGCAGGTCGATCGAGATGTTGCGCTTCCCGACGTTCTGTTGCACGTAATAGGTCGACAGACCTGCGGCCTTGCGTCCCCACAGTCGAGTGACGTCGCCCTCAGGCGGCTCGACCTTGACGACTTCGGCACCGAGATCGCTCAGGATCCGCCCCGCAACTGGGCCCGCAAAGACCCGGGACATGTCGAGCACCTTGATGCCGTCGAGCGGCGCTGGAGCACCAGCAGCTTGTTCCCCCATTGGCCCGACGGTAGACCCCAGCGTCCCCGCGCCTGTAACGGCTGCCGAGCGCCTGCCCCATGAAATGGTTCCAGGTTCGATTACAGGCGGGCGGGCGACGGTGGGAGGATGGAGGCATGGCTGCGAACAAGGACACCGAGAAGAAGGAGCTCTCGGCGAGCTTCCAGATGAACGCCGACATCTCCGAGCGCAAAGAACGCAAGCCCCAAGAGTTCTACGACGACATCAAGGCCAAGTACGCGGCCGAGCGTGAGCTTCGGCTGGAGTACCGGCCACCGGGCAGCACCTTCTACCAAGCTGCCGAAGGCGAGTTCGCCCACTACGAACACGACCCGCACGCGACCGAGATCGACGACCGGGACCCGATCAACGACGAGGTCGAAGTCCTGTTCATCGGCGGTGGCTTCTCGGCACTGCTCACCTCGGCCCGCCTGCGCCAACGCGGCGTCGAATCGATCCGCATCGTCGAACGTGGCGCCGACGTCGGCGGCACCTGGTACTGGAATCGCTATCCCGGCGTCGCCTGCGACGTCGTGAGCTACGACTACCTGCCGCTGCTCGACGAGATGGAGTACGTCCCGACCCGCCACTACGCCGGCGGGCCCGAGATCCTGGCGCACTGCCAAGCCATCGCTCGCCGTTACGACCTCTACGACTTGGCCGTCTTCCAGACCACCGTCACGTCGACGACGTGGAACGAGGCTGACCAGCGCTGGCACGTGCGCACCGACCGCGGCGACGAGATGATCGCCAAGTTCGTCGTGTGCGCAAACGGCACGCTCGCCAAGCCGAAGCTCGCCGTCATCGAAGGCATGGAGCGCTTCGCCGGCAAGAGCTTCCACACCAGCCGCTGGGACTACGAATGGACCGGCGCCAACCTCGAGAACCTCGCCGACGTTCGCGTCGGCATCATCGGGACCGGTGCGAGCGCCGTGCAGATCGTCCCCGAGGTCGCCAAGGCCGCCAAGTCGCTCCACGTCTTCCAGCGCACGCCGTCGTCGATCGACATCCGTGACGATTGGGAGACCGACCCCGAGTGGGCGGCCAAGCTCGCTCCCGGATGGCAGTCCAAGCGGCGCCAAAAGATCATCGACAAGTTCCGGGCCCAGGCCGACAAGCGCGCCAACCTCCAAGGCATCAGCCGCGACGAGAAGATCCGCCGCCAAGAGAACGCCAACATCGATGCGATGATGCGCATCCACGCCCGCATCGACGAGACCGTCGAGGACCCGGCCACCGCCGAGGCGCTCAAGCCGTGGTACATGCTCATGTGCAAGCGGCCGTGCTTCCACAACGAGTACCTGC
>CAZEMU010000155.1:5596-8376 GCA_964513315.1 uncultured Acidimicrobiaceae bacterium | reverse complement strand
CCCATTGCTCCTTCGACGAATCCAGCGTGCTCTCGGTACGTCGCCTCGCCGGCGAACAAAACTCGGCCTGCGACCGGCTCGGCAAGTTGCTCGTAATCGTCGGCGGTGACGCCGATGGTCGGGGCCGAGTAGCTGCCCAGCGAATACGGGTCCGTTCCCCATGTGGTGACGTGCATCGCAGTTGGCGCTCGATACGCGTCAGGGAAGATCTCTTCCAGCACCTCACTGGCTCGATCAATGAACCGTTGCGGATCTTGTGCCATGTCGTCGGCTTGCTGGCCAGCGAGGAAGGCCACCAATGTTGGGCAACCTGCCGAACTCGTCGAGTCGACGAACGCAGGGAAATCCCCGAGCACGTCTGAGATGTATAGGAGCGACCGTGGCTTTTCGGGTTTCGTGCGCCAGAACGGCTGATCGAACGTCAGGATGATCTTCTCGACAACGCCCATCCCGACGGTGTCGATGGCCGCTAGCTTCTTTGCAGGAAGCGGCGGGTCGAACTGGATCGTGTCGGTCTTGAGGACCCCCAGCGGAACGGTCACGATGACGTGGGAACCCTCGTAGCTGCCATCGGTCGTTACGACCGAAACCCCATCGTCGTGGTACCGGATCGCTTCGACCGTTGTTCGTAACCGAATGTCCAAGCCGTCGGCGAGCCGCTCGACCAGTCCCCGAAAACCGCCAGTGATGACATAGTCGGTCGCGGTGAGGTCGACAGGGTTCAACGCGAACGCATTCGGATGGAGGTCTTCTGAGTCTGTTGCCGCGGCCAGGTCGACCAGAGTGCGCAGCACTGACCGGAAGAAGCGTCGGTTCGTCTCGCCTCGGACACGACCAATTTCGCCATCCAGGCGTTCCGCAAGCGACGCTTCCTCATGAACCGCCCCAGGCCTCTCCTTGCTGTACCTGTACAGGACCAGACCGCTTCGCAAGAACGGGTACATGATCTTTGCCGGATGCACGCCCCGGCCCGAAACCTTGTCGAATATTGTCAGCGCCAACGGGTTGGCCAGGTCGTCTTTGTTCGTTTCGAGACCGGCATCGGCGGCGAGCTGACAGAGCGGGTTGGCTGGTCCATTGTGAATCCAGTTGGCACCTTCATCGACAAGACCGTCACCGACGGTGACCGTGTTCGTCCGGCCACCCACGCGTTCGCGACCCTCGAGAACCACGACCTCACAGCCTTGGTCCCGCAACACCCGAGCTGCCGAAAGTCCAGCTGCGCCTGCGCCGATCACGATCACCTTGCGGTCCGGGTCCTGGGCCGCACCAACAGGCACACCATCGAAGAACGACATCGCTGGTTTTGACTTCCGCAACGAGACCATTGTCAGCCTGGGCTCTGGCTCAGGGACGCGGCGTTCGGGGTTGCCGCGAGAACTGAGCGGTCGTAGAAGCCAAGGCCCCCGCTGCCGTAGTCCATGGCAAAGCCGAGACGACTGCGAACTGCTTCGGGCAGCGCAAAGGCATCGACGGCCGGCATGGACAGGTGTTGGTTCTCTTCTTGTCGCAGCCAGCCGAGCGAGTAGCCGAGCACGACTCCATATCGCCATTCATCGGCGGTCACGTTGGCCCCTGCGCCATGCAACGTGCCACCCGTCCAGAACAGCACAGATCCGACGGGCATCTCCGCGCAAACAATCTCGTCGGGTTCGACCGCCCGATCAGCGCTCCATCGGTGACTGCCTGGAACCAGCTGGGTTCCACCGTTGCCCACCGTGAAGTCCGACATGGCCCACATCGTCGCAAGAATCAGATTCGGCCTGGGCACCGGAAAATGGGAAAACAAGTCCTCGTCACGATGCAGGATCTGTTTGCGAGCCCCAGGTCCGACCTCGAGCGCTGCGCCGGTGGTGAGCTGCCATTTGTTGCAGTTGGCGAGCAGATGCCGGTCGCCGAGTTGCTCGGTAACCGGATGCATCATCAGTTCCCGCATCGTCGGCGATCGGTGCATCAGCGCTACGACGCGATGTGTGTGTCCTGGAAAGAAGTCATCTGGATCGTCGTCCTCGGCTGCGGTGGCCGCCTCGACATGGTCCGCAAGCTCAGCTCTCACTCGCGCGCAGGTATCGCTATCTGCCATGCCATGCACCACAAGGCACCCAGCCTGGTCGAGCGCGTCGTACATAAGATCGGGATCCGCGTCGGCCCGGCATTCGGGAATCACAGGTGGCATAACTTCTCCTTGTCGACAGCGTTCACAGCCGGGTGGAACGTGGCTGTCTCTACGCCGAGGTGGACGCGCTGAGAACCGAAGGGTCATAGAAGCCAAGACCCCCATCGCCATAGTCCATAGCAAAACCCAGACGGCTCCGAATGGCGTCGGGCAGAGCGAAGGCATCAGCGGCCGGCATCGAGAGATGTTGGTTCTCTTCTTGTCGCAGCCAGCCAAGCGTGTAGGTCAGCACGATTCCGTAACGCCAATCGTCATCGGTCACATTGGCACCGCCGCCATGCAGGGTGCCACCGAGCCAGAACAGCACCGACCCCGCTGGCATCTCGGCCCGCACGATCTCGTCTGGCTTGGCAACCCGATCCGCACTCCACCGGTGACTGCCAGGAACAAGTTGTGTGCCGCCGTTATCGGCGGTGAAGTCCGAGATCGCCCACATCGACGCGAGAATCAGGTTGGGTCTGGGCACCGGAAAGTAGGGAAACAGATCCTCTTCACGGTGCAAGATCTGATCGCGTGCTCCAGGTCCGATCTCGAGCGCTGCGCTGACATTGAGCTGCCATTTGTTGCAGTTGGCGAGCAGATGCCGGTCGCCGAGTTGCTCGGT
>CAZEMU010000155.1:0-5496 GCA_964513315.1 uncultured Acidimicrobiaceae bacterium | reverse complement strand
TGAGCTGCCATTTGTTGCAGTTGGCGAGCAGATGCCGGTCGCCGAGTTGCTCGGTAACCGGATGCATCATCAGTTCCCGCATCGTCGGCGATCGGTGCATCAGCGCTACGACGCGATGTGTGTGTCCTGGAAAGAAGTCATCTGGATCGTCGTCCTCGGCTGCGGTGGCCGCCTCGACATGGTCCGCAAGCTCAGCTCTCACTCGCGCGCAGGTATCGCTATCTGCCATGCCATGCACCACAAGGCACCCAGCCTGGTCGAGCGCGTCGTACATAAGATCGGGATCCGCGTCGGCCCGGCATTCGGGAATCACAGGTGGCATAACTTCTCCTTGTCGACAGCGTTCACAGCCGGGTGGAACGTGGCTGTCTCTACGCCGAGGTGGACGCGCTGAGAACCGAAGGGTCATAGAAGCCAAGACCCCCATCGCCATAGTCCATAGCAAAACCCAGACGGCTCCGAATGGCGTCGGGCAGAGCGAAGGCATCAGCGGCCGGCATCGAGAGATGTTGGTTCTCTTCTTGTCGCAGCCAGCCAAGCGTGTAGGTCAGCACGATTCCGTAACGCCAATCGTCATCGGTCACATTGGCACCGCCGCCATGCAGGGTGCCACCGAGCCAGAACAGCACCGACCCCGCTGGCATCTCGGCCCGCACGATCTCGTCTGGCTTGGCAACCCGATCCGCACTCCACCGGTGACTGCCAGGAACAAGTTGTGTGCCGCCGTTATCGGCGGTGAAGTCCGAGATCGCCCACATCGACGCGAGAATCAGGTTGGGTCTGGGCACCGGAAAGTAGGGAAACAGATCCTCTTCACGGTGCAAGACCTGATCGCGAGCCCCAGGCCCGATCTCGAGCGCTGCGCTGACATTGAGCTGCCATTTGTTGCAGTTGACGAGCAGATGCCGGTCGCCGAGTTGCCCGGTAACCGGATGCATCATCAGGTCTCGCATCGTCGGAGAGCGATGCATCAGTGCGACGACGCGGTGCGTCTTTCCCGGATAGAAGTCTTCGGGATTGTCGGCGGCCGCCGGAGCCGCCTCGACATAGTCCGCAAGCTCCGCTCTCACCCTGGCACACGCGCCTTCATCGGCCATGTCGTGCACCACCAGACAGCCAGCCTGGTCAAGCGCGTCGTACATGACATCGGGATCCGCATCGGCCCGGCACTCGGGAATCAAAGGTGGCATGGCTTCTCCACGTTCAGAGCAGGTGGGTTGTTACATAATGCCTATTACGTAATATGGATTCTGTCAAGCTAGCCTTGGGGGCATGCCCAAGATCGTTGATCACGATGAGCGCCGCCGCACCATCGCAACCGCAGCGGCCGAGCTCATCGCCGAAGTTGGCATCGAGGCCGCCACCATGAAACGGATCGGCGCCCGCGCTGGCAGGACTACCGGCGCCGTGACCCACTACTTCACCGACAAGGATGAACTCGTCCTCGCAGCACTTCTCTTTGTCGACGACTCGATGCAGCGCCGCTTCACCACTGCGCTGGAGACCACCGAGACACTCATCGAAGCGCTACTCGCCGCCCTCCCCAACGATGCTGACTCGCGCCGAGACTGGCGCGTTTGGAGTGTGTTCAGTGACTACGCCACCCGGTCAGAATCACTCATGGCGCAATACCGCTGCTCCAGCTCGGCCTGGCTTCACGCAACCACCGAGGCCATCGCCAAGCGTGATGGCCGCACCTACGACGAGGCACGACTCGACGCGGAGATGGTCGTTGCCGTTGTGGATGCAATCGGCGACAACGCAAGCGTCGACCCAGACAGCTGGCCGTCGGCGCGGCAACGCCAACTTCTAGAGCACTGCTTTGACAAGATCGAGCGATAGGCCATGACCATTGCAACCACGATCGAGCACGGGGTCTACCGAGTACTGAACCCCGTCGTCACGACCGTCCTCCGCTCGCCGCTTCATCGAGTGGCGAGCGGGACAATCGCGCTGTTGCACTTTCGCGGCCACAAGAGCGGCCGAGAGTTCGTCACGCCGCTCAGCTACGTCAGGGAAGACCAAACCGTTTGGTTCCTGTCGGCTCACAGCACGAATTGGTGGAAGAATTTCCGCCAAGGCGACGCACCGGTCTCCATCGAGATCGCAAAGGAAACACTCAGCGGAACGGCACGTCTCTGGGATGGCGACACCGTCGAACTTCGCGAGCACGCCAGGAGCTACCTCCGTGCCTTGCCCCGCGACGCCAAAGTGTATGGCATCAAACTCGACAAGAACAAGGTGCCCATCGAGGCGAGCCTCGCCAAGGCCGCGCCAGCGCTCGTGATGGTCCAAGTCGCGCTCGACCAGTGATGTCGCCGCCGACCGGGTTGACCAGCACGTCCGGATTCTGGTCCGCGTAGATCGATCCGCAAGGCCTCACAGCCTGCATGGCCGACCTATTGACAACAGTTGACAACCATGTCCAAACTGTGATCATGAGCGGTAACACGATGAGTTTTGCGCTGCCGGAATCGATGAGGGCGTATATCGACGAGCGAGTTCAGTCGGGCAACTACGGCAACACCAGCGAATACCTGCGTGACCTCATCCGGCAGGATCAGGAGAACGAATCTCGTCAAAGACTGCGCTCGCTCATCGCCGAAGGTTTGGAGTCCGGTCAAGCACGGCCATTTGATGACGCGGCCCACGCCGAACTCCGATCTCGCGCACTTTCCGAATCTGAATGACCCAAGTCCGGCTCCGACCCCTGGCCGAACAGGACCTCGTCTACCAGACCCAGCACTACGTCACTGCAGCAGGGCCCGACCTTGCCGAACGCTTCTTTGATACCGCTGTCGACACCCTCAAGATCGTCGGCGATCGACCTGAAGGTGGTTCGTTGCGGATCGGCGAACTCTGCGAAATGGATGGTTTGCGGGTTCGAAGAATTGCAGGCTTCCCCTCGGGCTGGTTCTACTTCATCCGCCCCGAGTTCGTCGATGTGGTGCGTCTTCTCGGATTTGCCCAGGATCTACCAGCTCAGCTCAACGACCTCGACTAACAAACCAGATCCACAACATCGAGATTCGAATAGCGTCCCACCAGGGGTACAAACAAACAAACGTGTTGTGAGCTTCACAACAGACCGGTGTCGCACCCCACTGGTACTGTGGGCGCAATGGAGCCGAAGAAGATCTGGACTGCGGCGCAGCTCGACGAGATGACGCCAGGTGAGCGCCAGAAGATCTTCGATGAATCGATCGTGCAGGACCTCGATCAGGTTCCTGCTGACTTTCTCGACCGGATCCGAGCCAAGGTCCTCGCACGCGAAGCTTCCCAGGACGCCGCAGAGCTTCGTGAGTGACAAGCGTCGGCTGGTTCGAGCAACGCGTGAATTCTTCGACGACCTCGACGCACAACTTGGGACCGAACGCGGACCGAACGGCGAGCCGTCGGCGAACGATTTTCAGGTCATCGAACTATTCCCGATTATCGAGCGGTTCGCATCCGGCTTCGATGAACTTCCCGAGTTCATTGTTGGTCGTCCCGAGTACCGCGTCCTCATCACGGCTGGCCTGTTGCTACCGAGGATCGCAGTCACGGCACAACTTGCGCCCGACGGGGCGATCGAGCTTGTCGCTCTCGACATCGACATGTCCAGCCGCTGGGAGTAGGACGCGCTCGGGAAACCCGTGCACCTGCGGCAAGACCGGGAATCAGGACGTGGGTTCACACACGAGCAGTTCCACGCCCTCGCTATCGTCGACCGTCGGCTCGTCGCACGGCAGCTCAACTTCGAACTCTGCAAGTGGACTCAGACCGACGCTGAGTACGACAGCAAGCTCATCAATCGGGATCCCAATATCTTCGTAGCCTCGGAGCCACCAATCCGACACGTCGACCCGGATGTGTCGAACTAAACCCTCCGCGTCGATCTCCACGGTTGCGGGAAGCTGCAGATCAGGAGCGCCTGCGTAGCCAGCATCAAAGAGATGCTGGACGGTGCCCGATCCCGCTGATAAGGGACCGGCGAGATCGCCACCAACCTCCACTTGCCAACGGGTCCACCCCGATCCGATCTCGGCCACTTGACCAGTGACGGAGAACTGCGGCCCCGACAGTAACGCCACGTACGTCCCGCCATCGAACAGAACGGTTGGATCCACGCCCGACTGAGCGATGAACGCATCGATTGGAAAACCGAGCCAAACATAGTCATCCGGGCCATCAGGCAAACGCTGCCAATAGACACGATCGATGAGCCGATAGTGAAGCCCCTCGGTCAATATCGAATCAAAAAACGCATCGAGAGATTGGCCGAATTCGTCTCCACTGATGCCGTCGGGGACTCCGCGGTCCTCGACTACTGCTTCCAGGATCAGATCCGCGAGTTCAGGATCGAGGCCCTGACCCACCAACACGCGACTCACGCCGAGGCCGCTCGCAACCTCGAATTCGCCCTGGCGAACGGACTCACCTTTGATACCGAGCGCTTCGACGACGGTGCTCGCGATTGCCGTGTACCGGAGGCGATCAAGTGCGAGTGTGCGCTCGGCTGCGTCTGCCACTGCTGAAGGGGCCAGACCTAGAGACTCAGCTTGGACATACAGGGCAGACGAAGTCGGCTGGCCCGCACCTTCTGAGAATGGGTCAAGCGGACTCTGTCCAATAGGCGCCTCGACGGAGTCACTCGTGGAAGTGGCATCGCCGCTTGGACTCTCAGCGTTGTCATCCTGATCGGCTCGATCGTTGACGCCAGTCTCATCGACATCTTGGTTATCGGTATCGGACTGACGAGCTTGGTCTTCAGTGGCGATTGGGTTGACCGTTGGTTCGTCGTCTTCAATCCCCACTGCTCCGGGTCCAGACCCGGAGCAGGCTGGGGCAAGCAACAGCACAACCACAAGCAATAATCTGATGGCGGTGTGACCGCGACGCTGGCGCGTGCAGAACCACAGACTCACTAGGCGCTGGTATGCATCACTGGAAATCCACATCTGCTCGTAGTCACACTGCCATACCCAGCACAGACATACCATGGGTGCCAGGCCAAACCGAAGCCGGCGTCGAAGCGGCCGAAGCCGCCAACCATGCCCGCCGGCGCCGTCAAGGCGAGGTGACCAGGCGAGTCATCGACCGCGAGACCCGCCCAAACAGCCGATACGTACTTCTGGGCGACATGAACGACGATCCCGACTCGCCGCATCTGGCACCAATGCTCGGTGCAGGAAACACCCGACTCAGTGACGGGTTGATTGGTGTGAACGAAACCCGGCCACCAAAGGCCGAGACCTTTCAGCAACCCCCGAACGACGGTCGCTGGACAAGCCGCCATCGCTCCGAAGGGACGACGCACTTCCGGCTGTTCGACCAGATCTGGCTCTCACCATCGTTGGCGCAACGCGCAAGCGCCCCGATGATCGACCGCCGGACCAAACACAGCGGCGATGGCAGCGACCACGACCCCGCATGGGTGACACTGGACCTCTAGCCGACTTGCAGCTGCGACTCGTCGCGTTCCAGCCAGACAAGCTCCAAAGGCGAACTTTCGTA
>CAZEMU010000154.1:0-8608 GCA_964513315.1 uncultured Acidimicrobiaceae bacterium | reverse complement strand
GGAGCATTGTGGATACCGAGCTAACACTTCGCGACTATGTTCTGCTGCTGCGCCGGCGGCTGTGGGTTGTACTCGCAGTATTTGCACTAACGCTGATTGCTGCCATCCTCTACTCGGCGTTGCAGACGCCGCTGTACCGCTCGACGGCACGGGTGCTGATTAACCAAGCGAGCGCCGCTGACTTCATCGATGACCAGTCAACGCAGAACTCCACCTTTGCTGATCGCGTCGCAGCCAACGAGGTCGCACTCATAGAGTCCCAGCTCGTTGATGATGTCGCGCAAGGTCGCTTGGGTTTCCTCGCGTCGGTGAATGCATCGGCTCAGACCCGTGCTGATGTCATCTCGATCAGTGCGGTCGACCCCGATCCATTGATCGCTCAACAAATCGCACAGACGTACGCTGAGTCCTACCTCGATGCGCGGCGCGATCAATACGTCAATGAACGTGTTGCGGTTGCGCAACAGCTTCTGGACCGGATCTCGGACCTCGATGTTGAGATCTCCGCCGCTCCAGCTGACGATGCAGCTCGACTTGAGAGCTTGCGCGATGGCCTCGCCGACCAGTACGACCGCCTCAATATCTCAGCCGACCTCTCGAATACCTCGAGCGCTCGAATCATCGACCAAGCGAACTTGCCGACCGCTGCATTTTCTCCGCAGATTTCTCGCAACATTGCACTCGGCGCCGTGCTCGGACTACTGCTTGGCGTTGGCGCAGCCCTGCTTCTTGAGAGTCTCGATCGTTCGGTCCGGTCACGCGACGTGATCGAGAGCCTGACGCCCGGAATCCCGTCGCTCGCGGTGGTGCCGACGCTCAAAAGCAGTAGCGACATGGTGACGCTTACCCATGCGGGTGGGCCCGACGCCGAGGTATTCGGCACGTTGCGAGCGGCGATCGAGTTCGCATCGGTTGACGGCGATCTGCGCTCCATTCAAATCACGAGCGCGGGTGCATCGGCCGGAAAGACAACGATCGCCGCGAATCTCGCCGTTGCAATGGCCCAGGCGGGCAAGACGGTCGCCGTCATCGATGGCGACCTACGCCGCCCCAAGATCCACGACATGTTCGGACTCGAACAGTCACCGGGGCTGACCTCGGCGATACTTGGGCGCGAGACCCTCAACACCGCCGCCCGCGAGCTGCGGCTCGCCAACGGGCGTCTGCGGGTATATCCGAGCGGCCCCGTGCCACCGGGCCCAGCCGAGCTGCTCGGTAGCAAACGGGCTGGCGAGGTCTTCGAAGCCCTGAAACGGAACTTCGATGTGATCATCATCGACTCGCCGCCCGTGATGCCCGTTGCTGACGCACTCGTTATCTCTCGATTCGCTGATGCCACGGTGCTGGTCGCAAACGCCAAGCGCTCGCGCCGAGATGACGTCGCCAGGTCATTCGAAGGCTTACAACAAGCGGGCGCGAATCTGATCGGAACGGTGCTCAACGACGCCTCCGGCAGCTCTCTGTACGGCTACGGCTACGGGTACGGCTACGGCTACGGGACTGAGAGCGCGACGACGTTTGGCAACCTGTTCCGCCGAGACGATCCGAACTATGCGCCAAAGCGAGCCGGGACCGAAACGCTTGAGCCCGGCGAGCTGCCCAAGTTCGAAGCCGCTCGTCCGAATCGCCGGCTCGAGGAAGCTGCGGTCAGAGCAGAGTCCGCTACAGCGTCAGCAGAGGAACCGGACAAGCGGCAAAAGGCCAAGGACCGTCTTGCGCAGTCCGTGGCTTCGCTTGACGGCGACGATGCATCGAGCTCGGCATGGGGAGATGACGTAACCGTCTCGTAGCGCGGCCGGTCGCCTCGCGGTATCGGGCGTTAGTGACGCTTCGGTCGTGGACTTGCCCGGTAACGTTCGGTCGACATGACCGGGGCCGAATCTATTGATCTGAGCACAACGCGCGGCCAGGAACGCACGCTTGTGGCGGTCATCGCACTGGCAGCAGGCGTGATCGCTGCAGTCGCACCGGCTGAGCCAACGGGCACCCCACTCTGGGACATCGTGCTGAAGTTCTGTTTCGGCGTCACCCTCGTCATCGCCGGGGCGCGGGCGCCTCGTTGGACACCCATGGTGTTCGCCGCAGTCGCTGCTGGACTGAGCGGTGTGACGATTTGGGCCGCGATTGCCTGGATCGGTCTACTTGCGGCCCTGGCCACGGCGATGTTGCAGCGACGCAGCCGCTTGCTCGGAGCCTTTGCGGTGGCCCTAGCCCTTCAGGCGCTCTTGAGACTGCCCGCCTTCGGCTTTTTTGGATTGCCATCCCTCGTCGCCGGCGTCATCTCGATCGTGCTGCTTGGGGCCGGCTACCAATACTCCTCGAGGCTCGCCCGAAAACGAGTCCGGTGGGCAATCGCAGGGCTGGCCGTTGCCGTCTTTGCCATTGGCATTGCAGGCTCACTCACGCTGCTTGGGGCTCGAGGTGACGTCGAGCGAGGCGTGGCGGCCGCGCAACGAGGCCTGGATGCCGCCCGACAAGGCGACACTGACCTTGTCGTAGCGGAGCTCGGTGTGGCCGAACGGGCGCTGGTGAGCGCCGAGGACACTGCTTCGGGACCGCTTGGGCAAGGGCTTCGGCTCCTGCCGATTGCAGCCCAGCACCACCGAGCGGTCCAGGTGGCTACCGCAGAAGGCGCGTTGATCGCCCGAGAAGCGACGGCCGCAGTACGCGAAGCCGATCTCGGCACCATCTCGTTACGAGCGGGACAGGTCGACCTTGATGCGCTACGTGCCATGGCGCCGCGACTCCGTTCAACAGCCACGGCCCTCGAGGCTGGTGCTCAGCGAATTTCTGCGGCGCGATCTGGCTGGCTGGTGCCAGCTGTCCGAGACCGAGTGGATGAACTGCTCGTTGAAGTCGAAGAGCTGCTACCCGAAGCGACTCGCGCTGCCGATGCGGCCGATGTCGTCCCACGACTACTCGGTTCAGATGTTCGACAGTCCTACTTCGTCATCTTTGGAACACCGGCCGAAGCACGAGGCCTCGGCGGCCTTCTTGGCAGCTGGGCGATCATCACAGCCGATCAGGGTCGACTCTCGATCGCCGATTCGGGCCGCATCGGTCGCCTCTATGACGTAGCAGCGAGCAATATTGTGCCTGACGGCCTCGCCTCGGATTGGTACCTTGAGATGGCTCGGCCTACGACGTGGCCGCAGAACTTGACGAGCTCGCCAAACTTCTCGACCGTGGCAGACGTGTCGCAGGCCGTTCTCGCCGGAGCGTCTGAGCGCCAAATTGATGGCTATATCTATCTCGATACGTGGGCATTGATCGATCTGATGAAGCTGTCTGGGCCCGTCGATATTCCCTTCCAAGAAGCTCCGCTGAGCGCAGAGAACGCTCCTCAGTTCTTCTTCGAGGATCAGTATCGGATCGAGGACATCAGCCGTACCGAACTCTTCGACACGTTGGCCGTCGTTGCTGGCGCAGTGCTCAACCGGCTTGCTGGTGATGTTGATCTTCCCGGTCCCGAGGAGTTGGGCCGCGTGCTCGGCCCGGCGGCGAGGGCGGGGCGACTACAGATGATCACCTTTGACGAGCAAGCCAATGACTTCCTGACCGATATTCGTCTTCTTCGACCGTTCGGCGATTCCCCGGCCGCTGATTTCATCGGTCTGGTACACAGCAATTCGACCGCGAGCAAGCTCGACCTCTACCTCGAACGAGAGCTTCTCTACCGAGTCTCGGTTGGCGCCGATGGAGCAGTCGTCGGGAGCGCAACCGTCACTCTGCGTAGCGTTCTGCCGGCGGATGCGCCGGCCTACACCTTGCAGGAGGACGGGACTGGCGGCGTCAATCGCCCGTTGGTGTCGCTCTACAGTTCTAACGCGCTTGCCCAAGCGCGTCTCGACGGTCAAGCGGCCGACATCCGAGTAGCGAGCGAGTACGGGCTGGGCCGGTACTTGGTGGAAACTGCCGTTCCGCCGACTGGCGAGCCCGTCGTGGCCGAGTACGACCTTTCGGGCCAAATCGATCCGTCACAGCCGTACACGCTCGAAATATGGCATCAACCGCTCGTCAACACCGATCGTGTGCGAGTCGAGTACACGGGCCCAGACGGGTCGTTTGTGTGGGAAGACGACCTGGTTGAGAACGTCATCTTGTCCAGTGCTGAATTGGTGGAATGAGTCGATCGCGCGCTCCGTGGCCGAGTGTCGCGGTCGTTACAGGAGTTTGAGAATTCGGTTGCGCTTCATCCCGCCTGGTGTATAGTTCCGGGTTGGTAAGGGCTTAGTTGGGAGACACACATGAGCCGCATGTTTATGAAATCGATCGCACTGGTTGCCGCAACGGCACTGGCGCTTGTCACACTGTTCAGTGCAACAGCCGTGGCGCAATACCCGGAGCCTGCTCCGGACCCTGGCCCTCCGGTTGAGGAGGTGCTCGGAGGCATTGTCGCTGGCAATGCTGCCGACGCTGCTGCTTCTGCCGCCGCTGCCGGCGATGTCGCTGGCGCAGAGGCTGCGCTCGCAAAGATCGAGGCACTCGCCAAGGACTTCCCGAACAGCGCCGCCGTCAAGGCTGCACTCGCTTCGGCCAAGGCTTCGGTCGCCGCTGCTAAGGCCGCTGCTGCGCCGGCGCCTGCAACGCCGGTCGCAGTTCCTGCAAACCAACTCGCCTTCACGGGCAACGAGGTCAGCCTGCCTGTCACGGCTGGCGCCATCCTCATCAGCGCTGGTGGCCTGATGCTCCTCGCTGCGAACAAGCGCAGCCGCAAGGACATCTGAAGAACTGAGGTCTCGCCCTCGCACCCACGCCGGGGCGGGCAGGATCCCAACTAAGTGAAGCCGAGGCCCTCAGGGGCCTCGGCTTGCTTTTTCCCTCCGGGCACCGCCCGGAGGGTTTTGCGCGCCCGCCTACCGGGCGGTGTAGCCGGCGTCGACGTGGACGATCTCGCCGGTCATATAGCTGGCATCGTCACTGGCAAGAAACGCCACGACCCGAGCGATCTCTTCCGGCTCGGCCAGACGTTTCATCGGAATGGTCGCGTCGGCGAGGGCTTGCAAATCCGCCTCAGACGGCGGAGCAGCTCGTTGGCTCGACAGCATCGGCGTCCGGACTTCGCCGGGGGCAACGGCGTTGATACGCACCCCGGCCTCGACATGGTCGAGTGCCATGGCCCGAGTGAGCTGATGCACGGCGCCCTTCGACACGCAATAGGCCGTCGCTCCGGCCGAGCCGACACCGCCCCAGATGCTGCCGAAGTTGACGATCGAGCCGCCACCGCCCGCAACGAGGTGCGGAATCGCAGCTCGACATAAGAAGAACATGCCGTCGACGTTCACGCTCATCACGCGCTGCCAATCGTCGTCCGACGTCCCGAGTGCGTCAGCACGGTGGATCGTGCCGGCGGCGTTGACAAGGACGTCCAGCCGTCCATGACGTTCGGCGATTCCATCGATTGTCGACTGGCAAAAGCCCGAGTCGGCGACATCGCCGATCCACGGTTCGCTAGCGCCAACCTCGCCCGCCACAGCCGCGGCGCCGTCTCCGTTCAGGTCGATCAACTCGACCACGGCTCCATCGGCCGCGAACTCGCGCACACACGCAGCGCCCATGCCGGAAGCAGCGCCCGTCACGGCAACGACCCGCCCCTCGAACCGGCTCATTGCGCACCCTCGCTCGTTGGGCCGGCCAAGACGAACTGGCTTCCGCCATAGGTCTGCTCGACCGGCTGAAGCTCGATTCGGTTGATGTTGACGTGGCGAGGTGCCGTCACGGCGTACGCAATCGTGTCGGCACACTCGGCTGCTGTCACACCGACGCCGCCAGCAGACTTGATGCGCTCCCGCTCGGCCTCGTCGTCGATCGCAACGTCGTAGAACTCGGTTTCAATGCGTCCGGGGCAGATCTCGGTGACCCGCACGCCGGTCCCTTGGAGTTCGAGACGCAGGTTCGTTGACAGCCGATGCATCGCGCCCTTCGTGGCGCCGTACAGCGCCGCTCCGAGCGGGTAGAGCCCTGCCATCGACCCGAGGTTCACGATGTGGCCATCGCCTCGCTCGATCATGCCGGGAAGCACCTGCTGGACCACATGCAGCGCTGCGGTGACATTCGTGGACACCGTGCGCTCGATGTCCGCATACGTGGCCTCGGCCAACGAGCCCCAGCCTCGACCCAGGCCCGCGTTATTGACCAGCACGTCGATGCGTCCGATCTCGTCGATGACCTGTTCGACGCTGGTGGGGTCGCACACGTCGAGGACCCACGGCGTCGCTCCGCACGCAGCAGAAAGCGCTGCCAAACGCTCTTCGCGACGTGCCGCAGCATGGACCGTGTAGCCGGCGGCGACCAAGGCCTCAGCCGTGGCCGCTCCGATACCGCTCGATGCGCCGGTCACGAAGGCAACGCGCCCCTCACCCGAGTGGCGCTGTTCAGATTCGCTCATCTCCGCAACGTAGCGGAGGCCCCACCTACGACGGAGAAAGCGTGCTGATGACCGTCGCCAACCACATCGTGGCGTTGTCGATCTGGACCTCGACGGCCTTGTAGACCGCGTCGGACTCGCTGATCGGATCCTGAATGTCCCACTGCTGGCTACGGGCGTAGTCGCGCCGCATCGTGTGCACCGTCGCCAGCCAGCTCTCGACCGTGTCGCTCTCGGCCGCAGGTTGCACCTCGGCGGCAAGGTGCTCGAGCAGAAACACCTTGGTGCGACTCTTCGGGAAGCGTCCGACGACCGCACGTGCATGGTCCGAGGTCATCACGAGCACCAGATCAGACCCAGCGATCATCTCGTCGGTGAGCGGTTGGCTTCGATCGCGCCCCAGCCGCACGCCGCGATCGGCGAGCATCTGCACCGTCGTCGGGTGCGTTTCGCGAATCTCCTCGTGGATGCTGGCAGAAGCCACGCGCACTGCGGCGCCGACCTCTTTGCCGTTGTACGCCATTAACCCAGCCGCCAGCGGAGACCGACAGACGTTGGCCGTACACACAAAAAGGAGGTTCACTGCTCGCCGAGCCACGGCCGCAAGCTAGCGGAGTCAGGCGCCCGGCACGGAAATCGGACCCAGAAATGACTCTCAGGCGGCGAAAAAGCCGCGAAAACACGCCAAAAAGCACGCAAAACCGATCTTCGGCCTTGCGTTTTTGCCCTCGCTCCAGCCACAATGATGACACCGATGTAATTACAGAGGGTGGATTTCCCTCTGCGAGGAGGCGCTATGCGTCGCAAAATCACACTCGACCGTTCGTGGCAAGAGTTCTCAAACTGCCTGGGTGTCGATCCAGATCTGTTCTTCCCCGAGCGCGGTGCCTCTACCCGCGAGGCCAAAGAAGTCTGCCGCAACTGCATTGTCCAAAACGATTGCCTTGAGTACGCACTGGCGAACTCTGAGAAGTTCGGCATCTGGGGCGGCATGAGCGAACGTGAGCGCCGCCGCATCCGCCGCCAGCGCAACGCTGCTCGCCAAGCCGCTCTCACCGAGATCGCGACCGCCTGAGGCTCGGCCTCGGCGATCGCCAGCTAGGGTGCACCCATGAACCTCGGCGCAACAGAGCTGCTCATTGTTCTCGTCATCGTCCTCGTGGTCTTCGGCGGCGCCAAGCTGCCCAAGCTGGCCCGTTCCATCGGTCAGGCCCAGAAGGAATTCCAAGATGGCGTGACCGAGGGCGTCCAGGACGACGACGTCTGATCCTGCTCGACGTCCGCGACGGAAAACCACTCGATGTCACTGATGGAGCAGCTGCGGCTGCTTGATCGCACGACCTGGATTCGTGCCATCCCGTTGACGGTCGGCGCAGCACTGTTGATCGCGATTCCTGCCGATCTTCTGGACACGCCGTTCTTCGGCCGTCCGATCGAGCCCAAGGCGATCGACTACGTGATCCTCGCGATCACGGCAGGACTCATCGGCCTCATCCTGGCGATCCGCGCCCCCGAGAGCGAAGCCACCGAGTCGCAAGAGCGGCGCACGCTGTGGGGCGGCGCCGTCAGCTTCCTCGCCGTCGGCTGCCCGGTCTGCAACCAGGCCGTCGTCGCCCTCGTCGGCACGGGCGGCGCTCTCAGCTGGTGGGCGCCGGTCCAACCCGTGGTCGGCATCATCGCCATCGGCTTGTTGCTCTACACGCTCCGCCAGCGACTGACGACGTATCAGCTCGTCGCCTGCCCCATCTGACGACCTGGGCGGGCCGACTTGCCTTTGGTACCGTCGACCATAATATCAAACTCGCATGAGATGGCATGAAAAGTCGTTGACCGGTCGGGCGACCGCTTTCGTGATCCTGCTCGCGCTGATGGCTACCGGTTGCACACAATCGAGCGATGGCAGCGAGACCCCCGAGGCAGCCACTCCCGAGCTGGCAACGGCCCAAATTCCAACTCCCATGCCCGAGACGGCACCGACGACCGTGGCAGAGCCGCCGGAACTTTCGGACGAAGCGCGATTGGCAGCCGCCCAGGCTGCGCTTGAAGACCAAGGCGCCCGTGATCTGATCGCATGGGATGTGCTTGAAGCGACGGTCGATGCCGAACTGGTCACGTTCCGTTTGTGCGGCTGGACAGGTGTCGACGCATTCGATGCGGTGTATCGCTCGAACTGGGCTGTGGCCGCGACCGCAGACGGCACCGTCGAGGCTCGCGAGGTCGGGACGAGCGTCGACGCCGGTG
>CAZEMU010000153.1:2613-9021 GCA_964513315.1 uncultured Acidimicrobiaceae bacterium | reverse complement strand
GCCCACGCCACCACGACCTACGCCGTTCCGAAGTAGGCCCAACCCGGCTACTGGACTGTCGAACTACTGCATGGTCCAGCCGCCGTCGACGGTGACGGTCTGGCCGGTCATGTACGTCGATGCGTCGCTCGACAGCAACATGAGTGCGCCGTCGAGTTCGGCGAGCTGGCCCGGGCGACGCATTGGGGTGCGCTTGGTGATGAAGCCGTACCCACTGCTGTCCTCGTCCATCATGGCGTCGGTGAGTTCGGTCGGGAAGTAGCCCGGGGCGATGCAGTTCACCCGAATGTCGTGGCGAGCCCATTGCCCGGCGAGCTCGCGGGTGAGGCCAACGAGCCCCGTCTTCGACGCGACGTAGGCGGCCTGGTTGTTCGGAGCGGACGACACAAAGCTGTGCACCGAGGCGATGTTGATGATCGAGCCGGACGACTCGTGAGCGATCATCTCGCGAGCGGCCGAGCGAGCGAGCAGGAAGCACGAGTTCAGGTTGATGTCGATGACACGGCTGAACTGCTCTGCGGTCTCCTCGTGTGCCTTGATGGGTGCGTCGCTCATGCCCGCGTTGTTGATGACGACGTCGAGGCGGCCGAACTCTTCGTAGGCGGCAGCGACGACCGCTTCGAGATCGTCTTCGACGGTCACGTCGCATCGCATTGCCGTGACACCGTCGACCTCGGCAGCAAGGGCCTCGAGGCGCTCGAGTCGACGGGCGGCAGCGATCACACGCATGCCGTTCGCCGCCAGCACCCGCACCATGCGCTCGCCGATGCCACTCGACGCTCCGGTCACGATTGCGCCCCGGCCGGCCACGTCAAAGATCTCTGTACTCGTTCTGGTCACGATCGAATGGTACGCAACCGCTCAGAGGGACCAGTATTGGCCCATGGCAAATCTCGGTCTCCGGTTCGGCGCGTTCTTGGCACCCCACCATCCGATCGGTGAGAACCCGATCCTCCAGCTCCGCCGGGACCTGGATCTGGTCGAAGAACTGGACAAGCTCGGCTACGACGAGTTCTGGTGCGGTGAGCACCACTCGACGGGTTGGGAAGTCATCTCGTCGCCCGAAATGTTCCTGGCCGCAGCGGGCGAGCGGACCCGCAACATCCGCCTGGGCACCGGTGTCGTCTCGCTCCCCTATCACCATCCGTTCCACGTCGCGAATCGCATCGTGCAGCTCGACATGATGACCAACGGACGAGCCATGCTCGGCACCGGTCCCGGCGCGTTGCCGTCCGATGCGCACACG
Source organism: uncultured Acidimicrobiaceae bacterium (assembly GCA_964513315.1). Lineage (GTDB taxonomy): Bacteria > Actinomycetota > Acidimicrobiia > Acidimicrobiales > UBA10347 > UBA10347. The sequence goes on along the minus strand of CAZEMU010000153.1, from coordinate 7,775 downwards.
CTCGGACTCGATCCGATGCTGCTTCGTGATCGCCAAGACGAAGGCGTCGCCGTGCTCCAACGACTGCTCGCCGGCGAGCGGTTCACGTATGAGTGCGACTGGTTCCAGATGTACGACGCCAAGCTCCAGCACGCTCCCGTGCAAAAGGAACTGCCGCTCGCTGTCGCCTCGATGATCAGCCCGTCGGGCATGACGATGGCCGGCAAGTACGGCATCGGCATCTTGTCGCTCGGCTCGACCTCGACCGCTGGCCTGCGGGCCCTGTCGACGCAGTGGAGCTTCGCCGAGGAGTCGGCCGAGAAGAACGGCACGACGGTGAGCCGTGACGACTGGCGCGTCGTCATCAACTTCCACGTCGGCGAGACGATGGCCGAGGCCAAGGAGCAGTCCAAGCACGGGCTGATGCACTGGCACAACGAATACAACCACCGCACCCTGATGCGACCCGGCAGCGTCGCCTACGACACCGCCGACCAGTGTTTCGCCGAACTCGCCGAGGGCGAGGACTCACCGAACATCATCGGCGATCCCGACTACGTCGCCGCCCGCATCCTAGACATGTACGAAAAGTCGGGTGGCTTCGGCACGGTGATCGGCTTCGTGCACGACTTCTGCTCGCCAGCCGAGAACACTCGCAGCTGGGACCTGTTCGCCCGCTACGTCGTCCCCAAGCTCAACGGCATGCTCGACGGGCTCAATGAATCGAACCAGTTCGTCAAGGACCACCGCGAGTACTTCGACCGGGCCGGCCAAGCAATCCTCGCCAAGATCATGGACAACGACCGCGCCGCCGCTGCGCTCGAAGTCGACATGGCGGCCGAGGCCGAAGCGAACAGTGCTTCACCGACTCGGGCAACCGGTATCTCCGCCCACGCGAATCTCGACGTCGACCTCGACGAGACCGCCACCGCGTCCGCCGGCGACTAACCGACGCACGCAACGTTGTGTGACCCCGTGACGCGATCAGCTGTTGGCGTGCCACCACTCGTCGAGACGGGCTTCGGTACCGGCCAAGTCGAGCTCGGGCTCTGAACGCTTGAGCTCAAGCAAGAACTTGAGCGCCTGACCGATCATCGGACCCGGGCCAACATCGAACCGTTCCATGACGGCCTGGCCGTCGATCAGCGGACGCTCAGCCTTGCGGCGATCCTCGGCCGCGAGCCGAATGATCCGATCTTCGAGCTCATCCACGTGATGGTGCAGCTCAAGGCGCTTGCGCTTGTTACGAGTCGTGCAGTCGCTGCGGACAAGCTCGTTGAGCATGCCCAGCAGGTGACCGGCGTCGCGGGCGTAGCGGCGCACCGCCGAATCGCTCCACCCGTCGGCGTACCCCTTGAACCGGCCCGACAAGCGCACCAGCTCGGTCACGTCGTTGACGAGGTCTTCGGGATAACCGAGTGCGATCAGGCGCTTGCGGGCCATCTTGGCGCCGACGGCTTCGTGGTGGCGGAAGGTGACACCGTGCTCATCGAAGCGGCGCGTCTTTGGCTTGCCGATGTCATGAAACAGGGCGCTGAGACGCAGCGTCAGGTCAGAACGGGTCTTAGCCGTCACGGCGATCGTGTGGGCCAGAACGTCTTTGTGCTTGTGGATCGGGTCCTGTTCGAGCGCGAGCGCGGGAAGCTCAGGGATGATCTGTTCGGCTCGACCAGTGTCGACGAGATCCCACAATCCATCGGTGGGGTCGTCTGCGGTCAGCACGTGACTCAGTAGGTCGCGTCCGTCGGCGGCATCCATCGCGGAACAGTCTGCCCGCCCGAGCGCCAGCTTCGGCGCCCTTATTCGTCGTTCGGATCACTACCCTCGCTGTCGTGAAGGCTCTGCTGTTCGAACGTCGCGAGTCGCGATACGCCGCGGCGATGATCACGTCGCGACTCTCCCCGACCACGGGAGCCCTCGTCGCACCGCTGCGTCTCGCCGACGTCGACGAGCCCGAGATCCCCGGCCCTGGCTGGAAGCGCATCTCACCATTGCTGTCCGGCATCTGCGGAAGCGACCTCTCGACACTGTCCGGCCACACGTCGCGTTACTTCGAACCGCTGGTGTCGTTCCCGTTCGTGATGGGCCACGAAGTCGTCGGCATGACCGAAGGCGGCAACCGTGTCGTCATCGACGCCGTGCTCGGCCACGAAGCCCGTGGCGAGGAACCTCCGTTCGACGGCGCCGCCCCGGCCGACGGCTGCGACCACGGTCATCTCATCGGCGGTCGCCTCGAAGCTGGTCTGCAGATCGGAAGCTGCGAGTCGACGAGCGGTGGCTGGTCGACCTCGATGATTGCGCACGAAAGCCAGCTCCACGTCGTGCCCGACGGCATGAGCGACGAAGCCGCCGTGATGATCGAACCAACCGCGGGCGGCATCCATGCTGCGCTGCGAGCCGGCGTGCAGCCAGGCGACACCGTGGTGGTGCTCGGCGCCGGCACGATCGGCCTCACCATCATCGCTGCGCTCAAGCAGCACACCGAGGCCGGAGCGATCATCGCCACCGCGAAGTACCCCGAGCAGCGCCGCCTCGCCTCCGAGCTGGGCGCCACGACGGTCAGCGAGCCGGGCGAGGTTCGCCGCTCCGTGCGCCGCATCACCGGAAGCCGCATGGTCGGCACCGTGCTCAGCGGCGGCGCCGATGTCGTCATTGACGCAGTCGGCAGCTCCGCATCACTCGAAGACGCGCTCGCCATCACCCGGCCCCGCGGCCGCGTCGTGGTGTGCGGCATGCCCGGCGTAGTCCAAGTCGACCTCGCTCCCCTGTGGCATCGCGAGACCGAGATGGTCGGCGCCTACACCTACGGCACCGAAGAGCTCGCCGACGGCACACGTTCCCACACCTTTGCCCTGGCGACCGAGCTCGTCGAGACGGCTGAACTTGAGCGGCTCGTCACGGCGACCTACAAGCTGAGCCAGTACAAGGCCGCGCTGCGCCACGCCAGCGAATCTGGCCGCCGCGGCGCCGTCAAGATCTGCTTCGACTTCCGCGAGTAGCCAGACCGTCGATGCGCTTTCGGGCGCAAACGACCCACCCAGTACTGTCGGGACCTCAAGACGAAAGAGGCGCCCCATGGAAAAGCTCGGACTGTCCGTCGACGAGGTACTGCACACCACCCGTGCGGTTCGCAAGCGGCTCGATTTCGATCGGCCGGTTGAGCGGGCCGTGATCGACGAGTGCCTCGAGTCTGCAATCCAGTCGCCGACCGGATCCAACAGCCAGATGTGGCAATGGCTCGTCGTCACCGACGAAGACAAGCGCGCCGGCCTCGCCGATCTCTACCGCCAGGGCTGGGAGATCTACGCCAACATGGAAGGCAACGCCGCGACCGCCTACCAGGGCGACGATGCCGACCGCCTTGCGCAACAGGCCCGAGTCACGACCTCAGCTGAGTACCTCGCCGAGAACTTCCACCGAGTGCCCGTCATGCTCATCCCGTGCCTGCCCGGTCGCCTCGAAGGTCTTCCGACCATGGCCACGACCTCGATGCTCGGCTCGATCTTGCCGGGCGCCTGGTCGTTCATGCTCGCAGCTCGCGAGCGCAGCCTTGGCACCGCGTGGACGACGATCCACCTGATGTTCGAAGAACAGGCCGCCGAGATCCTTGAGATCCCCTACGCCGAAGTCACGCAATGCGCGCTGATCACGATGGGTTACTCGATCGGCACCGACTTCAAGCCAGCCAAGCGCCCACCACTCGAGACGGTCGTCCACCGCGACACCTGGGGCAACCGCTAGCAGTCACCGGTTGCAGGTGTCAGAGAAGCGCAACTGCTTACGGGCGGACGAGGAGCTTGCCGACGTGGCCGCCGCTGAAGAGCGTGATCAGCGCGTTCGGGAACGCTTCGATGCCGTCGAGCACGGTCTCGCGCATCGTCAGGCTGCCGTCGATGACCCAGCCGCGGAGTGCTTCCATGGCCTCGGGGATGTGGTCGGCGTAGTGCATGACGGTGAAGCCGTACAGCGTCGCCGCCCGCTCGGGGATGCGTAAATAGTTCGACGGACCAACGACGGCGTCCATGTTCCCGTACTGGGCGATCGCGCCACAGATCACGATGCGAGCGCGCTCGGCGATCTGATCGATCACGATGTCGAGGATCGGATTACCGACATTGTCGAAGAACAGGTCGACCCCGTCGGGCGCGAGCTCGCGCAGGCGGGCCTCGACGTCTTCGTTCTTGTAATCGATTGCAGCTGCAAGGCCGAGGTCATCGGTCAAGAACGCCGCCTTGTGCGGGCCTCCGGCGATACCGATGACCCGTGCGCCCGCGATGCGAGCGATCTGGGCGGCAACGGATCCGACGGCTCCGGCCGCGGCCGTCACGACGACGGTGTCAGTCGGCTTGGGTTGGCCGATGACCTGCATGCCCGCATACGCAGTCACGCCCGTGGACAGACCCAGCGCGCCGAGGTGGGCCGAGATCCCGACGTCGGTCGCGTCGATCGCCTGGAGGGCGGCACCGGGGAGCGTGGCGATCGTTTGGGCACCCATCGGACCGAAGACCTCGGCGCCTGCCTCGAGTCCGTCGAACCGGCTCTCGGTCACGACGCCCACACCGAGCGCGCTTACGAGGCCCCCGACCGGCACGTTGCGGTGGAAGCTGCCTTCGTTCAACGCCGTGCGGATGAACGCATCGATGCCGAGCGCAGCCACCTCGATCCGCACCTGACCGTCTTCGAGCGGCTCGCATGGGGTTGTTTCGAGTCGGAAGTGCTCGGGCGCCGGCACCCCGCTCGGGCGGGATTCGAGCATGACCTGGGTCGTCGTCAGTTCGCTCATCACATACCTCCGTCGATGCCGATGACCTGGCCGGTGACCCACGAGGCACCCGGTGAGCACAGATACAGCGCTGCGGCGCCGAGGTCGGTCGGCGTGCCGAGTCGTCCGGCGGGCAGACGGAGCGCCTTTTCCAGCTGGGGCAGATCATCGTCGCCAAGCCGAAGCGCTTCCATCATGATCTCGGTCGGCACCGCCCCCGGCATGATGCAGTTCACCCGGATACGAGGGCCGAGCTCTTTGGCCATCGTCTTGGTGAGCGAGTTCACGCCCGCCTTGGCGGCCGCATAGTGCCCGCTACCAACGACGGTCTGGTCGGCGGCTCGCGACGAGATGTTCAAGATCCGACCGCCGTCTTCCATGACTCGAGCGGCGACCGACGAGCACACCCACACCGCCGTCA
>CAZEMU010000153.1:0-2513 GCA_964513315.1 uncultured Acidimicrobiaceae bacterium | reverse complement strand
ACAGCGACGTCCCCGGTCAGATCAAACAGCTCCAACGACATACGCCACCTTGGCATGTGTCCCGAGACAACACGAATCCTCCGAAGGACGCACATCTGTGGTGACCGGGTTCTAGCTTGGCCGCATGGCTTCGTATGCGTCGTACCCATCGCTCACTGACCGAACGGTCCTCATCACCGGGGGCGCCGACGGCATCGGCGCTGCCCTCGTGCAGCAGTTCGCTGCCCAAGGAAGTCGTGTCGCCTTTGTTGACATCAACGACACCAAGGCCGCCGAGGTCATCGCCCGCTGCGAGGCCGACGGCGCCACGCACACCCCGATCTTCCACCACGTCGATCTGACCGACGTCGACGCACTGCAAGCCGCCGTCACGTCAGTCACCGCTGAGATGGGCACGATCACCGTGCTCGTGAACAATGCCGCCAACGACGAGCGGCACACCTGGCAAGAGATGACGGCCGACTACTGGGACGACCGGCTGAACACGAACCTGCGCCACTTCTTCTTCGCCATCCAAGCCGTTGCGCCCGGCATGATCGAGCAGCAGAACGGCTCGATCATCAACGTCGGCTCGAGCAGCTACATGATGCAAGAGGACTTCTTCCCCGGCTACGCGATCGCCAAGTCGGGCGTCGAAGGCATCACCCGCACCATGGCTCGCACCTTCGGCCCGGACAACGTGCGAGTGAACACCGTGCTTCCTGGCTGGGTTGCGACTGAGCGCCAGCTCAACGTGCACTGGTCACCCGAAGGCGAAGAAGGCACGCTCAACGACCAGGCCATCAAGCGACGCATCTACCCCGACGAGTTCGCGCAGATGGTGCTGTTCCTGGCCGCCGATGACGGCGCCGCATGCACCGCCCAGCAGTTCCTGGTCGACGGCGGCCGTCGATAGTCGGGTAGTCCGCCTTTTCTCGCAAGCTCGAAAACGCTGCGCTCAGTGAAGACTCTGCGGTCCCGGCAAGGGCATCTGCGTTGCGACTATCCAGAGATATTGATTTCGACGCGGACGCCGTTGGGGTCGTCGACGAAGATCTGACGAAGCTTGATCTCGTCGCGCACCGACGTGCGGTACTCCTTGCCGAGCCCATCGAGCGTGGCGCACATGCCGTCGAAGTCGCTGGCTTCGAACGCGATGTGGTTGAACGCGCTTTGCTGACCGAAGCGATCGTCTTCGTCGATGAAGTTCAGATGCACGACCGCGCGGTCGCCGCTGAACAGCCAGGCGCCGGGGAAGCCGAAGTCTGGTCGACGGTCGGGACGGTTCTCGAGACCGAGCACCTGGGTGTAGAACTCGACCGTCTCGTCGGGCCGAAAGGTATCGATGTTGATGTGGTCGAGTCCGGTGATCGCCATGGGGTGAGACTACTCAGCCGGTGACTCGGGAGAACTTCCGGATTGAGAGCGCCGAGAAGATGACCGTGATGGCGACGATCCAGAACAGGCACCACCACAGGTTCTCGCCGGCGTCGATGCCGTTGTAAAGCGCACGAGCCGAGTTGGCCAACCGGGTGAACGGGTTGTGTTCAGCGATCGGCTGCAGCCACGACGGCATGGTGTTGGGGTCCACGAATGCGGACGACACGAACGTGATCGGGAACATCCAGATGAACGACGCCGCGTTGGCCGCTTCGACCGAACCGACACTCAGGCCCACGAATGCTTGGATCCAGCTGAACGAGTAGCTGAAGGCCAGCATGAGCGCGGTGCCGCCGAGTGCGCCGAGCAGCGAGCCCTCGAAGCGGAAGCCGATCAGGAATGCGACGAGCAACATGATGGCGAAGGTCAGCGCGTTGCGAGCAATGTCGCTGAACGTGCGACCGATCAGCACCGCTGAGCGGGCGATCGGGAGCGAGCGCAGCCGGTCGACGAGCCCCTTGCTCAGGTCGTCGGCCAAGCCGACGGCGGTGAACGACGAGCCGAACACGATCGTCTGGGCGAAGATGCCAGGGATCAAGAACTGGTTGTAGTCGGCGAAGCCCGGTACTTGAATGGCGCCGCCGAACACGTACACGAACAGCAGCACGAACATGACGGGCTGGATCGTGGCGAAGCCGATCAGCTCGGGGTTGCGGGGCAGGATGCGCAGGTGACGCACAGCCTCGGTCGACGCGTCGCGCCAGCCGTCCATGAGCGAGGGCTTGCCTCGGGGTGTGATTGCGGCTTCGGGGGCGAGTTGGGTGGTCATGCGGGGACCTCCTCGCTGTCGGCTTCGGTTCGCCGCCCGGTGAGGGTGAGGAACACGTCGTCGAGGGTCGGTCGGCGGACTTCGACATCGACGACTTCGGCGCCGGCATCGTCGAGGGCACGGATCGCCTCGGGTAGCACGCCGCCGCCGGCTCGGATCGGACCGGTGAGCGTGGTCGGCGAATCAGGGTCGGCTTCGATTGCGCCGGTCACCAGTCCGGCGAGCGCACTGCGGGCAGCTTCGACATTCTCGGGTCGAGCGATGCTCACACTGATGCGATCGCCACCGATGCGGTCCTTGAGTTCGTCGACGCTGCCCTCGGCGA
>CAZEMU010000152.1:0-9087 GCA_964513315.1 uncultured Acidimicrobiaceae bacterium | reverse complement strand
CGCGGCAAGAAGAAGAAGGGCAACCGGTACTTCGGTCCCTACGGCCACGCCTACGCGATTCGCGAAACTCTCGATCTGCTGCTGCGGACCTTCCCGATTCGGACCTGTACCGCAGGCAAGTTCAACCGGCACGAGAAGCTCGGCAAACCGTGCCTCGACTACCACATCGAGAAGTGCGCCGGTCCATGCGTCGAAGCGATCTCGGCCGAGGAGTACCGCGAGCTGACACGGCAGCTGATCCGCTTCCTCGAGGGCGACACCGACGAGATCATCGAGCAGCTCGAAGTCGACATGCAGAAGGCGAGCGACGAACTCGAGTTCGAACTTGCTGCTCGCTATCGCGACCGCCTGATGAGCGTCCGCAAGGCCATCGAGAAGAACCAGATGGTCGGGGCTCGCAGCGAGGACTTCGACGTCATCGGACTCGTCGACGACGAACTCGAAGCCGCCGTGCAGGTGTTCTATGTCCGCAAGGGTCGAGTGCTCGGTCGCCGGGGGTTCATTGTCGACAAGGCCGAAGAACTCGACCGAGGCGAGCTCGTCGCACGTGTGCTCGAACGGCTGTACTTCGACGACAACCCGATCGGTCAACCGAAGAAGGTCTACGTCCCCGACCTGCCCGCGAACCAAGAGCTGTACGAGGAGTGGATGGGGGAGCAGCGCGGCTCCAAGGTCACCATCCAGATCCCTCAGCGTGGCGACAAGCGGGAGCTGGCCGAGACCGTCACGCAGAATGCACGCGAGTCCTTCCAGCGTCACCGACTGAAGCGCCAGAGCGATCACAACAGTCGCAGCCGCGCCATCAACGAGCTGCAGGAGTACCTGGGGCTGCCCATGTCGCCGCTGCGCATCGAGTGCTACGACATGAGCCACATCCAAGGCACCGACTACGTCGGCTCGATGGTCGTCGTCGAAGACGGGCTGGCCAAGAAGAGCGAGTATCGACGGTTCAAGATCAAGACGGTCGAAGGCAACGACGACTTCGCCGCAATGGAAGAAGTCCTGCGGCGCCGGTTCACGAACTATCTGCAGGACCGGGAACGCCCCGTCGAAGAGCGCGGCAAGTTTGCGTACCCGCCGCAGCTGCTACTTGTCGACGGTGGCAAGGGCCAGCTGACGTCGGCGGTTCGCGTGCTCGACGATCTCGGTCTGCGAGACGAGATCCCGGTCGCGTCTCTCGCCAAACAGTTCGAAGAAGTTTTCGTGCCGGGCCAAAGTGATCCGATCATGCTTCCCCGCCAAAGCGAAGCGCTCTACATGCTCCAGCGCATCCGTGACGAGAGTCACCGCTTCGCCATCACGTACCACCGCCAGCTGCGCAACAAGCGCATGAAGAAGTCGTTCATCGATGACATTCCTGGGCTCGGCGAGACCCGGCGGAAGCGGCTCATCAAAGAGATGGGCGGCATCCGAGCGATCAAGGCCGCGTCGCTTGCGACCTTGCAGGAACTCAGCTGGTTGCCCGACGCCGTCGGCCAAGCCATCTACGACAAGGCCCATCCCGATGGCGCAACTGCCCCGGAGGCAACCGATGAGTGACGGACAAGACGCACCTCTCTGGGAACAGCATGCGGACTGGTGGCAACGCGAGTTCACCAGCGGCGCCGACGCCGAATACGAAGAGCAGATCATCCCGCTGGCCATCGACCTGCTCGCAGGACGTGACCGGATCGTCGACGTCGGCACTGGCGAGGGCCAGATCGCTCGCCGACTCGTCACGGCAGCTGGTGGCGATGCCGACTCGGTGATCGGCGTCGATCCGACTGCCGCGCAAACGACCGAGGCCGCTCGGCTCGGCGGCGGGCCCGCGTACGCCCGCGCTGGAGCGGACCAGCTTCCGTTCCCCGACGACTGTTTCGACGCGGCCCTGGCGTGCCTGGTCTACGAGCACATCGATGCAATGGACGAAGCGATGGCCGAAACCGCTCGCGTGCTGCGACCCGGCGGCCGATTCGTCTTCATGCTCAACCATCCGCTGCTGCAGACACCGGGCGCCGGTTGGATCGACGACCAATGGCTCGATCCGCCCGAGCGGTACTGGCGTATCGGCCCCTACTTGCAAGAGACCGAGACCATCGAAGAGGTCCAGAAGGACGTCTTCATCCCGTTCGTGCATCGCCCGCTCAGCCGCTACCTCAACGCCATGATCGAGGCCGGTCTGGTGCTCCAGCGCATGATCGAACCGTCGCCGCCCGAGGGCTTCCTCGCTCGCAACGAGACCTACCGAGAAGCTGCGCTGATTCCGCGTCTGCTGGTCCTGGTGGCCGACAAGCGGTAGCGCGTTTGGGGGCGTGCCCCAGGTTCCGAGACTCGGGTTTCTGAGAAGTAGGCCAAACTGCACAGTACAAGGAGTGTGATTCGTCGTACTCTTAGGGCCGTGGAGTTCGCTGTCGTCACCGGTCAGTCCGGTGCTGGACGTTCGCAAGCTGCGAACTTTCTTGAGGACCTCGGCTGGTTTGTCATCGATAACCTCCCCAGCGCGCTGATCCCCAAGGTCTCTGAATTGGCCGGCGATCCCGGCAGCCGCTTCGACCGGATGGCACTCGTCGCCGGTGGTGGCGAAGACGCCGCCGCGATCAGCAACGCACTGCGCATGCTGCGGGCCAACGAATCGGGTCGGTTGCGGGTCGTGTTCCTCCAAGCGAGCACGCCAACGCTGGTGCGCCGCTACGAGAGCACCAAGCGACCGCACCCGTGGGACGGCTCGCTACCGCTTGTCGAGGCAATCGAAGCCGAACGTCAGGCACTCGACGTCGTGCGGGCCGAAGCCGACATGGTGATCGACACCTCGAATCTGAGCGTGCACCAGCTGCGTGATCGGATCGAAGCCGAGTTCTCGACCAGCACCGAAGAACGGGCCATGAGTGTGCGCGTCGTGAGCTTCGGGTACAAGCACGGCTTGCCGATCGACGTCGACCTCGTGCTCGACTGTCGCTTCCTGCCGAACCCGCACTGGATCGAAGAGCTGCGTCCGCTGACGGGTCGTGATCCCGAGATCGCCGCGTATCTTGAGTCCCAAGAGATCACGCCGGGTTTCCTCGATCGGCTCTATTCGCTGCTCGACCTGCTCGTGCCTGCCTATGAGCGCGAGGGCAAGTCGTATCTATCGATCGCCGTCGGTTGTACGGGCGGCAAGCACCGTTCGGTGTGGGCGGCGCGCAAGCTGCGTGAGCACCTCGAAGACGAGGGCTACCATCCACGCGTGTCGCATCGCGACGTCGAGCGGACCTGAGCGCACCTCTCAGCTCGAGAACCTCATCCGCACTTCCCCTCAGCTACAGGAGTTCTTCACGTGACGATCCGCGTGGGTATCAATGGTTTTGGCCGCATCGGCCGCAATGTCATGCGTGCTGCGAAGCGGCGCGGCGCCGACATCGACTTTGTCGCTGTCAACGATCTCGGTGATCCCGAGACCATGGGGCATCTGCTGAAGTACGACACCGTCTACGGCAACGCACCGTTCAGCGTCGAGCTGGTGGACGGCGCGTTCATCGTCGACGGTGATCGCATGGAGTTCCTGAGCGAACGGGACCCATCGAAGCTGCCGTGGTCGGATCTCGGCGTCGATGTTGTGCTCGAGGCGACAGGTGTGTTCAAGAAGCGTGAGCAGGCAGCCATGCATCTCGAGGCCGGTGCTTCGAAGGTGATCATCTCGGCGCCAAGCGGTGACGCCGATGCCATGGTCGTGATCGGCGTGAACGACGATGCGCTCGACCCAGACAACGACGTCGTCGTGTCGAATGCGTCGTGTACGACGAACTGCTTCGCCCCGATGGTCAAGGTCCTCGACGATGCGTTCGGCGTCGAGCGCGGCCTGATCACGACGATCCACGCGTACACCGGCACCCAGAATCTGGTCGATGCGCCGCACAAGGATCTGCGTCGATCACGAGCTGGCGCTGTCAACCTGATCCCGACCTCGACCGGAGCGGCCAAGGCCACCGGAGTCGTCCTCGAGCACTTGCTCGGCAAGCTCGACGGCATGGCCATGCGTGTGCCGGTTCCTGCTGGAAGCGCCACCGACTTCGTCGGCAACCTGTCCCGATCGGTGACGATCGACGAGATCAACGAGGCGTTCCATGCCGCCGCTGATGGCCCGATGGCAGGGATCTTGGCCGTCAACACCGACCCGATCGTGTCGTCTGACATCGTCGGTCGGCCTGAGTCCTGCGTGCTTGACGCACCGCTGACGATGGTGATGGGCGGCGATCTGATCAAGATCGTCGGCTGGTACGACAACGAATGGGGCTACTCGAACCGGATGGTCGATCTCGCACTCAAGCTCGGAGGTGCCGCATGAGCACTGCATCTGTTCCACGTCTCGAAGATCTCGGCGACCTCGACGGCAAGCGCGTGCTGTGCCGGGTCGACTTCAACGTCCCGTTGCGCACGAGTGCCGACGGCACCCGCGAGATCGCTGACGATCTGCGTATCCGAGCCGCCTTGCCGACGCTGCGGTTCCTTCAGCAAGCCGGAGCAACCGTTGTCGCCTGCAGCCACCTCGGCCGGCCCAAGGGACAGGTCGTTCCCGAGCTCAACATGGAGCCCGTGCGCGCCCGTCTCGACGAGCTGCTTCCTGGCGTCGAGGTCCTCGACAACCTGCGGTTCAACCCCGGCGAGACCGACAATGATCCGGCATTCGTCGCCGAGCTGATCGACGGCATTGACGCCTATGTCAACGATGCGTTCGGTGCGTCGCACCGCAGCCACGCCTCGATCGTAGGCCCACCTCAGCATGTGCCCTCGGCAGCTGGCCGCCTGCTCGAGAAAGAAGTCGAAGTACTCGGCGGCATGCGCGAGCGCACCAAGAAGCCGTTCATCGCCGTGCTCGGCGGATCCAAAGTCAGCGACAAGCTCGGCGTCATCGAGGCACTTCTCAAGCGCTGCGACAAGCTCATCGTCGGTGGCGGCATGTGCTTCACCTTCTTGGCCGCCCAGGGAAACCAGGTCGGTTCGTCGCTGCTCGAAACTGACCAGATCGACACCTGTCGTGATCTGCTGGAGCGGGCTGACGGGCGCATCATCGTCCCGCACGACCTGACCGCAATGGGCCCCGGCGGCAAGATCGGCGACCCATCGGCTGGGGGAGAGGTGCGTCAGGCCGGCGTCAACCTGCCTGAAGGCTGGATGGGCCTCGACATCGGACCTGGCACCGCGGCCGAGTTCACCGACCACATCCTCGACGCCCGCACCGTCTTTTGGAACGGCCCGATGGGCGTGTTCGAAGACCCCCGGTTCGCCGCCGGAACTCGCACCGTCGCGCAAGCGATGGCGGACAGCCGTGCCTACACCGTCGTCGGCGGCGGCGACTCTGCCGCAGCCGTGGCCGAGTTCGGCATGGCACGCGAGTTTGACCACATCTCGACCGGTGGCGGCGCGTCGCTCGAGTTGCTCGAAGAAGGCGACCTTCCAGGCTTGGAAGCGCTCCGTAACTCGGCACACTGAGTCCTCGTTAACCACTCCGGAAAGGGAGTCCCGTGGCTGCACGGATGCCGATCATCAGCGGCAACTGGAAGATGAACCTGAATCACTTCGAAGCGATTCAGTTGGTGCAGAAGCTGAGCTATCAGCTCGACAAAGACGATCACGCGAACGTCGAAGTCACGCTGCACCCATCGTTCACGAACATCCGCTCGATCCAGACGCTGCTCGACGCCGATGGCATCCCGATGAAGCTCGGCGCACAGAACTGCCACTGGGACGACAGCGGTGCATGGACGGGAGAGATCTCGGCACCGATGCTGTCGAAGCTCCAGGTGCAGTACGTGATCTGTGGTCACAGCGAGCGCCGCGAGTTGATCGGCGAGACCGACGAACAGGTCAACGCCAAGGTGAAGTCGGTCTTCAAGCACGAGATGACCCCGATCCTGGCCGTCGGTGAGACCCAAGAGGAGCGCGACGCTGACGCGACCGAGTCCAAGGTCGTCGGCCAGCTCGAAGCCAACCTCGCCGGCGTCGGCGGCGGCAAGGTCGCTGCCATGGTCATCGCCTACGAGCCCATCTGGGCGATCGGCACCGGCCTGACCGCAACGCCAGGAGATGCCCAGGCCGTCTGCGGCCTGATTCGTGACACCGTCTCCAAGCTCAAGGGCAAAGAAGCCGCAGCGGGCGTACGCATCCAATACGGCGGTTCGGTGAAGCCGACCAACGTGTTCGAGATCATGTCGCAGAAGGACATCGATGGCGCCCTCGTCGGCGGAGCATCCCTCGAAGCCGAGTCGTTCGCCCGCATCTGCCAGTACCGCCTTCAGGGCTAAGTGGCGTTACATCTGGTTCGTCATGGGCCCGCCCTCGTTGACCGACGCGTGGCTGCCGCCGAATGGCGGCTCAGTGCTGACGCTCCCGATGCCGTAGGCCAACTTCGGGCAGCAGACGTGCTGCCTGAGACCGCAGCGTGGTTCGTCTCACCCGAGCCAAAGGCCATCCAGACAGCCGACCTGCTCGGCCCCGAAAGCTACGAAGTCGTCGACGACCTACGAGAGCAAGAGCGCACCGCTACCTGGCTTGACGACTTCGAGGATCGCGTGAGCGCTGCGTTGGAGCAGCCTGAGCTTCCGGCCGTGCTCGGCTGGGAACCAGCGGTGACGACTCGTCAGCGAATCGTCGATGCCGTCCGCTCAATCACGGTGCGCTCGATGCTCCGGGGCCACGACGATGTCGTGCTCGTCGGCCACGGCACCGCGTGGACGATGCTGGTCGCAGCGCTCACCGATACCGCTCCTGACATCGACGCGTGGCGAGCGATGGGCACACCCGACCATTGCGTAATCGATGGCGCCGAGGTCACCATCCCGTGGGGCGGCTGGAAGTAGCTCCTATTCGACGTAGCGGCGCAGCCGGGCTTGCTTGCCTCGGATCGTCGTGCGCTTCATGTTGCGGACGACGTCGTCGACAGCACCTTCGGGGACGCCGACCACGGCGTAGTGATTAGCGATACGGATCGGACCGATGTCGCTGCCCGGAAGTCCGGCTTCGTTGGCGATCGCGCCGACGAGGTCACCGGGGCGAAGTCCAGCGTTCTTACCAACGTTCACGTGGATGAATCCACGGTCACCATCGTTGTGGCGCCCGCCCTTGCCCTTGCCGCCACGTTGTTGACCGCTGCCAGGTCGGTCGTCGCGCTTGAACTTCTTCTTGCCGCCCTTGCCCTTCGGGCCGCGGTCCTTGCCGCGCTTCCAGTCCGAGGCGTCGGGGATCTCTTGGTCATCGATCGTGGCACCACGGGCTCGGTGGACGAGCTTGAGGGCCGCTCGAGCGATGTCGGTCTTCTTGAACTCGGCGTCGAGCTGTTCGAAGATCGCGTCGTAATCGTCGAGGTCGTCTTCGGCGAGCGCATCACGGATGGCATTGACCGTCATCTCGATCTGCTTCGTACGTAGATCGGCGACCGACGGGACCTTCTCAATGGTGAAGCTCTGCTTGGTGAGCCGCTCGATGTTCTGCAGCAGGCGGCGCTGGCGAGGCTCGGCGATCGTGATCGCCACCCCTTCGCGGCCGGCGCGACCGACACGGCCGATGCGGTGGACGTAGCTCTCGGGAGCTGCGGGTACGTCGTAGTTCACGACGTGGGTGAGCGAATCGACGTCGAGGCCTCGGGCGGCAACGTCGGTTGCGATCAAGATCTCGGCAGTGCCGTCGCGGAGGCGGGCCATGACCCGGTCACGCTGCTTCTGATCCATGCCACCATGCAGTGCTTCGGAGCGGTAGCCCCGGCCGTTCATGGTGACGGTGAGCTCGTCGACCTCGGTGCGGGTGCGACAGAACACGATCGCGGAACTCGGCGCTTCGACATCGAGGATGCGGCCGAGGGCGCTGGCCTTGTGGGCCCGCATGACCATGTAGACCGACTGGCGGACGTTGGGATTGGCGTCGCCCGTGCCTCGCCCAATCTTCACGGTGATTGGGTCGGTCTGATATGTCTCGGCGATCTTGGCGATACGAGGCGGCATGGTCGCCGAGAACAGAACGGTCTGGCGGGTGTCGGGCGTGGCCTCGAGGATCGACTCGATGTCCTCGGTGAAGCCCATGTCGAGCATCTCGTCGGCCTCGTCGAGCACGACGGTCTGGATCGCGTCGAGATCGAGCGAGCCACGCTTGATGTGATCGATCGCACGGCCGGGCGTCGCAACAACGACATGCACGCCACGCTTGAGGGCCTGGAGCTGCCGCTGAATCGGCTGACCACCAAACACCGGCACAACCTTGACCTGCGACTTGCGGCCGTATTTGAAGAACGCCTCGCTCACCTGCACGGCGAGCTCACGGGTCGGCACGATGACGAGTGCCAGCGGAATCGCAGCGTCGTTACGGCTGATGCGTTCCAGGATCGGCAAGGCGAATGCGGCGGTCTTGCCGGTACCGGTCGCGGCCTGCCCGATCAGATCTCGGCCCGTGAGCAGCTCAGGAATCGCCTGGCGCTGGATCGGCGTTGCTTCTTCGTAGCCAAGCTCGCTGAGGGCGCTGAGCAGCTCGGCCTTGAGGCCAAGATCGGTGAAGCTAGCGCCTTGCTTCGGCGCAGCTTCAGCATCGCCATCGTGCGATGCGTCGGGGTGGGACATGTCGTCGCCTTCGTGGGGGAGCCTCCACGATACGCCCGCAGCGCAACGACCGGGCCGGACCGGCTGAAGACACGCGAAGGCCTTTGTCGTGCGACTCGTCACGTGCCGAGGAAGCGGCCACTCACTCCGATAACTTGTCCGACGTGGAATGGGTTCTGATTCCGATTGACGTCATCGCCGCTTTTGGCCTCATCGTGCTCGTGCTGCTGCATAGCGGCCGTGGCGGTGGTCTCAGCGACATGTTCGGCGCGGGCATGGGCAGCACTGCAGCTGGCTCAACCGTGGTCGAGAAGAACCTGGACCGCATTACGGTCGTCTTGTCGCTGATCTTTGGCTTCTCGACGCTCGCACTGGCGCTGCTGCTCGATACCTGATATCTCGGTGCGCAACTCGCGCCGATAGCGGTAGCATCACCTTCCGTTCATACAACTGAATGGCCACGTCGGAGTGGCGGAATTGGCAGACGCGCTGGCTTGAGGGGCCAGTGCCCGTTAAGGGCGTGGGGGTTCAAGTCCCCCCTCCGACACCA
>CAZEMU010000151.1:7500-9275 GCA_964513315.1 uncultured Acidimicrobiaceae bacterium | reverse complement strand
ATCGCAGCTGAAACCCGCCGGCACGCGGTTCGCTTCCCCCGCAGGGACGGCTAGCCGGCGAGCATGTCTTCGGCCCACACCCCACAAGCAAGCGTTTCAGCGTTCGACGCACCGAGTAGCTGCAACCCGATCGGCGCACCATCGGTGGGCGCAGGCAAGGTCAGCGCCGGAAGCCCGACCACATTGCCGAGTCGCGTGTTGGCCACGATCCGAGGCGCCAACGCAGGGTCAGCGGCATCGACAAGGCGCGGCGCAACGATCGGCACCGTCGGCGACGCAATGACGTCAACGCCGGCCAAGGTCGCCTGGACCTCGCCGATCAGCTGACTGCGCAGGCGATGCGCCGCCGCCACCTGCGGTCCCGTCAGCGCGGCACCCATCTCGAGCCGCGCCCGAATGTCCGCGCCGTAGCGATCGGCATGCTCGGCGAGCTGCGCAGCGTGAATCGCCGCTGCTTCGCTGAACATGATCCCGGTGCTGGCCACGAACGTCTGCTCCGCGTCGGGCCAACCCACGTCAACGACCGTCGCACCTGCCGTTGCGAGTCGGTCAATCGCCGACTCGATCGCCTGGCGGACGTCGTCATCGGCGGCCTCGACATCGCTGCGAGCAACCCCTATGTGCAGCCCCGAGGGAGCTGGCAACGTCGCGTAGCCAAGCGCCGAGTGAATGCGAGCCAAGTCGCTCACCCGCGGTGCATGGAAACCGACGTGGTCGAGCGTTGTCGACAGCGGGAAGACGCCGTCGGCGGGATAAGTCCCGTGCGCCGGTTTGAACCCGGCAATCCCACAGAACGCCGACGGGATCCGCACCGAGCCGCCCGTGTCCGTACCGATCGCGAGCGAAGCCGAGCCGCCAGCGACCGCCGACGCGCTTCCGCTGCTCGAACCTCCGGGCACTCGATCCGGGGCGGCCGGGTTAGGCGCCGTACCCGCGTGCTCGTTGACGCCCGTGACGCCAAACGCGAACTCGTGGAGCGTGACCGTTCCAAGCGCCGTCGCGCCAGCGTTGCGCAGCATCTCGACAATCGGCGCCGTGGCCGTCTCAAGCGGTGCATCGACGCGGACCGGACTTCCAGCGGTCGTGCGCCTGCCTTCGAGCGCCAAGAGTCCCTTGACCGCGAACGTGTCCATCGCCAGCGGCCCCAGGTCCGCGTCGGCCTGGGCAGCCAGGCGTGCGGCCACGTCGTCGTCGAAGAGCTCGAGCCATGGGCCGCCCCGGTCCACGGTGCGAGCCAACGCTCGGCGTCGCTGCACCTCGGCCGTGCGCTCCGCAGTGTTGACGGGCCCCGCCGCTTCTCCCGGCGCAGCGATCGGCGCCGCTCGCTCATCCCACGACTCCCATGCAGGCCAATCGAGGCCAGCCGAGACACGGGCGAGGAGCGGATCCGGGTGAGAACTCATCGACGCCAGCCTGCCATGCTGGCTCCATGGCATCGACACCGGCCCTCGGCCTCTTCGGTATCAACTTCGGACCCATGGCCGATCCGGCCGTCATGATCACCGTCGCTCAAGCGGCGGAAGCGGCCGGGTTCGACTCGGTCTGGACCGGCGAACACATCGTGTTGCCGGATCCCCAGGCACCGCCATCGCCTGCGGCTCCCGAAACCGACTTCGTCGACAGCGCCGCCGCCCTGGCCTATCTGGCCGCAGCGACCGAGACGATCAAGCTGGGTAGCGGCATCATCATCTTGCCCCAGCGCCAACCCGCCGTCTTGGCCAAGTCCCTCGCCTCAGTCGATCACCTGTCAGGCGGGCGACTCATGTTCGGCCTCG
>CAZEMU010000151.1:0-2500 GCA_964513315.1 uncultured Acidimicrobiaceae bacterium | reverse complement strand
GAGACCCCGGGGGATGAGCTTCGGGGTCGAGAGGGAAACAGCCCAGACCGCCGGCTAAGGCCCCAAAGTGTGTGTTAAGTGGTAAACGATGTGGGATCGCATAGACAGCCAGGAGGTTGGCTTAGAAGCAGCCACCCTTGAAAGAGTGCGTAACAGCTCACTGGTCGAGTGATCCTGCGCGGACAATGTAACGGGGCTAAACACACCGCCGAAGCCGCGGATGCCGCCATTCCTACGGGGATGAGTGGCGTGGTAGCAGAGCGTCGATCTTGCACAGAAGCGGCAGCGGAAGCTGTCGTGGAGCGTGGTCGAGTGCGAATGTAGGCATGAGTAGCGAGAGAGGGGTGAGAAACCCTTCCACCGAAAGCCCAAGGGTTCCTGGGGAAGGCTATTCCTCCCAGGGTGAGTCGGGACCTAAGGCGAGGCCGAAAGGCGTAGTCGATGGATAACAGGTTGATATTCCTGTACCGCTGTGAGCGCGCCCCGGCTTAACCATTGTTGCTAACAGGATGCTTGGTCCCATTTAACGGGACCAAGAGGAATGGACCCACGATGGAGCGGCCAGCAATGCAGGGACGGAGAAGGGTATGCGAACCCGGGCGATGGTTGTCCCGGGGTAAGTGCGTAGGCCGAGGCGTAGGTAAATCCGCTCCTCTTAAGGCTGAAACACGATGCCGAGTCGAATTAGACGAAGTCGTTGACCCCATGCTTCCAAGAAAATCTGCTAGCGAGCTCTCATAGCGCCCGTACCCCAAACCAACACAGGTGGGCAGGTAGAGAATACTAAGGTGTATGAGTGAACCATGGTTAAGGAACTCGGCAAATTGCATCCGTAACTTTGGGATAAGGATGTCCTCATTAGGGTTTATAGCCCGAAGAGGAGGCACAAACTAGGGGAAAGCGACTGTTTACTAAAAACACAGCACGGTGCTAAGTCGTAAGACGACGTATACCGTGTGACGCCTGCCCGGTGCTGGAAGGTTACGGGGACGGGTTAGCCACTTGTGGCGAAGCTCTGAACCTAAGCCCCAGTAAACGGCGGCCGTAACTATAACGGTCCTAAGGTAGCGAAATTCCTTGTCGGGTAAGTTCCGACCTGCACGAATGGCGTAACGACTTTCCCACTGTCTCAACCATGGACTCAGCGAAATTGAAGTACGAGTAAAGATGCTCGTTAGCTACAGAAGGACGGAAAGACCCCGTGGACCTTTACTATAGCTTGATATTGGTGTTTGATTTGCGTTGTGTAGGATAGGTGGGAGACTAGGAAACTGGCGCGCTAGCGTTGGTGGAGTCAACCTTGAAATACCACCCTGCGTACGTTGGACATCTAACCTTGGTCCGTAATCCGGATCGGGAACAGTGTCAGGTGGGTAGTTTGACTGGGGCGGTCGCCTCCCAAAGAGTAACGGAGGCGTTCAAAGGTTCCCTCAGACTGGTTGGCAATCAGTCTTCGAGTGCAATGGCATAAGGGAGCTTGACTGCGAGACCTACAAGTCGAGCAGGTACGAAAGTAGGACATAGTGATCCGGCGGTCGCGTGTGGAAGCGCCGTCGCTCAACGGATAAAAGGTACCCCGGGGATAACAGGCTCATCTTCCCCAAGAGTCCATATCGACGGGAAGGTTTGGCACCTCGATGTCGGCTCATCGCATCCTGGGGCTGAAGCAGGTCCCAAGGGTTGGGCTGTTCGCCCATTAAAGCGGTACGCGAGCTGGGTTTAGAACGTCGTGAGACAGTTCGGTCCCTATCCTCTGTAGCCGGAAGAGATTTGAGGAATGCTGCCCCTAGTACGAGAGGACCGGGGTGGACGTAGCTCTCGTGTGCCAGTTGTCCTGCCAAGGGCATGGCTGGTTGGCGACCTACGGACGGGATAACCGCTGAAAGCATCTAAGTGGGAAGCCCATTCCAAGATGAGATCTCTCACTGGGTTAACCAGGTAAGGCCCGTGGCAGAACACCACGTTGATAGGCCGGAAGTGTAAGTGCGGTAACGCATTCAGCTGACCGGTACTAATCGGCCGAGGGCTTGAATTTCCGCGATCCTTGAGTTGTCAAGACTCTGAGATCGAGGTCAGGAAACCCGTTATGAAGTTCGTGCTCGCTGTTCAGTTCTACAAGGACACTCACCTTTTTCGGTGGTGTTAGCGAGAGGGTCCCACCCGTTCCCATTCCGAACACGGAAGTTAAGCCTCTCAGCGCCGATGGTACTTGGGTGGAGACGCCCTGGGAGAGTAGGTCGCCGCCGGATTTCGAATAGCAACCCGTCAGGGTTGGGCTGAGCTCCCCGCAAGGGTTGTAGCTCGCGAAATCAAAGAGCAAAGGCCCCCAGCAGTGGGGGCCTTTGTACGTTTTGCCGTTACGCCGAGGCTGAAGCCGGCCGTGCGTGCCCCTCGATCTTGGGAGCGGCGTGACGCAGTTGACGCCCAAGAGCGCGTGAAGGTATGAGTGGCGCCGATACTCTCCCCGGATGGCTGACGAGCGCTCCGGGCGCAGAGGCGC
>CAZEMU010000150.1:4300-9306 GCA_964513315.1 uncultured Acidimicrobiaceae bacterium | reverse complement strand
CGCTACCTCGGCCCCGAGGTTCCGGCCGAAGAGCTCATCTGGCAGGACCCGGTTCCTGCTGGCTCCGCACTCAGCGCCGACCAGGTCGCTTCCGCCAAGGAAGCCATCATGGGCGCTGGCGTGAGCGTGACCGACCTGGTGTCGGTTGCCTGGGCGTCGGCTTCGACCTACCGCAAGTCCGACATGCGTGGCGGCGCCAACGGTGGCCGCATTCGCCTGTCGCCACAGCGTGGTTGGGAAGCCAACAACCCAGAGCAGCTCGACCGTGTGCTCGGCGCCCTTGAGGGTGTCCAGTCTGGTCTTGGCTTCGACTGCTCGATGGCCGACCTGATCGTCCTCGGCGGCGCTGCTGCCGTCGAAGCTGCCGCTGGCGGCTCGGTCTCGGTCGACGTCAGCACCGGCCGTGGCGATGCCACCCAGGACCAGACCGACGAGGAGAGCTTCGCATGGCTCGAGCCTCGCTGGGACGGCTTCCGCAACTACCTCGGCAAGGGCAACGCCCACGTCGCTGAGCACCTGCTCGTCGACAAGGCACAGCTGCTCGGCCTCAACGCTCCCGAGATGGCGCTGCTCGTCGCTGGCCTCCGCGTCCTCGGTGTCAGCACCGACGGCCACGGTGTCCTCACCGACAATGTCGGCACGCTCAGCAACGACTTCTTCGTCAACCTGCTCGATGTCGGTACCGCATGGACCGAGTCGACCAGCGACGAGGGCGTCTTCGAAGGCAAGGACCGCGCCAGCGGCGACGCCAAGTGGACGGCAACTCGCAACGATCTCGTGTTCGGCTCGAACTCGATCCTGCGTGCAATCGCCGACGTCTACGCCGCTGACGATGCAGGCGACAAGTTCGCCGCTGACTTCGCCAAGGCGTTTGCCAAGGTCATGGACGCAGATCGCTTCGACCTGAGCTGATCTGTCGACAACAAACTTCGGCTTGGCGCCCCGCCGGTCTCCCTTCGAGGGGACCGGCGGGGCGTCGCCGTTTTGGGTTGAGTTCTCGGCGTGAGCGCTCGACGTTGGAGCCGCTCGCCCGGCGTTGTCAGTCGAGCTTGACGGTGGCCCGCTTGTCGCCCTCAAGGACGAGTTCGGTTTCTTCGTCGATGACTGCGTCGAGCACGTCTTGCTCGTCGAGCAGGTCGTCGAGATCATCGTCGGCGCCAGGAAGGATGAAGCCGACGGCGTAGCCGATGATCGCACCGACCACGGTGAACAGGATCCAAGCGAACGTGCCGAGCGGCCACAGGCTGAGCGTCGAGAATGCGACCGCGAGGGTCAAGCCCGCGCCGCCGCCGATCGCGAGGAAGCGGAGCGCACGGACGAATCGGTTCGAGGGAAGTCGACGCTGCGCCAGACGCATGAGGTTCCATCCCAGACCGCCGGCGGTGCCGACAAGAAGCAGCAGGTTGAACCATGCGAGCGTGGAGAAGCCGTCACCGTCGGCATCGAGGAACACCGGCTGTGAACCGATGATCTCGCGCGCTTCGTCGAAGAGTTGCACGTGGCCACGGAGGTAGCCGGTTGCTTGGCCGCCGAGGTCGTAGAAGTCGAGCAGGACCGGCGGGATCGCACGGGTCTCGCCGGGAGCGAGCTCAACACGGATCGAGGTGTCGTAGGTAAGGAACGTCATGTCGAGGACTTCGCCCTCGAAGCGCACGAATCGGACGGTCACCGACTCACTGGTGACGTTTTCCATCGTCAGCTCAAGTTGTGCGGTTTCGTCATCGACAAGCGTGACCGGATCGTTCGGTTCGGTGTCGGCAATATCGACGCCGTTGAGGACGGCGGAGACCTGGACCTGATCGCCACCTCCGCCTTGGGCGCAGCTTGTGAGCACAAGTGCGCACAACGCAAAGAACATTGCGATTCGAGGTCCGAATTTCGCGCCAATTTGCCGATTCGTGTCTTTACGAGCCATGGTTCTACCGCCTAGTGTTATGTCGCCGACGCCGATCGTACCGTTGGCGGCGAGCTGAGTAAAGCGACCAAAATTCAAACAGGCGGCAGATCGACGTCGGCGGTGGAGCAGTACCACCTGCGGCGGTTGGCACCAGAGCGGAGCAGGACAATGGCGGTTGTCCCAACCACACAATTGACGGCGAAACGTGTGAGCGTGCACAGAAAGCTCGGCCAACAGCCGCGCGATTTCAAACGGCGCAGCTGGATGATCGTTGTCCTTCTCGCCACGGCGAGCTTCTTCTGGCTCGTCACCGTGCTCGGCGACGCAGCGCCAAACGCAACCGCAGAGGGTCCGCCAAACGCAATCGGAGAGGGTCCTTCGGACTGTGATGTGACGAAGCTCAGCACCTGGACAGCGGCGCCGGCTTTCAACCTCGATCCCTTCTTCGACGAGGTCGCAAACACGTACGACTGTCGTGTGTCGACGCCGCCACCAACCGGCACGACAGACTGCAGCGTTCGCCAAGACGAGTTCGCTGAGAACCATCCCTACGAAACTCGATATGTCAGTCCTCATGACGGCGCCGAGTACGCCACGTGCTTCAACGTCGTGAGCCGGATGAACCCAGACCAGGCGACGTGTTCCGTCGATCAATGGATCGTGGGCACCATCGTCAATCCACCTGGGGCGCATGATGTGCCGAACCCGGCAGAGATTGATGGCCTCGTAAGCATCGTCGCCGAAGAGCGAACAGTGGCGAGTCAGGAGTTCAGCGGGCCCACGAACGTGGTCGGCCAGGACCCAAACTCGATGTTCAACTATTCCGAGGACGCAGTCGTGCAGTTCTGGGCCTACATCGAAGACGTGACCGATTTGCCCGCTGAAGTGCAAATCACCCTCCACAACCGCAATGTCGCCGTTTTCGACATGGCACCTGCGTTCGCAACTGGCGATACGCCATGCGTTCCCGAAGACATCGACGATTCAGCCGGGTCCGGTGACGATGCCGACTCTGATCCATGCGAAGCAGGCGATCAGTGCGCTCCACGCTGGGAGTGGACATGCGCCGCAGACCACAGCGTGACGATCTTCGGCGGCACCGCCGCGAACGGCTCCCCAAAGATCGAGACGACATTCGTTGAAAACGACGCGGCTGACCCGGTGGTGAAGCAATTCACCGAAGACGCAACAACAGTCGGCTCCAGCTGGGGCTACCACCGAACATGGGCACCAACCGAGCTTGAACGAGGCGACTGGACAGCGACCGTCAAGATCACGTTCCCCGGCAACCTTGATGCCGATGGCAACGCGTACGTGTTCGATAGCAGCCCAGCTCAACGGATGAGCACCGAGTGCGAGGCTGCCTTCGTACTCGATTGTCCGACCGCAACCGCGACACTCGGCGACCTGTCGAGCCAGCACCTGCCATCAGAGCTGTCGAACGGCATCTACCTCGAAGTGACATCGAACCTCGGCAACGGCTTCGGCACAACCGAGTTGGTGGGATTCCAGACTGCAGCCGACGGCAAGCAAGTTGCGACATATGCGACCGATGCCGACTACTACGACAACGGTGCCGATTGGTTCCGTGTGCGTGTCTACAACGACGCCATCGGTGCTGCTGTGCTCGTGCCCCAGAACATCGTGGTGCAGAACGGCTTCTTTGTCATCGGCGGCGATGGGCCGGTCGTCGACTCGACCAAGACGTATTGGCACGACAGTCAACGCGACTACGCATGCGTCGCACCGCAACTATTCTGCGAACAAGGCTCGCTGATGCTTCATACGGACGGCGGCTATGACAACGAGGAGCTCCTTGATGGACTGCTCGATGTTGCCGTCCACATTGGCGGAGCGAGCCCAGAGCCGGCGGACAACCGTGCCAACAACCAATGGCCGCTGATCTGGAATGGCGACGAGTTGTTGGCTGACGCGTTCGACAACCTCCACAACCTCGACTTCGGTTCGGACATTGAGTTGACGATCCTGGACGCATCACTCGACGATGCGGGTCTGCTGCCAATCCCCTACCCGTCTCTCAACGGCGAGACAGGCTCGGGCGTACCTTTCTGCTCGCTCTTCGTCGACGCGGTCTGCGTGAATGGGCAACCCATGCTGTCCGGCGTGCCCGACAGCGGCCTCCCAAGTGGCATGCCCTTCGAGACGATGGTGTTTGGCCCCACCCTCGATGACACCTACGAGCCGTGGTACGACGACGGAGGCTTCAGCGCTGACTTGTCCAGCTTCGATCCCGGTTCAACGGCGACCTATTGGATTGGCACCTATCTGACCGAAGGCGAAGACGAGGGTGGCGGCTCCGGGGACTATGGCTACTGGTCGACCGGCCAGGTTGAGCTGGTGACGCCGGCTGGCGATGGCATCGATTCCGGCTACAACGTGGCAGTTGAGATCCCTGATTGCGTGCTCGACGCCGCGATCGAGTGCGCGAGCGGAGCGCCAGTCGTTCGCGTCTCCAGCGACTTCATCGGACGTGGCGAGGGCTACGCCGATACTCCGGCGACCGAAGTCACCCTCTCGCTTGGCGACACAACGCTCGACTCAGGCGCACCGAATGACACGGTCGGGCTGGCGCCTGGCAACGACGATATGGCGAGCCAGACGCTCACGCTCGCAGCAACGGCGCCCGCCGACAGCGGCGTGCTTGTCCAGGGCCTGAACGGCAACGACGCCCGAACACCGGGCACGATCACCAACATCGATTGCGACCTCGAGGTCGCCACCAGCTGCGTCAGCGGCGTGCCGACCATTCGGGTCACGGGGCCGCTCGGGAACACCGCCACCAATGGCTTCAATGTGCAGTCGGTGCACGATCCTGCACCGGGCGTGTACGTGCCGTGGATCGAGGCAGCGAACCAGCTGCTGCCATCAGAAATCGGGAAGTACCGGGTCATCACGGACACCGGTGTGATTCGCACCCTCGACCTCCCCAGTGGCCCGAACCCATCCATCACCCTGGTGGCCGACAACGAGGATCTGTCCTTCGCCGGGACGGTGCCGCTGACCTCGTCGACCACCGTCGCGCTTCCCGATTGCGTGATCGAGGCGACCTACGAGTGCCTCAGCTACTACGGCCTCGAAGGCGACTCTG
>CAZEMU010000150.1:0-4200 GCA_964513315.1 uncultured Acidimicrobiaceae bacterium | reverse complement strand
GAAGGCGACTCTGGGGAGGCTGCTCGTTTCGGGGTGCCGACGATCGTCGCCGATGCGACTGGCACTCCCGCTGCGATCAGCGGCATCTCGGTCGCACCGGTTCTCGACGACCCCTACGTCATGGACGACAACGTCGTATCCGGTTCGATGGACTACAGCTTCTTGACGTCGAACAACGGACCCGAGGACGGCCCGTTCGCCTACTACGTGACGGCCACCGCAAACGACACGAACGGCGTCGTGGTGGTACCCAAGGTCGCGTGGCAAGGAGCCTCGAACGGCATCGGCACGACCTTTGCCGGGATCGATTGTTTGGTCGAAGTGAGTCCCGTCACCTGTGTGAGCGGCTCACCACAGCTCACGGTAGATCCCGGCAACACAACGGCCTACGCCCTCCAGTTCACCAACGATGAGATCGACGCGCCCCTGCAGTTCTTCAACGGCGAAACGATCACCTACACGCCGACCGGCTCAATCGTCCACGTCAACATCGACCCCGACGTTCCATCTTCGCTCGTCGTCTCTGGCGTCGGCGTACCCGGGCTATCGATCAACGATCACATCACGGGGACCCGCGCCCCGTTCGCCGTCCCCAGCTGTGAACTCAGCGCATCGTTCGACTGCGTGTCGGGGGTTCCGACACTGACGATCACCGGCGCAGATGAAACCCCAGCGGGTGGAGCGACGTACAACGGCACCGAAGCCAGCGGCGACGGGTCGTACCCCATTGCCGAGCTGACGGATCTCACCGTCGAGTCGAACGGCGAAACGGACAACGTCCTCGTCAACGGCGACACGACCGCAACCTTCGATGGCCTCGACTGCACGGTCAAGGTAAACGCGCCCGTGTGTGTCGCTGGCAGCCCGGTGATGTACCTCGACCCGGGCACCACCGGTGTCGGCCTCGATGATGTCGGCATTGCCGATGGCACGACGGGCGATGCTGGAACCGAGTTCGGCCAGGACCAGTCACCCTTCAACAGCGAAAGCGGCTGGTATTGGGAGCCGACCGGCGACAAGGTCCGGGTGACGCTCGATCCCGACGACGGCGACGACTTCGCCCTGGGGATTGCGCCCGCCGACATCGTGATCAACGATCCCGCAACCGGTCGCGTCGTCATCTACGACGTGCCGACCTGCACCTTCGAGGTCAGCTTCGAGTGCGTCAGCGGTCAGCCCACGCTTGAGATCACTGGCGCTGCGGCGACGCCGTCTCCGTCGGCCCGCTACTTCGAAGACACCGACAGCGTCGGTGTCCCGGCTGTCGACGGCACCTACGACATCGACGAAGGCACGGCCTTGCGCATCGTCGCCAACGACGATTCCGAGGTCTATCTCGTCGACACCACATCGCCCCACTCGACGGAAGCGACCAAAGAGGTCTCCTACAGCGGCCTCGACTGCACGATCGATGTCACCTGGCAGCTCGAGTGTCGTACCGACGCTCCCGTCGCAGTGTGGACCTCGGTGACCGGCCCCGACAACGACTTCTACATCTACGACGTGTCACCTGACGAGGTTGCGCTCACGCCCGGACCCTCAGTCGATGCAGACGACCTGTTCGAGGTGAGCATCAGCCAAGGCGTGGTGTTCGCAAGCCCCGGCCCCGAAGACTTCGGTTACGTCGTCAACTACTCCCCCGCCGCAACCGGTCCCATCCCGTCGTGCAGCGTCTTCGCCGACGCGACGTGTGCGGCCGGCGGCGTGATCACGATCGAGCTCGGCACCAACGGCGTCGATGTCGACGAGGTCACCGTGAATGGCGACGTCGTTGCCTTCGACGGCAGCGCAACCGTCGTCGTCGCTGACGACGACAAGTCCAACGTGGTGCACCCGGTCATCTTCCAGCTCAGTGGCGAGGAAGAGCCGCAGACCTTTGTTCTGCCAGCGCCGTGCACGATCCAGGTGGACGTCGACGTTGAATGCATCGACGAAACACGAGTCGCGGTAGGAATCGCCCAAGTCGGCGGCTCCGGCACGCTCGATCTCGCCAACACCGTTGTCGCGGGCGACATCGACCCGGCAGCTGGCTTCGCCGTCGCTCCCGGTTCGGGCGCCGTGCTGGTGACGCCAGCGAGCCCCGACACGATTGCGACCAACATCAGCGTTGAAGCTGTCTCGGCTCCCGACGACTGCGTTCAGCGAAACAGCGGGTCGATTCCGATCCTCATCGACTGGACCGTCGAGTGCGTTGACGAACAGCCTCGGGTCAATGTGACCGTAAACGGGATCCTGGTCGGTGCTGTTTCGGTGAACGGATCTGGGCCTGACGATCTTGGCGGCAGCACCTACACGATCGACAGCGGCGCCACGATCTTCGTGTCCGCACTCGCTCCCGCGGACTCGATCCTTGTGCTCAACGGCCCGGGACAGGCGCCGTTCTGCCTGAGTCTCGTACCCGAGGAGCCAGAGCCGGAACCCGAGCCCATCGCCGAGCCGGTCCCGCCGGCCGTCGTGCCGCTAGCGGACCCTGATCCAGCGCCGACGCCGAGTCCGGAACCAGCGATCGAACCGACTCCCGAACCAACTGCGGAGCCAACCCCTGAGCCGACGGCCGAACCAACTCCAGAGCCGACCGTCGAGCCGACTCCGGAACCGACTCCAGAGCCGACGCCCGAGCCGGAGGAAGACGACGAGGTCCTCGACCTTGACGAGGAACGCATTCCCGAGACCGTCGAGACGGCAATCAACCGCAACGGCGGAAGCGAACTCGAGCTGCCGTCGGAGTGCGACACCCCGTCGATCGATATTCCTGGCGCAGTTTCATTGACTCGAGTCGGCGAGACCGACGATGGCCGCATTCTGTTCTCCGCCGACGCGGCCACCCTCGCTCCGGGCGAATATCAGCAGTCGGTCGCCTGCGGCGACACGATCGTTGACATCGCTCTGTTCGTCTACACCCAGGTTGGCGGCGAGAGCGGCCAGCGAACGGTGCCGGTTGCAGTAACGACCTTTGCGGCGATCGGTCTTGGTCTCGGAGGCGCAAGCCGAGCCATCCGTCGGAAGTCGACAGCCATCTGAATCGGCCGGCCGGCGAGCGCCCACTACGCTCGCGGCCGGAAAGGCGCCCATGTATCCAATCGTCAGAGTGGTCCAACCGGACCGCACGCAGCTCTACCTCGTGATCTCCGAGCAGCTCGTGGTCGGGCGCGAGTGCGATGGGCTCCTGCTCGCCGACGACAAGGTCAGCCGTCAACATCTGCGCCTCGCCCCGAACCCTGATGGCAACGTGATCGTCTCGGACCTCGGCAGCACCAACGGTTCGTTCATCAACCAGGCGCGGATCGAAGGCGACGTCATGTTGGTCGCCGGTAGCGCGCTGACGCTCGGCGATACGACCATCACGCTCGAAGCGCCGCAGCCACCTCCAGCGCGCCACACCGGCGAGACAACTCGCCGCGATGTCGGTGGCACCATCGTCGCCACGCTTCCTCCGTCGGACAACGGAGCGAACGCCGTGCCGCCTCCGGCTGCCGCCCCGCCGAGCGCGCCGGCCGCTCCACCACCAGCGGTTGCGCCCGCAATGCCGGCGGTGCCCGCAGGAGCGCGAACCTCGAACGAACCGGTCGTGCGTCCTCGGGGCGGAGGCGCCGAAGAGACTCGCCGCACCAGCATGGACGAGCTCGCCGCAAGCCTCGGCGGACAGCAGCTCAACCTGCCCAGCGGCAGCGCGGACGACACGGTCACGATCATGTTCAGTGACATCGAGTCCTCGACCGAGCTTGCCCTCAGCATGGGCGATCACCGCTGGTACGAAATCCTGACCTGGCACAACAATCTGATCGAGCAACGCGTCGCCGCCCACGGTGGCTTCATCGTGAAGAACCAAGGTGACGGCTTCATGGTCACCTTCAACAGCGCTCGCCGAGCAATCATCTGCGCCAGCGAGATCCAACAAGCGCTGTACGATCACGCCACCAACGATCCATCGAGCGCGATTCGAGTGCGGATCGGGTTGCACACGGGCGAGGCAATCCGTCAGGACTCGGGCGACCTGTTCGGCCGCCACGTGATCATCGCCGCTCGCGTCGGCGGGCTCGCCAACGGTGCCGAGATTCTCGTGTCATCGATCGTCCGCGAGATCGCATCGGCTCGCGGCGACCTGCACTTCGGCGAAGGCAACATGGCCGAGCTCAAGGGCGTCGGCGAGCAGATGGTCTACCCGGTGCTTTGGGGCGCCGAGCTCCCGAGCGCGTAGTC